>NC_003062.2:366875-673750 GCF_000092025.1 Agrobacterium fabrum str. C58
CTGCAGCGCACTGTCCCATGCGGACGGGCCTCCATGACGGAGATTGTCATCCGTTGACGTCAGCTCTTTCGGGTTGACAATTTCCATTGGGGCCAAGATGTTCAATTTCAAAGTGAAGTCGCTTGCGACGAAGCTCATCCTCGTGACCGGCTGCGCCATCACCACGGTTCTTATCGCATCGAATTCCTTCCTCATTTCCCAGACCAGTGAACGTGTCCATGCCCTGACCATGGATCAGGCCAATACCGAGGCGCGCGCCATCGCCAACGTCATTGCCGCCGATGTCGGCGAACTCGGCAGCGCGGCGCGCTCAATGGCCGGTGTCATCGGCCGTGCGCATCAGGCTAAGTCGATGGACCGGCCTGGTATCGTCAATATCCTCAAAGCGAATGTCGAGCAGAATACGTTCGCCTTCGGCAGCTGGTTCTGCGAGCAGCTCGGCCTTTTTGACGGCCAGTCGACGGAGATCGCTAACCGGCTCGATCTCGGCACCAATAAAAGCGGTGCTTTTGCCCCTTATTGGTCAAAGACCCAGAAGGGCGATATCCAGTTTTCGACCTTCGACAACGACTATGCGGCCGAATGGTACGCGCTAGCCTCCAAATCCGGCAAGGGAGCCATCACCCAGCCTTACCTCGCCCAGGGCACGGAAGTGCCCACCACCATGACCTCGCTCGCCTATCCCGTCATGTCGGATGGCAAGATGATCGGCGTGGCAGGTGTCGATATTTCGCTCGCCTCGCTCACCCAGAAACTGCAGGCTCTGCATCCTTTTGAAACCGGCCGCGTGACGCTCGTTTCCCAGGGTGGGCAGTGGCTGGTGCCGCCGACCCCCGAGCAGAATATGAAGGCTTACGACGGAGAAGGCGCAAGCACCGTTCAGGCTGCCATCACCTCCGGCAAACAGGGCCTCATCGAAAATCTCGGCCTCGACACCGACGCGCCCTATAACCGTCTCGTTTATCCCTTCGCCGTTCCAGGCCTCAACGCGACGTGGGTCGTTCTGGTGGATATCCCCCATCAGGCGTTGAATGCTCCGGTACAGGAGCAGACCTTTATGATGATCATCGGTGCGATCGTCATTCTCGCCGCCGTTATTGCCGCGCTTTATTTTGCGGTTCGCTATTTCGTTCGCAACCCGCTCGCGTCCCTTGTTGCCGATGTCAGGACGCTCAGTGAGGGTCGCTACGATGTGCCGGTGTCCGGTCAGGAACGTCAGGACGAAACTGGAGCCGTGGCGTCTGCTCTCGAAGGTTTCCGCGCAAAGCTTGCCGGCATCCGCGAGATGGAAGCTGAAGCCGCCGCCCAGCGTGGCCATGCGGAGACGGAACGCCAGCGATCGGAGTTCGAGCGTAGCGAGAATAGCCGCATGCAGCAGCACATTGTCGGCGTGCTTGGTGCCGGCCTCAATGCGCTTTCGCAAGGCAATCTGACCTACCGTATCGAGGATGAATTCCCAGGCGAATATGCAAAGCTGCGCGCTGATTTCAACTCGGCGCTCGAAAGCCTCGAGGAAACGGTGTCAACCGTCAACGCCACCGTCGTCAGTATCGGCAATGGTACCGGCGAGATCACCCGCGCCGCCAGCGATCTCTCGCATCGCACGGAACAGCAGGCTGCAAGTCTGGAGGAAACCGCCGCGGCCCTCAACGAGTTGACCGCACAGGTCAATTCCAGCGCGGAAAACGCCGCAGAGGCGGCCGGTGCCGTCAGCCATGCCTGCGATGACGCCGGCAAGTCAGGCGAGGTCGTGCAGCAGGCCGTGAACTCCATGCAGGGCATCGCGCAATCCTCGGCGGAAATCTCCCGTATCATCGGGGTGATCGACGAGATCGCCTTCCAGACCAATCTGCTGGCGCTGAATGCCGGTGTTGAAGCGGCTCGCGCAGGCGATGCGGGCAAGGGCTTTGCGGTCGTCGCGCAGGAAGTGCGTGAACTCGCGCAACGCTCCGCCACTGCCGCCAAGGAAATCAAGGGCCTGATAAACACGTCGGCCACGCAGGTGGGCGAGGGTGTCCAGCTGGTCGGCAAGGCCGGCGAGACAATGAAAAAGATCGCCGATCAGGTTCTGCAGATCAACCAGCTGATACGGCAGATCTCCGCCTCGGCCAGCGAGCAGGCGGTAGGACTGAAGGAAATCAACTCCGCCGTGACCCAGATGGATCAGGTCACCCAGCAGAATGCGGCGATGGTGGAGGAAACCACTGCAGCTAGCGTGACGCTGAACAGCGAAGCCGAAACCCTGAAATCGCTCGTTGCCGGTTTCGCGGTGTCCGGCGGCCATGCGAGCCAGCAATTGCGCGCCACGGCAGCGACAATGCGTGCACCGGCCGCTCCGGCAAGGGCGCAGGCCGCGGCTCCTCGTGCCCGTCCGAGAACCAGCGGCGCAAACGCGCTGGCGCAGGATGACTGGACGGAATTCTGATCCGCCATTCCCGCTGAAAATAAAAGGGCCGCTGGCTTTTCCAGCGGCCTTTTTTTGTTCCTGTCCGGATCAGAGCCGGGCGAAACGTTCGGTCAGCAATTCAAAGAAGCCGTCGGCATCCACATTGCGCATCACGCGGGCATTGGCGGGACGGTCAGTCACCCGCCACCAGTCCACGACAGTCATGCCCATGGTCAGTTCGGAAATGACCTCGATTTCGACATTGCACTCGCGGCCCTCGAACAGTTCGGGCTTGAGGAGATAGGCAATGACGCTCGGATCATGCAGCGGGCCGCCATCCGAACCGTATTTCTCGATGTCAAAACGCTCGAAGAATTCCAGCATTTCCGCCATGGCGATGGCAGGGCGCGTGCCAATGTCACGAATGCGGTTGACGCGCGCCTTGGTGGTCAGCAGCTTGTGGGTGACGTCGAGCGGCATCATGACGACAGGCATGCCGGAACGGAAAACGATGTCGGCGGCCTGCGGGTCGACATAGATGTTGAATTCCGCCGCCGGCGTGATGTTTCCACCTTCGAAGAAGCCGCCGCCCATCATCACCAGTTCCTTGACGCGATCGGCAATTTCCGGCGCCTTGAGGAGAGCCAGCGCCACATTGGTCAGCGCGCCAAGCGTGCAGAGCGTTACGGTGCCGGCGGGTTCCCGCATCAGCGTTTCGATGATGAAATCGACCGCATGCTGCTTTTGCGCCTCCATGGTCGGTTCATCGAGAACCGGGCCGTTAAGGCCGGTGCTGCCGTGAACATGCTCGGCGGTGATGGGCTTGCGCACCAGCGGCTTCTCCGCGCCCTCATAGACGGGAATATCGGTGCGGCCGCACAATTCGCAGATGATGCGGATGTTGCGGCTGGTCAGCTTCAGCGGAACGTTGCCGGCAACGGCGCACAGTCCGAGAATGTCGATTTCCTCAGGACTTCCAAAGGCGAGCATGATTGCCGCCGCGTCGTCCTGGCCCGGATCGGTGTCGATGATGATTTTTCTGCGTTCTGCCATGTCTTGCCCGCCGTTGAGATGAGCGCTTTTTTCGAGCGGCGGGTGCTCACTTGTCAAGCCTCATTCCTCCCTCCTGCCTTTGCCCGCGTTTCGTCTTGCGCATCGTGGTTCGGCTTCCCATATTGCTTGAGCCGGTGCGATTGACCGGCAAGGTTGCCGGAAGCGGGACCGCGAAACGTCGCTTGGTTGCAAGGACAGAAGAGATATGAGCCGCATGACGCCATTCACCCACCCTCTTTTGCTGGGTTTTGATGCCATGGAAAAAACGCTGGAGCGTATGGCGAAGGCCAATGACGGCTACCCTCCCTATAATATCGAGCGTCTGCCTGGCGGAGAGGATGTGCCGGAGCGTCTGCGCATCACCATTGCCGTTGCCGGTTTTTCGCAGGACGATCTGGATGTGACGACCGCCGACAACCAGCTTGTCATTCGCGGCCGCCAGCAGGAACAGGAAAAACGCGATTTTCTCTATCGCGGCATTGCAGCGCGGCAGTTCCAGCGGGTCTTCGTGCTTGCCGATGGTATGCAGGTTCGCGAGGCGCGCTTGCGCAACGGCCTTCTTTCCATCGATCTGGTCCGGCCGGAAATTTCAAACGTGGTAAAGAAAATTAATATTTCCGTCTCAGAGTAGACCATGAACGCTGGAATCGGACATGAATCGCTCGGCGTGAAGAAGGAGGCTGAAATATGCTCTTAAAAGAAGCGCATGCGCGTCTCACCCAGTCCCAGCTCGCCCATATCGGTGAAGGAGAAGTGGGATATATCCGCAAGATCCGTGCGGAAGAAGTAAGCCGCTGTTTCCCGGAAGCACCCGATCTCGATCCGCAGCTGGATCTGTGGGCACTGTTCGGCGCGGATGGTACGCCTATCCTCCTGACAGACAATCGTTCCAGTACCTTTTTCAAGGCGGCGGAAGACGATCTGAAAACCGTCAGTCTCCATTGAAAGAAAAAGCCCGCCGATTGAGCGGGCTTTATATTTGCGGGATCAGAGGAACGGGCGGTCCGGCATATCGTCGATGGAAATAACGCCGTCCTTGTTCCGGTCGAGCCGCTCGAACATCTTTTCGCCGGCGGCCGTGAACTCGGCTTTGCTGACCTGACCGTTCTCGTCGGTATCGGCCCAGCGGATCATTCCCAAGCCGCCACCCTTGCCGCCGTGCCTGCCCCAGCCCTGATGGCCGGAACGGCCTCCGTGGTCGCGCTCTGCGCGTTTGCCCTCGGGGCCCTTGGCCTCATCCGCCTTGGCGTCTTCCCGCTCGGGGCGCGGGTTGGCGGCTCGGAAAGCTTCCATCTTCGCCTTGCGATACTCGCGCATTTCCTTCGGCGTGATCGAGCCGTCCTTGTCCATGTCGATCTCGGTGAAAAGCGCATCCTGGCGGGCGGTGAATTCCTCCTTGGAAATCTTGCCGTCCTTATTGGTATCGGCCACCTTCAAGAGGTGCACGAAAGCCGCTTCCGGCCGGATCGGCATGCGATCCTTGTGGCCTTTTCCGGGCGCGGCGAAACTGGCCGTTGCGGCCGTGCTGAGCACAAGGGCTGCGCCAAGAGCAGAGAGGGCGATTTTGCGTGTGGTCATCGTCATTACCTTTTCTTTGGTGTCCCTGAAGAAAAGATAGTGACGTCGACCAAGGCACACCACTTAAACATCCGTAAGGTGCATGAAGCTTCGGTAATGTTCGCTGCTCAGCGGGCGATGGTTTTCGCCAGGAACCCGGTCAGGTCGTCGGTGATATAGTCGATATGCTCATCCGTCACATCAGGGATTTCCCAGCGTTCCATGATCACGCCCTCAAGGTTCGAAGGCACGAGCAGCACGGTCTTCATCCCAAGCGCCTTGGGAGCCGCAAGATTGCGCGGCAAATCCTCGAACATGGCGGCTTTTTTTGTGTCGAGCTTCGCAAGTGCTGCGAACTTCTCGTAGGTCGCGCTGGCCGGCTTCGGCAGATAGTTGGCGGCGACAATATCGAAGATATCCTCGAAATGATCGAGAATGCCGAGCGCACCTGCTGCGGCCTGCGCATGTTTGACGCTGCCATTGGTCAGAATGAACTTGCGGCCCGGCAGAGCTTTGATCGCTTCGCCGAGTTCCGGATGTGGTTTCAGTGCTGAATAGTCGATGGCATGGGCACGTTCCAGAAACTCGTCCGGGCTGATGCCGTAATTGATCATCAGGCCCTGCAGCGTGGTGCCATGGTCGTGATAATAGCGCTTCTGCAGCACGCGCGCCTCTTCGGGGTCGAGCTTCAGAAGCTCGGCCACATAGGCTGTCATGTTACGATCGATCTGGGAAAACAGATTGACGTGATGCGGATAGAGCGTGTTGTCGAGATCGAAGACCCATTCGCTGACATGGGCGAAATCGGCGGCGTCGGGCAGGTTTTTCGGCTTTGTGTCCATGGGCTGCTTTATGCCTGTTTCGAACGGCGAAGAAAATCGAAAAGACGACGATTGATCGGAAAATCGGGCTTGGCTGCGGCCTTGCGCGCATGATACCGCCAAGGCTATGGAACTCTGGATAGGCATTACTTTCGCAAGCGCGTTCCTGCAGAACCTGCGCTCGACGTTGCAAAAACACCTCAAGGGCATGATGGGCACGACAGGCGCAACCTTTGTGCGCTTCGTGTTCGGTATGCCCTTCGCACTCGCCTATCTTGCATTCCTGCATCTCGGGCTCGGTCGGCCGCTGCCGGTGCCGAACATGTCCTTCGCTGGGTGGGCAACCGTCGGAGCCATGGCGCAGATCGCCGCCACTTTCCTGCTGGTGCATCTGTTCTCTTTCCGCAATTTTGCTGTTGGCACGGCCTATTCCCGCACCGAGCCGGCGCAGGCGGCGCTGTTTGCCCTTATCTTCATCGGCGAAAGCATCACTGGCGGCACATTGGCGGCCATTGCGATTTCAGTCGCCGGCGTCATGCTGATTTCCGTGGCGCGCACGCAAGTGACGCCCGCTTCTTTCCTGACCTCGATTTTCAGCCGGACAGCGGGTATCGGCCTTGCCTCGGGAGCATTCTTCGGCCTGTCCTCGGTTGCCTACCGATCGGCATCGCTGGCGCTTGCGCCGAGCCTGCCTGCCCCGGATGCGATGATGCAGGCGGGCTTCACCCTCGTTGTCGTCATCGTCATGCAGACGGTGTCGATGTTCCTCTGGATCATCTGGCGCGAGAGGGAAGAATTGCCGCGTATCGCCAAGGTCTGGAAACCGTCGCTCGCCGTCGGTTTCGTGGGCGCCACGGCCTCATTCGGCTGGTTCACGGCGATGACCCTGCAGCAGGCCGCGGTGGTGAAGGCGCTGGCGCAGGTGGAGATGTTGTTCGCCTTTGCCTCGACCGTGCTTTTCTTCAAGGAGAAGATCAACCGGCTCGAACTGTCCGGCTGCATGCTGATTGTGGTGGGTGTTCTGTCGCTTCTGGCATTCGGCTGAATGCCGGATATGGCGGACAGGCTTGCCATCCGCCACTGAAATGCATCAGGGCACGATGAGCGTGCCGGCACCTTCCGTGAAGATTTCCAGAAGCACGGAGTGCGGCGTCTTGCCGTTGAGGATCACCACACCCTGCACACCGGCCTTGATGGCATCGATGCAGGTCTCGACCTTCGGGATCATGCCGCCGGAAATCGTGCCGTCCTTGATGAGCGCACGCGCCTCAGACACGGTCAGTTCCTTGATGAGTTCCTTGTTTTTGTCGAGAACACCAGGCACATCCGTGAGGAACAGAAGGCGCGTGGCGTGAAGCGCACCGGCAATGGCGCCGGCGAAAGTATCGGCATTGATGTTGTAGGTGGCGCCGTCACGGCCGGGAGCGACGGGCGCGATGACCGGGATCATCTCCGATTTGGCAAGCAGATCGAGCAAGGTGCGGTCGACTTCCACGACTTCACCGACGAAACCGAGATCGAGCACGCGCTCTATATTGCTGTCGGGATCGATAACGGTCTTTTTCGCCTTTTCCGCGAAGACCATGTTGCCGTCCTTGCCACACAGCCCAATGGCCCATTCGCCTGTCTGGTTGATGAGGGCGACGATTTCCTTGTTGATCGAGCCGGCCAGAACCATTTCAACAATTTCGACTGTCTTGGCATCGGTGACGCGCAGGCCGCCCTCGAATTTCGATTCAATGCCCATCTTCGACAGCATCGCACCGATCTGCGGGCCGCCGCCATGGACGACGATGGGGTTGATGCCGGACTGCTTCAACAGGGCGATATCTTCCGCGAAAGCCTTGCCAAGCGTGGAATCGCCCATGGCGTGACCGCCATATTTCACCACGATTGTCTTGTTTTCGTATTTCTGCATAAAGGGCAAAGCCTGCGCGAGCAGCCGTGCCTGAATTTCGCTTTCGGAAGAAGTCATCGAAAAACCTCGGTCTATGGTGGCGGCCGGAAGAGCCTTTCATCGCTCTACAGCATCGGCGCGAAAATCGGAATCGATTTTTGCGGTGCAGGATGCATGGATTCGACATGTCGCCGCGTTTGCAAGGACAGGCGAATCTCCGCTTTTGACGAATGAAATAACCTCCGGGCCTTATTGTGTCGGCCCATAGTAAAATTCTGTTTTTGGACGGCGTCAGCTGCGTAATAAGATTGACATAAAGCACCAATCGGACCAGCTTTGTTGGAAGCAGGGGAGGGGTTATTCAGCAGGGCGACGGACATGTCGCGCGTCGTGAAACGATGCTGGCCTGAACGACCGAGGAGTTTGAAGACCCATGACGGCACCGGATCGAGACAAGCAGAGCGGTTTGCGGGACGAAGTGCTCGCCGGCGAATATGTGCTGGGTGCCCTGCCGCCGGAAAGCATGGCGGAGCTTACAAAGCGCGTGAAGCGCGATCGCCAATTTGCCGCCATGGTCAGGCGCTGGCGGGAAAATCTCGCCGAAACGGAATATCGGGAAAAAGCGACGATGGCCGTTTTGCTTGAAAGGGACCCGGCCAGACCCGGCCTGCCTTTCAGAAGTCAGCCGCTGCGCGGCGGCAGCGTGTTCGCCGCCATGTTTTCGGAAGTCTGGAATTCCGTGCGCTTCTGGCGGCTTCTGGCGCTGACGGCGATGCTCTGGACCGCCGTTCTGCTTTTCACCATCGCCTGACGCGAAAACGCTTTAGAGCAAAACCGTTCTGACGATCTCAGCCCGCAGATCGTCCAGCCCGAAGGATTTTTCCGACGAGGTGGCAAGAACTTCGGGATAGGCAGCGGGACGCTTGCGGATTTTCTCCAGCGTTTCGCCAATCAGCCGGGGAACGCCAACGTCCTTGATCTTGTCCGTCTTCGTCAGCACGACCTGATAGGACACGGCCGCCTTGTCGAGCAGGCTCAGGACCTCTTCGTCGTTCTTCTTGATGCCATGGCGGGAATCGATCAGCACGTAAACGCGCTTCAGCGTCGCGCGGCCACGCAGATAATCGAAGACAAGTTTCGTCCAGGCATCGACATGATCCTTGGGTGCCTGCGCATAACCGTAACCCGGCATGTCGACCAGCGCCATCGGCGGCAGGTCGCCCGGCTCGCCGGAATAACCTTCGGGAACGAAATAGTTCAGTTCCTGGGTGCGTCCGGGGGTGTTGGAGGTGCGTGCAAGTCCCTTGTGACCCACCAATGCGTTGATGAGCGAGGACTTGCCGACGTTCGAGCGACCGGCAAATGCAATCTCCGGCGGGCCCTCAGGCGGCAGGAATTTCATCGCGGGAACGCCGCGAATGAAAATCCAGGGTCGCCCGAACAGGGGCTTTTCGGTTGCCGTGCCGGTCTCACTCATTTCGATTGCACCGGCTTTCGTTTGAACAGCCCTTTTATATTATCGAACAGTTCGATCTTGGCGCCGTGACGCTTCATGATGAGGGCCTGCTGGCTGATGGAGAGCGTGTTGTTCCACGCCCAGTAGATGACCAGACCAGCCGGGAAGGAGGCCAGCATGAAGGTGAAGATCAGCGGCATCCAGGTGAAGATCATCGCCTGTGTCGGATCGGGCGGCGTCGGGTTCATGCGCATCTGCAGGAACATCGTGATGCCCATGACGAGCGGCCAGACGCCGATCATCAGGAAATGCGGCACGTCGTAGGGCAGAAGGCCGAACAGATTGAACAGCGAGGTCGGATCGGGCGCGGAAAGGTCGTGAATCCAGCCGAAGAACGGTGCATGCCGCATTTCGATGGTGACATAGATGACCTTGTAGAGCGCGAAGAAGACCGGAATCTGCAGCAGCATCGGCCAGCAACCGGCAACCGGGTTGATCTTCTCTTCCTTGTAGAGCTGCATCATCGCCTGCTGCATGGCCATACGGTCATCGCCATGTTTGGCCTTCAGCTCTTCCATCTTCGGCTGCATGCGCTTCATGTTCGCCATGGATGCGTATTGCTTGCTGGCGAGCGGGAAGAAGAGCGCCTTGACGACAATGGTTGTGAGCAGGATGGCCACGCCGAAATTGCCAAAATAACGGAAGAAGAAGTCCATCATTTTGAACATCGGCTTGGTGATGAAGTAGAACCAGCCCCAGTCGATCAGAAGGTCGAACTTCGGAACGGAATATTCGGTCTCGTAACGATCGACCAGCGGCACTTCCTTGGCACCGGCGAAGACGAGGCTCTTCAGTTCGATGGACTGGCCGGCTTCGACCGTCATCGAGTCGCTCTTGAAATCGGCCTGATAGCTCGGCTGATTGCCGGTGATGTGGGAATAGCGGGTTTCGAACGGCGTCGTCTGCGGCGGAACAATGGCCGCGGCCCAATATTTGTCGGTGATGCCGAGCCAGCCGCCGGTCGCCTTGGCAACCGTTACCGGCTCCTCTTCGACGTCTTTATATTTCTTTTCCGTCAGGCTGCCGTCCTTGCCGGAAACGCCAAGAAAACCCTCATGAATAACGAATACAGGGGGAATTACCGGCTTGTTGTTGCGCGTCACGCGGCCGTAGGTCGCGAAGGAAATCGCCGCCTGACCGGGGTTCTCGACCTTGTCGGCGATCGAGAGCATGTAATGCTCGTCGATCGAAACCGTACGCGAGAAAACGACACCCTTGGAATTGGTGTAGGTCAGGGTGACCGGGGTGGTTTCCGTCAGCTTGTCGCCGCTTGCAAGCGTCCAGACGGTCGTCGGACCGGGAACGCCGCCGACTTCCTGTGCTGCAACGTAACCGAGTTCGGTGAAGTAACCGTCCTTGGTGTCGGCAGGCGAAAACAGCGTGATGATCGGGCTCGAGTCATCGACGGTCTCATGATAGCCCTTGAGCCGGATGTCATCGAAACGGGCGCCGGTCAGGTTGATCGAGCCGGCAATGGCGTTGGTGTCGATAGCAACGCGCTGGGTCCTGGCGATCGCTTCTTCCCGTGTCGCCGTGGCGGCGGCCTGCGTGGAGGAGGCGGGCGGTGCACCTTCGACGGTCGCGCCGGGTGCGGCACCCGGTGCCGGCTGTTGCTGCGTCGTCTGCTGCTGCGCCTGGCGGGCCTCTTCGGCGCGGCGCTGCTGCTCGATGCGCGGATTCATGTAAAGGAATTGCCAGGCGAGGACGATGACAACCGAAAGGGCTATCGCGATGAAGTAATTGCGGTTCTTTTCCATCATTCTTTCCTGGAGCGGGTCTCCTGGGACCGTTTCGGTTTCGCCGTTCCTTCAATGCGCTCGATAAGGAGAGACTGAAGTTTCGGGAAGGCGGTATCGAGTACGTCCCTGCGGGCGACAATCACATAGTCATGACCGGGCTTCATTGCGACCCCGGCAGAAAGCCTGACGGCTTCCTTGAGACGGCGGCGCATGCGATTTCGCTCGACCGCGTTGCCTTGTCTTTTTGTTACGGTAAAACCGACGCGAGGCTCGGTTTCCGGGGCTCTCCGGTCAAGCACTTCCACAAGAAAGGTGCTTCCCCGCCGTTTTTCCCCCGCCTGAACGGCAAGAAACTCCGACCGGTTTTTAAGCCGGCCGGGTTGTTTTTTAGTCTCGCTCATGTGCCCGCGACTTTCATCGGGCCACAGGCTCGGCAATTAAGCCGACAGACGTGCGCGGCCGCGCGCACGGCGGGCTGCGAGAACCTTGCGGCCGCCGGCAGTAGCCATGCGGGCACGGAAACCATGACGACGCTTGCGAACAAGCTTGGACGGTTGGAAAGTACGCTTAGACATTTATTTAATACCGCGGTGTGCGGCCCTTCTTGAATTTGCAATTATTTGCAACAGCGTTTCGTTTTTTGCACGGCTAACCCCGCCTGGGCGAGCTTTCTATGGCCGAGCGTGCGCGGCTTATAAGGGCATAGGCCGAGCAAAGTCAATTGCCGGAGGGGTTTTAGCACTTCACCTTTTGCGGAAAAGCGCATGAGGTTCGCTTCCTCGGCGGGTCGTGCGCACGCATTTCCATGCGTAACCGATAAAATACGAAATTCTTTCTTAACGCGGCATTGATAAATCTTGTGACGCGAAAAGTTATGCCAGCGTCCCATTTTCATCTTGGCGCTGGTTTTTGTTGGGGGAACGAAATTGAGAATTCGCGGTCGTATCAATCTACTTGTCGGGCTGATGAGCCTTGTGGCCTGTACCATCGGTGGACTGTCCATCTATGCGGTCAGCGAATTCCGGGTCCGCACGGTCGAATATGAAAAGGCGGCGGAGCGCGCCTATAAGGGCGAGGCGCTCAACCGCTTGGTTACCGCGGTCGTGATGGAGGCGCGCGGGGTCTATGCCGCTGCCGATATCGAAAAGGCGGCGCCCTTTGCGGACGGCATCGTCAAGAACCTCGATGCCATGGAGAAGCTGATCGCCACATGGACCCCTCTCGTTCCGGCGGAACAGAAGGCAACCTTCGATAATCTCTCCAGCCGCTTCAAGGAGTTCAAGACCTTCCGCCTTGAGACCGCGCGGCTTGCCCGTGAAGCTGGCCCGCAGGCGGCCAACCAGCAGGGCAACAACGAGGCGAACCGGGCCAACCGCAAAGCCTATCAGGCGGAAATCGACGCCGTCGTGAAGAACGACATTGCCGAGCTTGAGGCCGTCAAGGCCGGCATCGACGGTTTTGTAACGACAACATTCTGGCTGGTCATCACCGTCACCGGCAGTGGCATATTGGCCGGCGCGGCCTTCGGTCTTTATATTGGAGCACGGCAATTGAGTGCGCCGATCCGCAGGGTTTCGGAAGTGATGAACGCCGTGGCTGACGGAAATCTGGACGCGGATGTGCCCTATCTCGGCCAGAACGACGAGATCGGTGAAATGGCGGCGGCTGTTGAAGTCTTCAAAAAGAACGGCCGCGAAGTACGCCGCATGAACGCTCAGGAAACAGCCATGCGCGCCAAGAGCGACGATCTTCAGGCCGGCATGGCTGTTGTCGTCGATGCTGCGGCAGGGGGTGATTTCAGCCGCCGTATCAACAAGGATTATGGCGACGACAACCTCAACCGTTTCGCAACAACGATCAATGCATTGCTCATCGGGGTAGACAACGGCGTCTCCGAGACCAGCCGCGTCATCGAAGGTCTGGCGCGTGGTGACCTGACAGAAAAGATGGACGGCGACTTCCGCGGCGTCTTCGCCGAACTCAAGGAGAACGTCAACCAGACGCTGACCAAGCTGCGGGAAACGATGCGTGAAGTGCGCGGCAGCACGGAAGGCATCAGCGGCAACGCCAACGAGCTGCGCTCGGCCGCCGACGACCTGTCGAAGCGGACGGAACAGCAGGCCGCCGCACTGGAGGAAACCTCCGCCGCGCTGGACGAAATCACCGCCGTTGTGCGTAATTCCACCGATCGTGCGCAGGAAGCCAGCGCCATGGTTGCCGAAACCAAACAGAAGACGGAAGAATCCGCCAGTGTCGTGCGTGATGCCGTCTCCGCCATGGATCGCATCGAGCACGCCTCGCGCGAAATCAGCCAGATCATCAACGTAATCGATGAGATCGCCTTCCAGACCAACCTGCTGGCGCTGAATGCCGGTGTGGAAGCGGCGCGTGCGGGCGAGGCTGGCAAGGGCTTTGCCGTCGTCGCCCAGGAAGTGCGCGAACTGGCGCAGCGTTCCGCAACCGCGGCGAAGGACATCAAGGCGCTGATCACCAAATCCGGCGAGGAGGTTGGCCGCGGTGTGTCGCTGGTGCAGAGAACGGGCAGCGCGTTGAGCGAGATCGAGACCCGCGTTCTCGCCATCAACGAGCATATCCATTCGATCGCCACGGCCGCCAGGGAGCAGTCCACCGGTCTGCACGAGGTGAATACTGCCATCAACCAGATGGACGAGGTGACGCAGCGCAACGCCGCCATGGTGGAGGAGACCTCGGCCGCGACCCATAAGCTGAGCAGCGAGGCGGACCATCTCGTAACACTGGTGACGCGCTTCAATGTCGGCACCGAGACGGCGCAGCGCAGCCATCGTATCGAGCAATCTTTACGGCCGATGACGGCATCCACCGGGCCGGTTGCCGTCTCCGGCAGGACGGCGGCCGTGTCGTCTCCGGCGCGTAAGCTGATGAACAGCGTCAGCCGTGCGCTCAATGCCCAGCCCGCCGCAGCCCCGGCGCATGGCGACTGGCAGGAATTCTAGACGACCTACCGTTTTGCCTCAAACCGGCTTAGCCTCAAGCGCCGCCCCTTTTCGGGCGGCGTTCGTTTTTCCGGCACTGAAGACGTTTGTTTTGCAGCGCATTGGAAAAATATCCATTAGGTCCTATTATCGTTGCTGCATATAAACCGAGCCGTTCCACGCAAGCAGCGGCGCGCATACAGGATCATGGCCCGGTGTTTTCTAAAGGCGTAGACAGCTTGGACCGCACGCAAGACGATCCGGTGCATTGCATGCCGGGATTGACCGCCGGCCTTTCCGGGCGGCTGCTGCTGCTGACCGTGATTTTCGTGATGATCGCCGAGGTGCTGATCTTCGTGCCATCGGTTGCCAATATGCGTCTTTCCTGGCTGCGTGACCGTCTGAACACGGCCGCCGCTGCCGGTGCTGTCATCGATGGCCTGCAGGCCGAACTGCCGCGAAGCGTGCAGAACGACACGCTGATGGCAACCGGAGCGAAGCTAATCGCCCTGCGCAAGGATGGTACGTCGCGCCTGCTGGCCGTAGCGGAAACGCCGCCCGGCGTCGACGAGCAATATGATCTTTCCGATGTTTCGCAGGCGGCGGCGGTGCGGGACGCCTTTTCCACCCTGCTGTTCGGCGGCAACCGCGTCATCCGCGTCTTCGATGTGGTGGGAGACAGCGACACGATCATCGAGCTCGTACTGGGCGAAAACAAGCTGCGGGCGGCGATGCTTGCCTATGCTCGCAACGTTTTCCTGATTTCCATCGTCCTGTCGCTGGTCACCGCGGGCCTGATCTTCATCTCCATCAACCGCATCATGATCCGGCCGATACGCCGGCTGACGCTCGGCATGCAGAATTTTTCGGAAGATCCGGGCAATCCCGAGCGGATTTTCGTGCCGGAGGAGGGAACCGACGAACTGTCGGTTGCGGGCCGCCATCTCGCCGACATGCAGACGGAACTGCAGAAAACGCTGCGGCAGCAGAAGAACCTTGTGGATCTTGGCCTTGCCGTGTCGAAGATCAACCATGACATGCGCAATATCCTCTCCTCCGCCCAGCTCATGTCAGACCGTCTGGTCGATGCCAAGGACCCGATGGTCAGGAGCTTCGCGCCGAAACTGCTGCGCACCATCGACCGTGCCGTGGCCTATACGGGTGAGGTTCTGGCCTATGGTCAGGCGACGGAGGGGGCGCCAAAACGCAAGATAGTGCCATTGAGCCTGCTGGTGCGGGATGTGCGCGATATTCTGGCCCTCGATCCCGATAGCGGCATCGAGTTTCACGACAGCGTCCCCCCCGATCTGACGGTGGATGCGGATTCCGAACAGCTTTTCCGGGTGATCCACAATCTCTGTCGCAATGCCGTCCAGGCCCTGCAATCCGACGTGGCGAATTCGGCACCAAGGCATCTTTCCATCTCGGCCCAGAGGGCCGGCAGCGTCGTCAGCATCGTCATAGACGACAATGGGCCGGGAATGCCGCGCAAGGCCAAGGAGAACCTGTTCTCCGCTTTCAGGGGATCGGCCCGTTCCGGCGGCACGGGCCTCGGGCTGGTCATTGCCCGTGAACTTGTGCTTGCCCACGGCGGTACGATCGCGCTTGTCGAAAAGCCCGGTCCCGGCACGCAGTTCCGTATCGAAATCGCCGACCGCGCCGCCTCCATACAGGCAGCCAGAACCGCCTGAAAAACCCGCCCGGCTGCAGGTTCGGAAAGCCATTATCTCCGGCGGAATCAAGGCCCGATCAGGCCCGCGAAAAACAGCTTGGATGGAATTTACAATATAATCAATGTGATACGCGAATTGCTGCGGAAAAATGACAATTTCGAAACGAAATCGCTTGCATTCGGAATGAGGACGTTTTAGAGGATCGCCACGCCACCGGAAACGACCGGAACGGCACGCACCCGTAGCTCAGCTGGATAGAGCACCAGACTACGAATCTGGGGGTCAGGAGTTCGAATCTCTTCGGGTGCGCCATTTCTTTTCCCTTAAAAACAGTTTCCGAGACGTGTCGCTGGTTGTGGCGACCGCCTATCGGTGTCTTCAAATGCTGCTCCGCCTGCGTTGATGTCGAAGCCCCGTAAGGCCGAATGAATTCCGATCATCCCGAATATATGTTAAAGTCTTCCGCTCATCAGATGGCCCGGAGTGAAAGCCATGTTGGAAGCGGACAAGGTGTTTGCGGGTTCGATTCCGGAGAATTACGACCGCTATATGGTGCCGTTGATCTTTGCGCCATTCGCTGCTGATCTGGCGCGGCGCGCGGCTGCCTTGATGCCGATTGACGTTCTGGAAATCGCCGCGGGCACCGGGGCCGTCACGCGGGAAATGATTCCCCGATTATTGCCAGCGGCACATTACGTGGTGACCGACCTCAATCAGCCGATGCTCGATTTTGCAGCAGCGCAACAGGCACCCGACAACCGCATAAAATGGCGACAGGCGGATGCTCAGCTTCTGCCTTTTGAAAATGCTGTTTTCGATCTGGTTTTCTGTCAGTTCGGTGCAATGTTCTTTAACGATCGCCTGTCCGCCTATCGTGAGGCAAAGCGGGTGTTGAAGCCCGGCGGGCACTATTTATTCAACGTATGGGATCGCATCGAGGAAAATCACTTCGCGGATGATGTGACGAACGCCCTTGCCGGGCTTTTCCCCGATGATCCCCCGCGCTTCATGGCCCGCACCCCACACGGTTATCATGATACGGTGTTGATACGCCGCGAGTTGGAGAATGCCGGTTTTTCCCGTGTGACCGTCGAGACGGTGGCGGCGCAAAGCCGCGCCCCGTCACCGCGCATTCCGGCCGTCGCCTATTGTCAGGGAACGGTTCTGCGGACGGAAATAGAGGCGAGGGCACCGGGGAAGCTCAATGCAGCGACTGATTGTGCCGCTGCCGCGATTGAAGCCCGGCATGGTAAGGGCGAGGTGGCAGCCAAGATTAAGGCTCATGTGATTCTCGCCGCCGTGTAGATCGGAGCCACCGACCCGGTTTTCCAGCCGATGGAGGCGTGCTGAAAACACGTCGGAATATCCCCCTAAATATTAGTGGCTTTAGGTGGAGGTCTATACCGTAACGTTTTCCGATTGCCCGAGATTATCGGGCTTTCGAGTGTCATAGAACTTTCCCCAAACCTTCGTCATATTGTCATACAATATAAGCATATGCGCTCCAGAAAAGGAGCGCAGAATGACGCCACAATCACTTGAACTTTCAGGAATCGGCAAGGGCTTCGGGGCTGACGATGTTCTGAAAGAGATCGATCTTTCCATTCGCCCAGGGGAATTCCTGTCGCTCGTCGGCATGTCTGGTTGCGGCAAGTCCACGCTGCTGCGCATCATTGCGGGCCTGGAATCGCCGGATCGCGGTTCGGTTTCGATCGGCGGGCAGGATGTGACGGAGATCGATCCGAGCGATCGCAATCTGGCGATGGTGTTCCAGTCCTATGCGCTTTATCCGCATATGAGCGTGCGCCAGAACATTGCGACGCCGCTGCGCATGCGGCGCCTGCCTTTCGCTGCCCGCCTGCCGCTGATCGGCCGGTTTGCAGCGCCCGCGGAAACGTTGAAGCAGATTGATGCCGCTGTCGAACAGGCTGCCGAGACGCTGCAGATCGCGCATCTGCTGGATCGCAAGCCGGCGCAGCTTTCCGGTGGCCAGCGCCAGCGTGTGGCGCTTGCCCGGGCACTGGTACGCTCGCCCGCAGCCTTCCTGATGGATGAGCCGCTTTCTAACCTCGATGCCAAGCTCCGCGCCCATATGCGCGAGGAACTGGCGGGCCTGCACCGCCGGCTTGGCGCGACCTTCATCTATGTCACCCATGACCAGATCGAAGCCATGACCATGTCTGACCGCATTGCGCTGATGTCGGAAGGCCGCATCGAACAGCTCGGTACGCCGGACGAGCTTTACCGTAAGCCCGCGACACTGACCGTCGCACGGTTTATCGGCACGCCATCGATCAACCTGCTGCCGGTCGAAATCGATGCGCAGGGCAGGATCACGGCTTTTGGACGCGATCTTGGCATCGAGGGTGCGGGCCGTGATGCCGGCCCGGCGACGCTCGGCCTTCGCGCCGAGGACCTGCGGCCGGGCGAAGAAGGTTTCACCGTCCGTGTGGTGCGCAGCGAAACCCACGGTGCCGACCGCTTCGTGAGCTGCCGCCTGCTGAGCGATGAGACCGTCTCCATGACCCTGCGTCAAGGCGCGGATGAGGTGCTGGGCGCCGATGCAGATGGCATGATGAACCTGGGCTTTGCACCGGAACGCGCGCATCTTTTCGCGGCCGATGGCCTGCGCCGCAAGGTGACGGTGCGTGAGCGGGTGCCGGCATGACGGTTGTCGATATCTCTACGCCCCTGCGTGCCAAGTCTCGCTTGCGCCCGCCGAAGGCGGACCGGCGGATGATGTGGCGCGGCCTGATGTTTGCAGCGCCCGCAGGCCTGCTGCTGCTGGCCATCTATATCGTTCCGATGTTCGTTCTTGCCGGTTTTTCCGTCACGGATTACCGGCTTGGGGCGCTCTCCACCCGCTTCATTGGCCTCGGCAATTTCGTGAAGGCGTTTCAGGATCCGGTTTTCCTGCGCGCGCTGGCGAACACCGCCCTCTATGCGATCATCGTCATTCCCTTCGGCGTGTTTCTCGCGCTCGGGGTGGCTCTGCTGGTCTATAACCGCAAGCGCAGCCGCACCTTTTGGGAAGTGGCCTATTTCCTTCCCGTCACCGCAACCCTCGTCGCCATGGCGACCGTGTGGCAGTTTCTCCTGCACCCTTCGCTTGGTCCCGTGAACGCGGCGATCAAATGGCTGGGTTTCGAGCCCGTCGCTTTTCTCTCCAATCCCGTTCTCCTCATCCCCACCATGGCGTTGATGGGCATCTGGCAGGTTCTGGGCTTCAACATGGTGCTCTTCCTCGCCGGCCTCACCGCCATCTCGAAGGATCTGCACGAGGCGGCGCGGCTCGATGGTGCAAAGAACCCGGTTGACCGGTTCCTGACGGTGACATGGCCGATGCTCGGACCGACCACCATGTTCGTGGTCGTCACCACCTCCATCTCTGCCTTCAAGGTGTTTGAGACGGTCGCCGTGCTGACCAAGGGCCGCTCCGGGTCGGAAACACTGCTGTTCGATCTTTATCTCGAAGGTTTCGAATATTCCAACACCGGTTATGCCGCCGCGCTGACGATTATCTTCCTCGTCATCGTGCTGATCCTGTCGATTGGCCAGACGCTGCATATGGACCGGAAGGTGCATTACTGATGGCCGTATTCCGCAAATATTTCCCGCATCTCGTCCTTGCGCTGGGCGCTTTCGTGATGCTCCTGCCGTTCTATTGGATGGCGCTGACGTCTATCCGCTCGCCGGCGGAAATATTCGACGTCTCGCTCTGGCCCATTCCGCAGAAATTCGACGCGGCCGACAATTACGCCCGGGCGGCAGGTCAGGTGCCGATGGCACGCTTCATGCTGAACGGCGTCATCGTCTGCGTCGGCATTCTCGTCGTGCAAATCCTCACATCGGTTCCGGCGGCCTATGCTCTGGCAAAACTCCGCTTCCCGGGACGCAAGCTGCTGCTGGGTCTCGTCATCGCAGCGCTCTGCGTGCCCATCCAGGCGCTGGCGTTGCCGCTCTTCGTCGGTCTGGCCAAGACGCAGCTTTTGAATACTTATTTCGCGATGATGATGCCGTTCTTTCTTTCGGTCTTCGCCATCTTCCTGTTCAACCAGTCCTTCCGCAGCTACCCCGATGAAATCATCGAGGCTGCCCGTATGGATGGTTTCTCGGAAATGGAGATTTGCTGGGGGCTGGTGCTTCGCGGCTCTTTGCCGTCGCTTGCGGCTTTCTCGATCTTTTCGCTCGTTGCCCACTGGAACGATCTCTACTGGCCGATGATCGTCATCTCCGACACCAATCTCGCCCCGCCGCCGCTTGGCATGATGCTTTTCGCCGATGTCGAATCCGGCGCGAATTACGGTGCGCTGATGGCGGGCGCCACACTGATTACCGCGCCGATGGTGCTGTGCTTCCTCCTCGCACGGCGGCACTTCATCGCCGGTATTACCATGACCGGCGTCAAGTGATGCCGTTCAGACTTCCTCCTCCCAACCTTTCTGGAGACTGACATGAAACTCAACCGACGCGCCGTGATGGGCGGTCTGGCTCTTGGCATGGCTTTTGCTGGCCTCGCACAGCCGGTTCTGGCCAACGAAATCACGCTCAACGTTCTTTACAACCTGCCGGGCTTCACGAAATTCCATCAGCCGCTGGCAGATGAATTCATGAAGAAGAACCCTGACGTGAAGATCAACTTCCTCGCTCCGGCCGCCGGTTACAACGAAGGCCAGCAGCAGGTTCTGCGCTCTGCCGTCACGGGCAATCTGCCGGACGTTTATTTCTCGGGCTACAATCTGACGGCGGAACTGGTCCACACGCTTGCACCGCGCAACCAGATCACCGATCTCGGCCCGTTCATTCAGGCTGAAGGCGGTCAGGCCTTCCTCGACAAGAACTACAGCCCCAAGATGGCCGCACTCGGCCAGATCGATGGCAAGCAATACGGCCTGCCGGTCAATGCTTCTTCGCCGATCATCTACATCAACTCCGACCTCGTCACCAAGGCTGGCGGCGACCCGGACAAGATGCCGACGACCTTCCCGGAGCTCATCGCTCTCGCCAAGAAGATCAAGGCTCTCGACCCGAAATTCGCTGGCATGAGCTACGATATCAACGGCTGGCCGGATGACTGGTTGTGGCAGGCGCTCGTTGTCGAACAGGGCGGCAAGCTCGTCGACGACAAGACCAAGACCGTTGCCTTCGACAACGAGATCGGCCTCAACGCCCTGAAGATGACCCGCCAGTTCGTTACCGAAGGTGGTCAGAACCTGCTCGACTGGGACCAGTCGCGCCAGCAGTTCGGCGCAGGCCTCACCGGCTTCATCTTCTCGACGCCCGCTCACGTTCAGACGATCCAGGGTCTGGTTGGCGACCGCTTCAAGCTGAAGACGGCGACCTTCCCGCTCGATAACAAGGAAAAGGGCGGCGTGCCGACCGGCGGCAACTCTGCCGTCATCCTGACGCAGGAAAAAGCCAAGCAGGATGCTGCGTGGAAATACCTGAAGTGGATCACCGGTCCAGAAGCGCAGAACACCATCGTTCGCATCACCGGCTACCTGCCGACCAACAAGCTGGCAACCGGCCCGGACTTCCTCGCTCCTTATTATGTCGAGAACCCGAATGTGAAGACCGCTTCGCTTCAGGCCGATCGTTCTCTGCCCTGGGCTGGTTATCCGGGCGGCGATTCCGTTCGCATCTGGCGCACGCAGCGCGACATCATCGGCACCGTCATGCGCGGTGAAGTGACGCCGGAAGCCGGTCTCAAGCAGATCGTCGAGCAGACCAACGCCCTGCTGAAATAAGCAGAACAAAAAAGAAGCTGCGGGGAAATCCGTTCCCGCAGCCATTTTGCGTAGGAAAATGATAATGAAGATCATCCAGATCACCGACACCCATCTTCTGCCGCCCGGCATCGCGATAAACGGCGTGGACCCGGAAAATCAGCTGCGCGCGGCAGTGGCCGATATCGTCGAAAAACACGCTGACGCCGATCTTCTTGTCATGACGGGCGATCTTTGCAATTACGGCGAGCCGGAAGCCTACGAGCTGCTGCGCGATATCCTCGCGCCCGTCTCCATTCCCACACGGTTGATGCTCGGTAATCATGATCGCCGTCCTGAATTCGTGGCGGCATTCCCGGAGCAGCCGCGCGACGACAATGGCTATATCCAGTCCTTCATCGATACCGAATTCGGCCGCCTGCTGTTTCTCGACAGCCACGAAGCCGATGTCATCGGCGGCATCTATGGCGCAGATCGTCTGACATGGCTGGAGAATGCGCTGGAAAGTGCGGGCGATCTGCCAATAACGGTGTTCGTTCATCATCCGCCGATGGATTGCGGCATCCGGCATTTCGAACATATCGGCATGCATGATGATGGCGCCATCATGCGCCGCCTCGCAGCACACCCGGCCGGCATACGCCATATTGTTTTTGGCCATATCCATGTGCCGATGGCAGGCACGACGGCGGAGGGCATTGCCTATAGTTCCGGTCAGGCCTGCGCGCATCGTTTCATCACCGATATCGATGTTGTCGATCCACTGTGGACGGGCGGTAATCCCTGCTACCGGGTCATAAGCCTCGGTGCATTCGGTCTGCGCGCCTATGATGCGGAAGTTGGGCAGCCCGTTCTGGGCCAGACGCCGGTCTGCGAAGGCCCCTGACGCAGGGCGATTTTACCGGCAGCGATGAGGCGCCTCCGCCTTGTTGCTTGTCGGCGATGGCGAGGCTTGGCGGAAGTCTTGCGCCGATCAGGAGGCTGCGACTGTCTGAAGACCTCTCAGCCTGTCGCGCCGATGCGCCACTTGCGATGTGTTGAACGGGATTTATGTGCGAAAGCCATAGTTGCGTTCACACCCTTGATCTATGTCAGTTTCATCGATCAAACTGCACGCCATAGTCGCCCGAGAGGTGGCCAACCGAATGCCGTGCCATCGTGATGACAGATCATGGAGAAGTGCATGCTTGAAAAGCGTATCCGCAACGCGTCCCTCTTGAACAGGATCGTCAGCGCCGAAGAGGCCGCCAGTCTCATTCAGGATGGCATGACGGTGGGCATGAGCGGTTTTACGCGCGCCGGTGAAGCCAAGGCAGTGCCGCTGGCGCTGGCCGAGCGCGCCAAGACCAACCCCATGAAAATCACCCTGATGACCGGCGCCTCCCTCGGCAACGATCTCGACAAGACCATGGTCGAGGCCGGCATGCTGGCGCGCCGCATGCCGTTCCAGTCCGATCCGGCTTTGCGCAAGGCGATCAATGACGGCAGGGTGATGTTCATCGATCAGCATCTTTCCGAAACGGTCGAGCAATTGCGCGGCGGTCAGATCCATGGCGTTGATATCGCCATTGTCGAGGCGGTGGCAATCACGGCGGAAGGCGGCATCGTACCCACCACCTCGGTTGGTAATTCCGCAAGTTTCGCCATTCTGGCCGATAAGGTCATCGTCGAGATCAACCTGTCGCAGCCCGAGGTGCTGGAAGGGCTGCATGATATCTTCATTCCCGCCAAGCGCCCGACCCGTATGCCCATCCCCGTCGTGGCGACGGATAGCCGTGTCGGCCTGCCTTTCATTCCGGTGCCGCCGGAAAAGATCGCTGCCATTGTGCTGAGCGACAAGAGCGACAGTTTTTCGACAGTGCTGCCGCCGGATGACGAGACGAAGGCGATTGCCGGCCATCTCACCGAATTCCTGCTGAATGAGGTCCGTCATGGCCGCATGACGCATGAACTCCAGCCGTTGCAGGCAGGCATCGGCACCATCGCCAATGCCGTGATGCACGGGTTCATCGATACGCCGTTTCACGATCTCAAAATGTATTCGGAGGTCCTGCAGGATTCGACCTTCGAACTGTTCGATGCGGGCAAGCTGACCTTCGCCTCCGGTTCGTCAATCACGCTCTCCTCCGCCATGAACGAGCAGGTCATGCCACGATTGTCCGAGTATAAGAGCAGACTGATCCTTCGCCCGCAGGAGGTCAGCAACCATCCGGAAGTCATCCGCCGCCTCGGCATCATCGGCATCAACACAGCTCTGGAATTCGATATTTACGGAAATGTCAATTCCACTCATGTCGGTGGCACTCACATGATGAACGGCATCGGCGGTTCGGGTGATTTTGCCCGCAACGCTTACATGTCCATCTTCGTGACGAAATCCATCGCCAAGGGCGGTGCCATTTCCAGCGTCGTGCCCATGGTCAGCCATGTCGACCATACCGAACACGATGTCGATATTCTCGTCACAGAAACGGGCCTAGCCGATCTGCGCGGTCTGGCCCCGCGCGAGCGCGCAGCGGTCATCATCGCAAACTGCGTGCATCCCAGCTATCGCGATGCGCTGACGGATTATTACCAGCGAGCAGCGGCGCGGGGCGGGCACACGCCGCATCTCATCGAAGAAGCGCTGTCATGGCACAATGCGCTTCGGGAAAGAGGCACCATGCTGCCGCAGCGATAGGCGGGCGTTTTCCGGCCTGTCGCCCGGCAATTGGGTCCGTTCGGACACACCGGGGCGGAAAGTGTCGCTGATCCGCGTTGGTTGCTGGCGCGGCAGTTCCGCCTCCGGTAGAAAATCCTCTCCCCCTGGCCGCTATCCGGCTGCCTCTGGGTTGTAGGAGAGTGATGTGATGCCCATTCGTTTCGTGGCCGTAATCGCTATTGTCGCCCTGCTTGCGGGCTGCGGCGGGCGTCCCATCGGGGTCATGACGCCGACGGGGCAGACGGTGGCGGGTACAACGCCGGTCAATCTTCTCGTTGCCACCACGCGTGCGCCATCGGAAAATGCCGCCGTACTTTTTGGCGGCGAGCGCGGAACGGGCCTGAAAGTCGATGCCGTCACGATCTCCATTCCGCCCAAGGCCAACCGCAAGGTCGGACAGGTGCAATGGCCGAAGAAGCTGCCGCCCAACCCGCTGAAGGATTTCACCACGGTTGCCGTAGAGCCTATTCGTTCCGAAGCGGAGACGAAAAGCTGGATCAGCAAACATATCAAGAAGGACCGCCGCGTGCTGGTCTTCGTACACGGTTTTAATAATCGTTACGAGGAATCCGTCTATCGCTTTGCCCAGATCGTCTATGATTCCGGCTCGGATGTCGTACCTGTGGTGTTCACCTGGCCGTCGCGAGCCAGTATTTTCGATTATAATTACGACAAGGAAAGCACCAATTACTCGCGCGATGCGCTTGAGGAAATGTTGACCCGCCTCGCACGAGACAAGTCGATCGGTGAGGTCACCGTGATGGCGCATTCCATGGGCACCTGGCTTGCGGTTGAGGCGTTGCGCCAGATGGCGATCCGCAACGGCCGCGTTGATCCGAAGATCGGTAATGTCATTCTGGCTGCGCCTGATCTCGATGTGGATGTGTTCAGCCGGCAGTTCACCAGCCTCGGCAAGACGCCGCCTAAATTCACGCTCTTCGTCTCACAGGATGACCGTGCGCTCAGCCTGTCGCGCCGCATTTCCGGCAATGTCGATCGGCTGGGCCAGATCGACCCATCCGTCGAGCCCTATCGCAGCCAGCTGGAAAAGGCCGGGATAACGGTTCTCGATCTCACCAAGCTGCAATCCGGTGATCGTCTGAACCACGGTAAATTTGCCGAGAGCCCCGAGGTCGTCCGCCTGATCGGCGACCGTCTCATTGCCGGCCAGACGGTGACGGATTCCGACGTCGGTCTGGGCGAAGCGCTGGGTGCTGTCAGCATCGGCGCGGCGCAAACGGTTGGAACAGCGGCCAGCGTGGTGGTCAGCGCGCCGATTGCGGTGTTCGATCCACGCACGCGGGAAAATTATGGCAGGCAGGTGGAGCGGCTTGGGCGTTCCGTCGAAAACACTGTCGGGTCGGTGGGTGATACGGCCGGTTCCGTAGTGGACGATCAGGCGCTTCAGTCGTCAAGGGTCAACTGCGATGCCGTCGCCAATCGAAACCGGGTGGAGTGCCGCAGTCGCTAAAGCCATGATGCGGCTGAGGGTAGCGGAACGTCAGGCGTTTTTGTCATTGCCCTTCCGCAGATTTGTATACAGCTTGTATTTTTATCTGTATGGTCGGGCCTTCAACCCAACTTCCGGAGTAGACCCCCATGCGTTGGAAACGCACCCTCCAGCTTCTCGATGTTCATTGCGAAGGCGAAATCGGCCGTGTCGTCACCGGCGGCGCACCGAAAATACCCGGCAACACGGTGGCCGAGCAATTGCATTGGATGAACACCGATCCGCAAGGAGAAGCCTTGCGCCGCTTCCTGACGCTGGAGCCGCGCGGCACGCCCATGGGGTCGGTCGATCTCCTCCTGCCGCCGAAACATCCGGATGCGCATGCCGCCTTCGTCATTCTGCAGCCGGATCAGGCGCATGCCAGTTCGGGTTCGAATTCCATTTGCGCGACGACCGCGCTTCTGGAAAGCGGCATGGTCGAGATGCAGGAGCCGGAAACCGTCATTATTCTGGAAACGGCCGCCGGCCTCGTCAAAGCGACGGCCACCTGCCGGGACGGACGCTGCGAAAAGGTCAAGCTGACCATGGTGCCGTCCTTCGTGCATGAGCTGGATGTCAGCATCGATACGCCCGAATGGGGCAGGGTGACGATGGACATTTCCTATGGCGGCATTTTTTACGCACTCGTCGATGTCCGTCAGATCGGTCTCACCATTGAGAAGGCCAATGCTGCGAAACTCGTTGCCGCCGGTATGACTCTGAAGGACCTCGTCAACCGTGAAATGACGGTCGTTCATCCGGAAATCCCTGCCATATCAGGCGTCGCTTATGTCATGTTCCGGGATGTTGATGCCGACGGCTCGATCCGCACCTGCACGACCATGTGGCCGGGCCGCGCGGATCGCTCGCCCTGTGGCACCGGCAATTCCGCCAATCTTGCCACGCTTTATGCGCGCGGCAAGGTGAAGGTGGGAGACGAATATAAATCCCGCTCGATCATCGGGTCGGAATTCGATGTCGGCCTTTCCGCCGTTACCGAAGTGGCCGGCCGTCCGGCCGTCATTCCCACCATTGCCGGGCGCGGCTTCACCTTCGGTCTGCATCAGGTTGGCCTCGATCCCTTCGACCCGCTGGGCGATGGTTTCGCCATGACCGATGTCTGGGGTCCGGAAGCGGGCAACATCTGACGCACGCTTCAAAAAAATGACATTTACAGCTGCCGGATGGTCTCTGGCGGCTGTTTTCCCGCGACAAAAGATGCTAAGCGGGCGCAATTCCATCATGTTCCGAGGTATCCCGATGAAGTCGCTCACCCTGCGCCGCCCTGATGACTGGCACCTGCATCTTCGTGATGGCGCCATGCTGGAAGGGGTGATCGGGGATACGAGCCGCCATTTCGCCCGCGCCATCATCATGCCGAATCTGGTGCCGCCCGTCGTCACCACGGCCGATGCCAGCGCCTATCGAGAACGCATCCTCAAGGCGATCCCGGAGGGTGACCGCTTCGAGCCGCTGATGACCCTCTACCTCACTGAGGATACTGTTGCTGATGACGTGGAAGAGGGCAAAAAAAGCGGCCTCATCACCGCCGTAAAGCTCTATCCTGCGGGTGCGACCACCAATTCTCATGGCGGCGTGCGCGATTTCAACAAGGCGATGCCGGTGCTGGAACGCATGGCAAAGATCGGCCTGCCGCTCTGCGTGCATGGCGAGGTGACGACGCCAGACGTCGATATTTTCGACCGCGAGAAGGCCTTCATCGATACGGTTCTGGAGCCCCTGCGCCAGCGCCTGCCAGAGTTGAAGGTGACGATGGAACACATCACCACCCGCGATGGCGTGGACTACATCAAGTCTTCCAATGCCAATCTGGCCGGCTCCATCACCACGCACCACCTCATCATCAACCGCAACGCCATTCTGGTCGGCGGTATCAAGCCGCATTATTATTGCCTGCCCGTCGCCAAGCGCGAGGAGCATCGTCTGGCGCTGCGGGCTGCTGCGACGTCGGGTGATGCCCGCTTCTTCCTCGGCACGGATTCCGCCCCACATGTGGACCCGCTGAAAGAATGCGCCTGCGGCTGTGCTGGCATCTATACTTCCATCAACACCATGAGCTGCCTTGCCCATGTCTTCGAGGATGAGAATGCCCTCGATAAGCTGGAGGCCTTCGCCTCGCTCAACGGCCCGGCCTGGTATGGTCTTGCGCCGAACGACGAGACGATCACGCTGGTCAAGCGCGAGGAAGCGGTGGCGTTTCCCGAAAAGATCGAAACGGGCGCCGGGCCGGTGACCGTATTCGATCCGATGTTCCCGCTTCATTGGGATGTAAACTGATTTTTATGACCGCCGGCACTGCCGGCGGTTTTGTTATGATCCACGGGCATTGGCCTGCGGGGGTACGAAATACCAAACAAAGATGTCGTGCTTTCCGAACACCGATGCGGGTTTCGGAGCGATAAACCAAGGCCGAAAAAGGAGAACGCCTATGAACCATTTCACATTCACTGACCGCACCGTCGTCGCGGAACTGGTTGCGAAGATGTTGTGGGAAATCAAGGCGGTCCATTTCAATTCCGAAAGCCCCTACACCTTCGCTTCGGGCATGAAGAGCCCCGTTTATATCGACATGCGCAAGCTCATCTCCTTCCCGCGCATCCGCTCCGCAGCCATGGATTTTGCGGCAGCGGCTGTCATGCGGGAGGCCGGTTTCGAGAAATTCGACTGTGTGGCCGGTGGTGAAACGGCCGGCATTCCCTTCGCCGCTTTCCTTGCCGAGCGTCTTGGCCTGCCGATGATCTATTGCCGCAAAAAGCCGAAAGGTCACGGCCGCAACGCCCAGATCGAAGGCCATATGCCTGATGGTGCTCGCGTTCTCGTTATCGAGGATCTGACGACGGCTGGCGGCTCGATGTTCACCTTCATCGACGCCATCCGCGCGGCTGGCGGCATTGTCGATCATGGTATCGCGCTCTTCTATTACGGCATCTTTGAAGAAGCCGAAGCGCGTTTCGCCAACGGCAATGTCAAGCTGCACTATCTGACGACCTGGCGCGATGTTCTGGCTGTCGCCCGGGCTGAAAAACTGTTCGATGAAAAGACGCTGTCGGGGGTTGAAGCCTTCCTCGATAATCCGCTGCCCTGGTCGGCGAAGCACGGCGGTGTCAGCGAATTGCCGCAATCGTGATTTCGGATGCGGCCAGTCCAGCTTGTGGCTGGCCTTCCGATCGATCTTCGTCTAAATCGATTTAAGTTCATTTGATTTGCTGTTTTGAGGAGGACCGTAATGATCCTGTGTTGTGGTGAAGCCCTGATCGACATGCTGCCCCGGCAGACGACGCTGGGTGAGGCGGGCTTTGCCCCTTACGCAGGCGGAGCGGTCTTCAACACGGCAATTGCGCTGGGGCGTCTTGGCGTCCCTTCAGCCTTTTTTACCGGTCTTTCCGACGACATGATGGGCGATATCCTGCGGGAGACCCTGCGGGCCAGCAAGGTGGATTTCAGCTATTGCGCCACCCTGTCGCGCCCCACCACCATTGCGTTCGTTAAGCTGGTTGATGGCCATGCGACCTACGCTTTTTACGACGAGAACACCGCCGGCCGGATGATCACCGAGGCCGAACTTCCGGCCTTGGGAGCGGATTGCGAAGCGCTGCATTTCGGCGCCATCAGCCTTATTCCCGAACCCTGCGGCAGCACCTATGAGGCGCTGATGACGCGCGAGCATGAGACCCGCGTCATCTCGCTCGATCCGAACATTCGTCCCGGCTTCATCCAGAACAAGCAGTCGCACATGGCCCGCATCCGCCGCATGGCGGCGATGTCTGACATCGTCAAGTTCTCGGATGAGGACCTGGCGTGGTTCGGTCTGGAAGGCGACGAGGACACGCTTGCCCGCCACTGGCTGCACCACGGTGCAAAACTCGTCGTTGTCACCCGTGGCGCCAAGGGTGCCGTGGGTTACAGCGCCAATCTCAAGGTGGAAGTGGCCTCCGAGCGCGTCGAAGTGGTCGATACGGTCGGCGCCGGCGATACGTTCGATGCCGGCATTCTTGCTTCGCTGAAAATGCAGGGCCTGCTGACCAAAGCGCAGGTGGCTTCGCTGAGCGAAGAGCAGATCAGAAAAGCTTTGGCGCTTGGCGCGAAAGCCGCTGCGGTCACTGTCTCGCGGGCTGGCGCAAATCCGCCTTTCGCGCATGAAATCGGTTTGTGAAGGGCACGGTTGAGCCATTTTGAAAAGGTGGTTCAACACTCTTCCCGGCGCTAGAGCCGTAAAAAACCGTAATTTCGCGATTATCAAGCTTGTCTCCGCTGTTCTTTCACGAAACAAGCGTCGCATGAGCATTCCTAAAACCCATCCTTTCGATTTCGACCCCACTTATGGCATGCAGCGAGAGCAATTGCTCGCCATTACCCCGCCGGAAGCGCCGCCGGGTTTTGATGATTTCTGGAAGAAACGCTATCGCCGTGCGCTTGCGACAGATCCGCGACCGGTGCTGCGCCGGAGCAAGTTAACCCACCCCCGCTGGCAGGTCCTCGATGTGACCTATACATCCACTGACGGTTTCCGTATCGGCGGGTGGCTGCTTTTGCCGCGGGAGGGACAGGTGCGGCGCGGTCTCGTCGTTGGCCATGGTTATGGCGGACGCGGAGAGCCCGATTTCGATTTGCCCGTGGAAGAGACAGCCGTGCTTTTTCCCTGTTTTCGTGGGCTTTCACTCAGTGCCTGCCCGCCGATCTCGTCCGATCCGACCCTGCATGTTCTCTACAATATCGACAGGAAGGATGACTACATCATCGGCGGTTGCGTTGATGATCTGTGGGTCGCCGTCTCGACGCTCGTCAGCCTTTATCCCTGGCTGGAAGGGCAGGTGGGCTATAGCGGCATCAGCTTCGGCGGCGGCATCGGTGCCCTGGCCATCCCCTTCGACGCGCGCATCGACCGCGGTCATCTTGTCGTGCCGACCTTCGGCCACCGGCCGTTCTGGTTGACGCTGCCCACCGTTGGCAGCGCGGATGCGGTTCAGACCTATCAGAAGACCCACGCCAAGGTGCTCGAAACCCTGCGCCTGTTCGATGCCGCCTGCGCCGCCGCCCGCATAAAGGTGCCAATGCTCGTCGCGCCCGCGCTTTTTGATCCGGCAGTGGCGCCGCCCTGCCAGTTCGCGGTGGCCAATGCCGTGCCGCAATCAAAATTTAATGAAATCTTCATCCTAGACGCGGGCCATTTCGAATACCCTGACAGCGCATCGCAAGATGCGGTCCATAAGGACAAGATCAGACGGTTTTTAAAGGTGCCATGAAACGCGAATATCTCCGCTGGTACAGTCACAGGCTCCATCGCGACATGGAACTCCTGATATTTGGTCATGCCGGTGCGAAGGTGCTGATGTTCCCGACACGCGACGGACGCTTCTTCGAATATGAGGAATTGGGCATCGTCGCGAGCCTTTCCGACAAGCTGGAGGCCGGCCACCTCCAGCTTTATTGTATCGAGGGTCTGGCACGGGAAAGTTTTTACGCGGGCCATCACCACCCCGCCGACCGTGTGCGCCGCCACGCCGCACTTGAGGCCTATATTCTCAACGAAGTGCTGCCGCTGATGGCCGAGAAAAATCCCGATGGCAGCACCATTGTGCAGGGCTGCAGCCTCGGTGCCTTTCAGGCCGCCAGCCTCGTTTTCCGCCACCCACATCTCTTCACCAAGCTTGTCGCCTTTTCCGGCCGCTACGACCTGACGATGAGGGTGGAATCCTTCGGCGATCTGTTCGACGGCTATTATGACGACGACGTCTATTTCCACATGCCGAGCCATTTTCTGCCCGGCCTTGCCTGCCCCTTCCGGCTGGAACAGCTGCGCCGCATCGACATGGTCTTCACCATCGGCGATGCCGACCCGTTTCTCGACAACAACCAACATCTGAGCCGTCTGCTTTCAGACAAGCAGGTGGGCCATCAGATGCATGTCTGGGAAGGGCGTGCCCATCGTGCCGGTGCGTGGCGGAAGATGGCGGCACTTTATATTTGAGCGAAGCGCATTAAAAAAGCCGGAGACAGCTCCGGCTTTTTTTTAAAGGATAGCCTCAGCCGGCGAGACCCGCCAGCGCCTTCACCAGCCCTTGTGTCGAGCTGTCATGGCCGGCGGCGCTCTCCTTGCCTTCCACGACGGGAAGCAGGCCGGTGGCCAGTTCCTTGCCAAGCTCCACGCCCCACTGATCAAAGGAGTTGATGCGGAACAGCACACCTTCCACGAAAACGCGATGTTCATAGAGCGCGATGAGCCGGCCGAGCGCAAAGGGCGTCAGCTTGTCGTAAACGAAGGTGATGGAGGGGCGATTGCCGGTGAAGACACGGTGCGGCGCGATGAAATCGGCTTGGCTGTCTTCCATGCCCTTGGAGGTGAGCTGGGCCTTCGCTTCGGCAAGCGTACGTCCCTTCATCAGCGCTTCCGACTGCGCCAGGCAATTAGCGATAAGAAGCTGGTGCTGATGGCGCAGTTCGGGCTCAAAGCCATTGGCGGCGATCATGAATTCGGCCGGAATGACGCTCGTGCCCTGATGGATCAGCTGGTAGAAGGCGTGCTGGCCATTGGTGCCGGGCTCGCCCCAGACGACCGGACCGGACTGGCCTTCGACCGGCGTGCCGTCGATGGTCACACCCTTGCCGTTCGATTCCATGTCGAGCTGCTGAAGATAGGCCGGGAAACGCGACAGGCGCTGGTCATAGGGCAGGATCGCGCGTGTCGGATAGTCCAGCACGTTACGGTTATAGAAGCCGATGAGGCCGAGTAGCATCGGCAGGTTTTCGCGGATCGGCGCCTCGCGGAAGTGGCGATCCATGGCATGCGCGCCATCCAGGAACTTGCCGAAATTGTCAGGCCCGATGGCGATCATCAGCGGCAGGCCGATGGCCGACCAGATCGAATAACGTCCGCCCACCCAGTCCCAGAAACCGAAGATGCGGTCGCTTTCGATACCGAAGGCGGCGACCTTGTCCAGCGCGGTGGAGACGGCGGCGAAGTGATGCTTGACGGCGCCTTCGCCCAGCTTTTCGGCGATGAAACGGCGCGCGGTGGCGGCATTCGTCATCGTCTCGATGGTGGTGAAGGTCTTCGATGCGATGATGAAGAGAGAGGTTTCCGGATCGAGAAGCTTCAGCGTATCGGCAATATGCGCGCCGTCGATATTGGAAACGAAATGCGCACGCGGGCCGTCATGGAAGGGCGCAAGCGCCAGCGTCGCCATAACAGGGCCGAGATCGGAACCGCCAATACCAATATTGACGACGTCGGTAATCTTTTTCCCGGTCGCACCTTTCAGGGAGCCGGAACGGATCGCATCGGCAAACTTGCCCATGGCTGCCAGAACGCCGTTCACATCAGGCATCACGTCCTTGTCATCAACGAGAACGGGCGTGTTGGAACGATTGCGCAGGGCGGTATGCAGCACGGCGCGGTCTTCGGTGAAGTTGATGGCCTTGCCGGAGAACATCTCCTCGCGCTTGGCCTCGACACCGCCTTCGCGCGCGAGCTGTTCGAGAAGCGTGACGATCTCTTCGTTGACGGCACATTTGGAGTAATCCATCAGCAGGTCATCGAATTTGACGCTGAAACGGCTGAATCTCTGGTCGTCGGCCGCAAAAGCGGCGCGCAGATCGGTTGCGGCTGTGCTGCTTGCCGTTGCTTTCAGTTTTTCGATGGTGGCCTGCATCTTATGCTCCTCGGCTTCCGTGGAAGGATGAGGAAACTATTCTTTTTCCGGCGGCCAAATCAAGGCGACTTCGATAAAAGAAAAGGGCCGGGAGAAAAGAAAAGAGCCGGTCGCCCGGCTCTCTCTTCGTTCAGTTCAGATTGCGCAATTCGCGCCGCAAAATCTTGCCGACATTCGATTTCGGCAGGTCGGTGCGGAACTCGATGATTTTCGGCCGTTTGTAATTCGTCAGGTTCTTGGCACAGAAGGCCTTGAGCTCCGCTTCCGTCAGGGACTGGTCCTTCTTGACCACGAAAAGCTTGACGGTTTCGCCGGAATGTTCGTCCGGAACGCCGATCGCGGCGCATTCGAGGACACCAGGATGGCTGGCGGCCACTTCTTCCACCTCGTTCGGATAGACGTTGAATCCGGAAACAAGGATCATGTCCTTCTTGCGGTCAACGATCTTGGTGTAACCGCGTTCGTCCATGAAGCCCATATCGCCGGAACGGAAGAAGCCGTCTGCCGTTATCGCCTTCGCGGTTTCATCCGGCCTCTGCCAGTAACCGGCCATGACCTGCGGCCCGCGAATGCAAATCTCGCCGACTTCGCCTGTTGGCAGACTGTTGCCGTCCTCATCGCGAATATCGATTTCGGTGGAGGAGATGGGCAGGCCGATGGTGCCGCTGAATTCCGCAGCATCGAGCCGATTGACGGTGGCGACGGGCGAGGTTTCCGACAGCCCGTAACCTTCGGTGATAGGGCAGCCGACCACGGAAACCCAGCGTTCGGCCACCGGCCTCTGCACTGCCATGCCACCGCCGAGTACGAAGATGAGCGACGACAGGTCAAGTTTGCGGAACTCTTCATTGTTCATCAACGCGTTGAAAAGCGTGGTGAGGCCAGGGAAGATATGCGGCTGGTAATGCGAAAGCTCTTTTACGAAGCCGGGAATGTCGCGCGGATTGGCGATCAGCAGATTATGGCCGCCCAGCGCAATGCCCATCAGTGAATTCACCGTCAGTGCGAAGATATGGTAGAGCGGCAGCGCGCAGATGAAGTTGAGAACCTCGGGGCGGTCCTTGCGGCCGTTGAAGGCAGCGTCGAGCCACAGGCTGATCTGCGCCTTGTTGGCAAGGAGATTGGCATGGGTGAGGACGGCGCCCTTGGATACGCCCGTCGTCCCACCGGTATATTGCAGGAAGGCGATGTCCTGCGCCGTAAGGCCGACCGGTTTCAGGGAAACCCCCTGGCCTTCCTTCAGCATGGCCTTGAAGCTGATCGAGCCGGGAATGGCATGGGCGGGCACCAGCTTCTTGACCTTGCGCACCACCAGATTGACGATATGTCCCTTGAGGCCGAGAAGATCGCCCATTGCTGCGACGACCACATGCCGGACGGCGGTTTTCGGTACAGCCTGCTGCGCCACATGGGCGAAGTTCTCCAGCACGAACAGGGCTTTCGCGCCGGAGTCCTTGAGCTGGTGCTCCAGTTCGCGCGGGGTATAGAGCGGGTTGACATTGACCACGACCATGCCCGCCCGCAGAATCCCATAAACCGCGACGGGATTTTGCAGGATGTTCGGCATCATCACCGCAACCCGGTCGCCTTTTTCCAGTCCTCTGGATTGCAGCCATGCGGCGACCGCACGGGTGTCAGCGTCGAGTTCCCGGTAGGTCAGGGATTTTCCCATGCTGGAAAAGGCCTTGCGGTCGGCAAATTGCTTGCAGCTCTTTTCGAGAAGGTCAATGAGGGAGGCATTTGCCGAGGCGGGAATCTCTGAAGGCACGCCCGGCGGATAGGATGCCAGCCAGCGCTTGGCAACGCTGACATTTTCCGGATGTCCCAGGGACAATTCACTCATGTTGCTCCTCCCAGAGTCTTTATCGCGCCGCGCGTTCCATTAAAACGCGAAGAGGCGCTTTGTGCTGCCTGATATTCACGAGGCTCCCGCATCAACCGGCATATCCGACCGGGCTGAGGGAACTTCATGTGGCGTCACCGGATCGACCGCTCCTCTCGCTCCCCGGTGACGAATGATAGACGCGTAATCCCTTGACGTCCATCGCATCGGCAAAGCCTATTTAACTCTAACGTAAACGTCAATATTGCTGCCGCACATCTCGCAACGTCGTGAATGGAAACCGTATCCGGCGCAGCTTTTGACTTTAATCCTGATTTGAGCGATCAACATAATTCGCAAAGCAGGGCAGGATTGGAAATGGCAGGCAGCGCAGCGCTTGAACTGAAATCGGTGGGAAAAAGATTCGGCGATACGGATGTTCTGTCCGATATTGATCTTTCCGTTGAGCGTGGCGAAATTATTTGCCTCGTTGGACGTTCAGGCTGTGGAAAATCGACTTTGCTGCGTATCGTGGCCGGCGTGGAGACGCCGGATCGCGGCAGCGTCTCCCTCAATGGCAATGTTGTTGCCGGGCCCGCCGCCTTTGTCGAGCCGGAAAAGCGCAATATCGGTTTTGTCTTTCAGGATTACGCTTTGTTCCCGCATCTGACCGTGGAGCAGAATGTCATGTTCGGCCTCCGGGCGCTGCCGAAGGCAGAGGCGCGTCGCCGTGCAGCGGAAATGATCGAACATGTTCATCTGCAGGATCTGGCTAAACGTTATCCGCACACACTTTCGGGCGGTGAGCAGCAGCGCGTGGCACTCGCCCGCGCGCTCGCCCCGCAGCCCGGCCTGCTGCTGATGGATGAGCCCTTTTCCAACCTGGACCGCGGATTACGCGACAATGTGCGTGAGGAAACACTCGGCCTTCTGCGGCAACTGGGCACCACGGCGATCATGGTTACCCATGACCCGGAAGAGGCGCTATCGGCAGGTGACCGTGTAGTGCTGATGCAGCGCGGGCGCATCGTCCAGAGCGGTACGGGTTACGAAATCCATGACAATCCCAAAAGCCGCTATGCCGCCGATTTTTTCTGCGCCTTCAACAAGATCGAAGGCCGGGTGAAACAGGGCCGGGTCGAAACGCCGCTTGGGCTGCTGGGCGATGCCTCCGATCTGCCTGATGGCCTCGCCGCGATCGCCTATGTTCGCCCCAATGCGATTTCGATCATCGAGGATGGCGCCGCGAGAGAAGGCATTGCCGGCGAAATATCGAGCCGTGTCTTCCTCGGCGAGATCGAGCAGCTTGGCATAGCCGTGCCCGGACTGCCCTCCGATCTGCGCGTCAGGACGATGCAGCGCACGCCCGCCAGAACCAAGGCCGTGCGTTTTGGCATCGATCCCAAGGGGGTCCTCATATTTACCTGAAGTTGAATTAGCGGATTGTTGTTTTTATTACCCGCCCTGTTTTCAACTCTTGGTGATCCAAGACGCGTAAAAAACCGAGAAATAAAACTTGATTTGCGCCGTCATGTATGATGTTTGCTCCCCTTATTGCCGCTATCGGAGAGGGAACACTATATGACGAAATTTACTCGATTTGCCCTGCTTGCCAGCACGGTTGCCTTTGCCGCCGGAACGGTGAGCGCCGCTGAGCTCAACATCTACACGACCCGCGAGCCGGGCCTGATCCAGCCCCTGCTGGAATCCTTCACCGCTTCGAGTGGCGTCAAGGTCAACACCGTTTTCCTCAAGGATGGTCTTGCTGAGCGTGTTCTGAGCGAGGGTGCCAGCTCTCCTGCCGACGTTCTGATGACTGTCGATGCCGGTAATCTCGTTGATCTCGCCGAAAAGGGTGTCACCCAGGCGGTCGAATCCGAGACGCTGACCAAGGCTGTTCCCGCTGAGCTTCGCGATGCCAAGGGTCACTGGTTCGCGCTCTCCATGCGCGCCCGCGTCCTTTATGCGGCGAAGGACCTCGATCTCGCTTCCTTCAATTATGAAGATCTGGCGGATGCGAAGTGGAAGGGCAAGGTCTGCATTCGCGCCGGCCAGCATCCCTATAACACGGCGCTGTTTGCCGACTACATCGCCCATTACGGCGCGGCGGACACCGAAAAGTGGCTTGCTGGCGTCAAGGAAAACCTTGCTCGCAAGGCCGGCGGCGGCGACCGTGACGTTGCCAAGGATATTCTCGGCGGCATTTGCGATATCGGTATTGCCAACTCCTATTATGTCGGCCTGATGCGCTCGGGCAAGGGCGGCGAAGAGCAGGTGAAGTGGGGCGATGCTATCAAGGTGGTTCTGCCGACCTTCAAGAATGGCGGCACGCAGGTCAATATCAGCGGCGCGGCCGTGGCCAAGAACGCGCCGAACAAGGCGGAAGCCGTCAAACTTCTGGAATATCTCGTCTCTGACGAAGCCCAGAAGATCTATGCCGAAGCCAACTATGAATATCCGGTCAAGCAGGGTGCGGCTCTCAACGAGATCGTCGCTTCCTTCGGCACACTGAAGATCGACAACAAGCCGCTCACGGAAATCGTCTCGCACCGCAAGCAGGCGAGCGAACTGGTCGACAAGGTCGGTTTCGACAAGTAAGTCCAGTCGACGATAACAAGGTGGAAGGCGTTCGCACCTGCGGACGCCTTTCCGCGTATTTTCCAGAAGCACATGAATCCAGACACCATCCAGCCATTGCCCCCCCGGACGAGAGCCAGGTTTTCCTCCACCTTCTGGTGGCTGGGCCTTTCTTTGTTGGCGGTCTGTGGCGCCATGGTGCCGGTTCTGGCGCTTGTTTCGCAGGCGGTGCAGGGCTCGGAAGGCCTGTGGGATCATCTCGGCGCGACCGTGCTCTGGACGGCCCTGCCGGATACGGCCATCCTTCTTGCCGGCGTCGGGCTGCTGGCGGGTGTGGTCGGAACCTCTGCCGCCTGGCTGGTCACCGCCTATGATTTTCCCGGGCGCAGAGTGCTGGAATGGGCGCTGCTGCTGCCGCTGGCCATGCCCACCTATATTGTCGCTTACGCCTATCTCGATATTCTGCATCCGATCGGGCCGGTGCAGGGCGCGATACGGTGGCTGCTCGGTTATTCCAGCCCGCGCGAATTCCGGCTGCCGGACATAAGGTCGACGGTGGGCTGCATTGTCCTTCTCGGCTTCGTGCTGTTTCCCTATGTCTATATTCCCGTGCGCGCCATGTTCCTGACGCAGGCGGGGAACCTGCTGGAAGTGGCTCGCACGCTCGGCGTTTCCCGGCGTGCGGCTTTTTTCAAGGTCGCGGTGCCGCTGGCGCGCCCGGCAATCGCCGTTGGTGTCAGTCTCGCGCTGATGGAGGCGCTGAACGATATCGGCGCTTCGGAATTTTTGGGCGTGCGCACCCTCACGGTTTCGGTCTACACGACCTGGGTCACGAAATCGGACCTGCCGGGGGCGGCGCAGATCGCTCTTTCCATGCTGTTCATCGTCGTCGCGCTTGTGGCGCTGGAGCGTTGGGCGCGGCGCAAGCAGCGTTATTCGGTTTCCGCGCAGAAAAGCAGGGAGCTGGAGCCGCTGCGGTTGACTGGCCCTAGGGGCTGGGCCGCCTTTACGCTCGGAAGCCTGCCGGTCCTGATCGGCTTTGTGGGGCCGGCGAGTTATCTCGTCATCGAGGCATGGAAGCGGTTCCGTTTCAGTGGTCTGTCGGTCCGTTTTGCTGATGAAGCAGTGAACACCATCGTCTTTGCCGGGCTGGCGACGCTGATCACCCTGATCCTCGGCCTTGCGGTCGCTTATGCCATGCGCCTTGCGCCGGGGCGTCTGTCGCTCTGGTCTTACCGCCTCTCGACGGTCGGTTATGCGGCCCCCGGCACGGTGATCGCCATCGGCGTATTGATAGCGCTTGGCGGTTTCGACCGTTTCGTCGACCAGACCATGCGTGACTGGTTCGGCATTTCCACCGGCCTCATCTTCATCGGCAGTGGTGCGGCCCTCATCTATGCCTATTCCGCCCGTTTCCTCACCATAGCCGCAGGCGGTGTCGATGCGGGGCTCAGCCGCATCCCGCATTCCTTCGATCATGCCTCACGCACGCTTGGGCGATCCGCGACCCAGACCTTCCGCCAGATTCACCTGCCGCTTTCCAAGGCCTCGCTGGCGGCGGCGGCACTGCTGATCTTCGTTGATTGCGTCAAGGAACTTCCCGCCACGCTTCTCCTTCGCCCGCTCAATTTCGAAACCTTCGCCACCCATCTTTATGGCGAAGCGGCGCGCGGCACCTATGAGGAGGCGTCTATCGCAGCACTGGCGATTGTCGTCATCGGCATGCTTCCCGTGGTGTTGCTTGCGAGGATCGGCCGGCGCAAGGGCTGATATCCACTTCCGCCCTCACAAATGACGGGTCTGAAACTGTGCGAGAAGCCAATAAGCTTCAAATCCGCCCCGAAAACGACAAGCATCCTGTCTTAATCCTGATGTAAACACTCATCTTAATTGAGGTGCTGCGGCCTGTCGGATATGAACATCAGCCGCTATCTGTTTCGGGGCATATTTTGAAAAATTTGCATGGGATGTTTTTGAGTCGTCTGGCTTTGGGAACGGCTGCCGTTGTTCTGATGGGGCCTGTGATGGGCCACGCACAGGAAACGACCGTCCTGAAGCAGATTACCGTTGAAGGACAGGGCGCGGAAAACGCGACGGGACCGGTTCGGGGGTATGTCGCGAAGAAAAGCGCGACGGGTTCGAAAACCGAGACGGAAACGAAAGCCATTCCCCAGTCCGTATCGGTCGTCGGCCGTCAGGAAATGGACGACCGCGGTGCGGTGACCAAAATCGACGAGGTGTTGCGTTATACGCCCGGCGTGACGGCGGAACCCTTCGGCACAGACCCTGACACGGACTGGTTTTACATCCGTGGTTTCCAGGCCACCCAGACCGGCGTGTTCCTGGATGGGCTGAACCTGTTCAGCTACGGTTTCGGCGGTTTCCAGATGGATGCCTACGGTCTGGAGCGGGTGGAGGTTCTCAAAGGCCCCGCCTCGGTGCTCTATGGCGGTGCCAATCCGGGTGGCATCGTGCAGATGGTCAGCAAGCGCGCGCAGGATACCCCGGTCCGCGAAACGGAAATCGGCATCAACAATTTCGGCAATGCGTTCTTCGGTTTCGATCTCGGCGACAAGGTCGACGCCGAGGGCGTGTGGAAATATCGCGTCACCGGCAAGGTCTCGGGCGGCGATAATTACACTGACTATTCCGAGGATCTGCGCGGTTTCATCATGCCGCAGATCACCTTCGAGCCCGATGCCCAGACGAGCGCCACGCTCTACGGTTATTTCTCGGCACTCGATCAGGTCCATGTTGGCAACGGTTTCCTGCCCTATGTCGGCACCGTGGTCGACGCACCGTTCGGCAAGCTTGATCGCAAGGCCTTTTATGGCGAACCGGACATTGATAATGGCCGTGTCTATCAGTCGATGGTGGGCTACGACGTCAGCCACGAATTCGACAATGGCTGGAAGATCAGCCAGAATGCCCGTTACGGCCATCTCTACAAGCACGAGACTGGGCCCTATCCGGGCGGCTGGGCCAATGCCGATGCCAACGGCCAGCCGATCCTCGATCCGATCACCAACGACTATATGCTGACCCGCTTCGGTTATGACGGTTTGTCGAAGGTGGACAGCTTCGGCGTCGACAACCGCATCGAAGGCCAGTTCGATACCGGCGCGGTCAACCATTCGCCGCTGTTCGGCCTCGATTATAAATATTACCGGCTGGATCAGGTGCAGGCCTGCTGCGGATCGAATGCGATCGGCGCGCTGAAGCCGGTCTATGGCTCGACGCAGGGAACGAACTTCGTTTATGCCGACAATATCGTCACCCAGCAGCAGATCGGCATCTATGCCCAGGATCAGCTGCGGTTTGGCGATGGCTGGCTGGTCACGCTGAATGGGCGTTATGACTATGTCGATACGGAGCTGAACAACCGGCTGCCGGCGGGCGTCTCGCGCCGCTCCAATGATGACGCGCTGAGCGGCCGCGCCGGTCTGGCCTATGAGTTCGACAATGGCCTGACCCCTTATGTTTCGGCCGCCACCTTCTTCAATCCGCTTATTGATACGCTTGCCGACGGCACCCCGGCTTCCCCGGAGGAAGGACACCAGTTCGAGGCGGGCATCAAATACGAGCCGAGCTTCTTCGACGGCAGCATCACGGCTTCCGTCTTCAAGCTGGTCAAGGACAATGCCATCGTTTCCTATACGGCGGGCGGCGTGACCACGAGTGGTCAGTTCGGGCAGGTGGAATCCACCGGCTTCGAGCTGGAAGCCAAGGCCAATCTCGACGAGAACTGGAAGGCGCTCGCCTCCTATTCCTATACTGATCTCGATATCACGAAGGATGCCAATCCCAACCTGATCGGCAAATCGCCGTGGATCGTGCCCGCTCACACCGCGTCGCTATGGGTAGACTACGCCTTCACCGATGAGACGTTTGAAGGCCTCAGCATTGGCGGCGGCGTGCGTTATCAGGGCAAGTCCTGGGCGGATGCGGCAAACACGCTGCGTGTTTCAGACGCTGCGGTCTTCGATGCCGCGATCCGCTATGAGAAGAACGACTGGACGGCCTCAGTCAACGTCGCGAATGTCTTCGACAAGGAATATGTCAAGAGCTGCGCCGGGGTCTCCGTCTGCGGCTGGGGCGATAGTCGCACCATCACCCTCAAGCTTTCCAAGAAGTGGTGACACCGGGCCTATGGCCGGCAGTTGCGGGAAATATAGTTTGCCACTATAAACATGAATAGATTTATCATGTTTATAGTGGCGCCATGGCGCTTTGCGGGATCGAGAGGCCATGGCTTTCCGCGTTCGGATGGAAAATGAGATCGAGGGTTTCGCCGTTATCGGCGGCCCGCGCTCACGGGTGTGGAACGGCATCGTTGCCGATCTCTGGGATGTGCGTTGCGCGCCGAAGGCGGGCGGCCGTTATGTCGGCAAGGATCCACGGTTCGTTTTCCTGCTGGACATGGAGGGGACGGATGACGGCCGTTTCATGATGAACCGCTGCCGCCGCGACACTTGCGGCTCGTCCAGGGCGAACCGGATTTCCTTCGTGCCCGCCGATATCGATGTACATGCCGAACTCAGCAATGTCTCCTTCGTGCGCCATCTGGATCTGCATTTCGATGCGGGGTTGCTGGGTGCGCGGCTGGTGCAGGGCTTCGATCCGCACGCGCTTCTCGATCCGCATCTGATGTTCGAGGATGAACGGCTGCTGGCGCTCGCGCGGCTGATCGCCGCGGAATGCGATAATCCGGATCCGCTGCATGACCTCTACGGCGAAAGCCTCGTCCTGGCACTCTTGACGGACTTCCTCAAGGTGAAACGGGAACCGGTCAGGAAACGCAGCAAGCTTGCCGCCTGGCAATTGCGGGCGGCGACCGATTATATCCGTGAACATTGCCTGCGGTCGATCCGGCTGGAGGAACTGGCGGAACTCACTAACCTGTCGCAATCCCATTTCAGCCACGCCTTCAAGGCGTCAACCGGTGTGCCGCCGCACCAATGGCAGATGCAGGCACGCATCGATCGCGTCAAGGAACTGATGATGCGGCCAGACATGGCGCTGACCGATATCGCCATCGCCGCCGGTTTTTCAGATCAGGCGCATTTTTCCCGCGTCTTCCGCAAGATGGTCGGCGTTTCCCCGTCCGTCTGGCAAAAAAACCGCCAATAGGCACGGTTTCGTTCCATCCTGCTTTAAAAAAATTCCGGTCACGGAGCCGGAAATCCTTCGGAACGATTTGCTGGGTGCCGGGGTTTACCAGACGTGACACCAACGAAGAAATCGATGGAGGAAACTATCATGTTGCATCAGGAACCCCGCGCCGGACAGGACCCCTATGTCAAGGACACGCCGAGCCTCATCGCCAGCGATAAGGTGGAAGGTACCCGCGTTTATGGTGCCGACGGCAAGCATATCGGTTCGATCCAACGCATCATCCTGGAAAAACGCGGCGGTCGTGTGGCTTACGCGGTATTGAGCTTCGGCGGCTTTCTCGGCATTGGCGACGATTATTACCCGCTGCCCTGGGAAAAGCTTCACTATGACGAAGAGCTCGACGGTTACCGTATCGATCTCACCAAGGAGCAGATCGAGAACGCGCCGCACTTCACCAATCTCGATGATGACGACCTGCTCTACGCCAAGGACCGCAAGGTCTACGACTACTACGGCGTTGCACCCTATTGGATGTAAGGGTCTGAAAAGGCGCTTCCGGCCATTCTATCATCGCAAGCGCCAGCCAAAAAGAACGGCTCCCTTTTGGGAGCCGTTTTCTGTTGGGCTTGTCAGTGCGGATTTTTCTGCATCTCGGAAACCGCATCGGTGAAGCATTTGCGCGCTTCCTCCGGCGATTTGCGCCCGTCAAGGGCGGCGCGGCAGGCGCTTCTGGCTTTCACGAAGCTCAATCCGCCAGTCCTGGGCCAGCCTTCGGTCAACAATGTCAGCGCTTCAAAGGGGCCGGCGACGACACTCTTGCCCTTCGCCTCAAGATTGACCTCGACAGGTTCTGTCCATCTCTCGTTCTTCATCGTGCACCTCCCAGAGCAACGCGATCCCGAAATACACCCGACAGCGAAGTAACCCATGAACGCAGTCGTGTGTCACTGTTGCTTAGGATATGCGCAAGCAATCGAATTGACAACGGGGATCAACGAAAGCCAAAAAACGACAGGATCGCGAGAACGATGACGACGAGGCCGACAATATAGATGATCTGGTTCATGATTTTCTCCTTGGCTATGTCATCACCATAACGTGAAGGAGAAGGTCGGGTTCCAGAAGCCGTTGATAATTTAATCACGTACTAAAATATTGCAGACGCCTGATCGCAGATGATCGGCGGATGTTATCTGCGCAAGATAACCCAGATGGCGTGAATGATGCCGGGAACATAACCGCACAGCGTCAGAAGAATATTCAGCCAGAACTGCAGCCCGAGGCCGACCTGAAGAAACACGCCAACGGGCGGGAGGATGATGGCGATGAGGATACGAATGACGTCCACGATGATTGGCTTTCCAGTTTGCGATAACTGGACAGTCAACGTGTATAACCACAATTTGGTTTCAAATCTCGCTTTGACCGGCAAGGTCGTTGCAATGCGAAGATCAATCGCGTGGAGGCGTTGATCGAGGAGTCATTGCAACTTGGGAAGACGAAATGGTGCCGCTTACGTGACTCGAACACGTGACCCCGTCATTACGAATGACGTGCTCTACCAACTGAGCTAAAGCGGCCCGATTATGACCCGCTTGTTGCGGATCAGCTTCTTGGCGGGCTGATACAGGCAATGCTGACGGATTTCAAGCCTTGAATGTGCTGGTTTTGAAATTTCCGCAAAAAGCTTTGCCTGTCCATTGTTTACAAGGCGTCAGGCCTTGGCGCAAATCCGGCCTTTCGCTGCTTCATATTCCGCGGCCAACCGATCGACGAGTGCGGCCACCGGTTCCACCGCCTTGATGGCGCCGATGCCCTGGCCCGCGCCCCATATGTCCTTCCAGGCCTTGGCACCGCCGGTGGCGGTCTCAAAATCCATTTTTGAAGGGTCGGCTTCGGGCAGGTTGTCGGGGTCCATGCCGGAGGCAACGATTGAGCTTTTCAGATAGTTGCCGTGCACGCCGGTGAAATAATTCGAATAGACGATGTCCTTCGCCTGCGCGTCGACGAGCGCCTGTTTATAACCGTCGGAAGCACGCGCCTCTTCGGTGGCGATGAAGGGCGAGCCGATATAGGCCATGTCAGCGCCCATGGCCTGTGCCGCGAGGATGGAGCCGCCATTGGCGATGGCGCCGGCCAGAAGCAGCGGACCGTCGAACCATTCACGGATTTCCTGAATGAGGGCGAAGGGCGAAAGCGTGCCCGCATGTCCGCCCGCACCCGCCGCCACCGCGATCAACCCGTCGGCACCCTTGCGGATGGCGGAGCGGGCGTGGCGATCGTTGATGACGTCGTGCAGCACGATGCCGCCATAGGAATGCACGGCGGCATTGACCTCCGGCACGGCGCCGAGCGACGAAATTACCACCGGCACCTTGTATTTCACGCAAAGGCCGAGATCATGTTCCAACCGGCGATTGGACATGTGTACGATCTGATTGACCGCGAAGGGTGCCGCCGGACGCTCGGGATTGGCCCGGTTATACGCTGCTAGCTCTTCGGTGATCATCGCCAGCCATTCGTCGAGCTGGCTTTCAGGTCGCGCGTTTAATGCCGGGAAAGCGCCGATGACGCCGGCCTTGCATTGCGCCAGCGTCAGTTGCGGATGCGAAATGATGAATAGCGGTGATGCTATGACCGGAAGACGCAGATTGTCTTTCAGCACGGACGGTAGCATGTCTCCTCCCACGGATTACGTTTACGCGCACGTAAGTCAATAACGCGTTCGGCCACGGATTGAAAGCGAAAACAGCGCGGCATTGACCTGCCGAACCTGCGTTTGTAACGCCACAATGGATCGATTTTCCTCAAGGCAATCCGGTCTTTATCATAAACGATGCTTGCGGAGGGGCGGCATAGCCGTTACCGAATCGTGAAGACATGGCGCAGCGCCGCATATTTTTGCACAGCGCAATAGAACAAGGATCGGTCGTGAGCGGACTGGAAACGGCAATCAGAAATGCTCTGGAAAAATCGGACAGATCGAACGCCGAAGTTCGTGCACGGATTTACCAATCTTCCCGTCAGGCCTTGGAAGCTGGCCTTCGCAAGCAGGGCATAGACGATCCGCAAGTCGTTGCCCAGCAGCGTCAGCGGCTCGAGAGCCTCATTCATCTCATTGAAAATGAAGAGCGCAACCGTCTCCTGGACAGGGTGGAGCAGCAATTGCGCCCGCCTGCGTCTGAAAGTCCGGTGGAACATGATCACGGGGTTGATCCTGTTTCGCAGCCAGCCCATCACGACCATATGGCAGTCGAGCCGGAGCTGCGCGGGGAAACGCGCGATGTGCGGCCGGGTGCTGCTGCCATTGCTCCGGAGACGTCGAGCGCGGGGCAGCGCAACGGAAAGCCATCGAAGCGGAGCTCCAGCGCGGCCGATGCGTCACTTGCTTTCCGCCCGGAGGGCGCGGTTGGCCGCCGCAAGCGCCGCGGGCTGTTTGCCCGGCTTTTCATCTATGTGACGCTGCTGGCCTTTATCGGCTTCGGCGCCTGGTGGGTCTATTCTTCCGGCCTGCTGCTGTCGCCGGAACAGCGCGATACCAGCGTGCCCAATCCGCCCGCACAGGTGCAGGCGGAAGATTTCAACGGCACGGAGCCCGCGCCCAGCCTTTCTGCCGGCCGCGGCTTTTCCGATGACTGGGTCGAGGTCTTTAATGCGGAGCGCGGCAGCTCCGGTGTTTCGGCCGGCCCGCGCGCCAATGTTGAAAACGTTGCCACGCCCGCCGGCAAGGTAATACGGGTGACCTCGAAAAGTGTGGCGCAGGATGGCGCCGTCAGCGTCGAGGTTCCGGTGGAGGTAATGCGGGACATGGCGGGCAAGTCCTCGACCATATCGATCACGCTGCAATCCTCCAGTGATCGCCAGACACAGGTGTCCGTCTCCTGCGATTTCGCCACGCTGGGCGATTGTTCCCGCCACCGCTTCACCGCGACGGCCGAGCGTGCAGATATGCTGCTGAACACGACATTCGAGCGGTCTCTCGCTCCCAATGCGCCGGGCAAGATTTTCATCAACAGCGATATTGATGGCAGCGGCCGCCCGATCAATCTTTATTCGGTGCGCATTCTGCCGGGTCAATAAGGGAAAGCACAAGCGCCTCGGATGGGGCGCTTGTGATCGTCTCCCGGTCTTATTTGAGAAAATCTGGTCCTGATCCCAATATCTTGTCGTCGATCTCGCCGATGGCCTGTCTGTCCTTGCCCTCATAATCGAGCGCAAGAAGAATATGGCGAATGAGGTTCACCCGTGCGCGGCGCTTGTCATTGGCGCGCACCACCGTCCAGGGCGCGGCATCGGTGTGGGTTTTTTCCAGCATCTCGTCACGCTTTTGCGTGTAATCGTCCCATTTCGTCAGTGCAGCGATGTCCATGTCGGAAAGCTTCCAGCATTTCAGCGGGCTTTGGCGACGGTCATGGAAGCGTTCGATCTGCGTTTCGCGGCCGATGTCGAGCCAGAATTTGAAAAGGTGAATGTCGTCGTGAACGAGCATCTTTTCCAGACGCGGCGTTTCCTTGAGGAAGCGTTTGTGTTCGTCCGGGGTGCAGAAACCCATGACCGGTTCCACGCCGGCGCGGTTATACCAGGAACGGTCGAAGAGAACGAATTCGCCAGCGGTCGGAAAATGGGAGATATAGCGCTGGAAATACCATTGGCCGCGCTCGGTTTCCGTTGGTTTGGTCAGCGCCACCACGCGGGCATAACGGGGGTTCAGATAAGCGTGCGTCGCAAAGATCGCGCCGCCCTTGCCCGCCGCGTCACGGCCTTCAAAAACAGCCATGACCCTTTTGCCGGTCGCCTGCAGCCAGAATTGCACCTTGACCAGTTCCACCTGCAGCGCTTCCAGCGTGGCGTCGTAATCCTCCCGCTTCATCTTCTTGTCATAGGGAAAATTGCCGGCGGAAAGCTTCTTTTCCTCCACCCAATCGGGAAGAACCGGGTCATCGATGTCGAAGCTGCGCAACTTGCCGCCAATGGTGATCTCGACCGTCCGCTTCTTTTTTTCTTCGCCCATGGTTTCCTCCGGATGTTGTTGTGTAAAGGCAACTCGCCGCCAATGAGTTCACATCCATTGCCGGAATTCAAGTGAAACAGGACCGGCGAGCCGGGCTGCGACGGCGCTGACGATTGCGGCGCGGATTTCGCGCATATACGTTGTGGAAAATGCGCGATGATGAATCTCTGTCATGAAGCTGGCCTATGAGATTTCGATGTGCTGTCAGATGAAAGTGGAGAGCAGGCTGAAATGGCAGTGAGGGAAGGCGAGAGTGGATTGAGGCTTTTGGGGAAGAAGCTCGGCCGGAACTGGTTGCCCGTTCTCATCGTCAGCATGCTTGCCGTGGTGGCCGTTACCGAGCTGCACACGCCCTATATGCCCGCGGCTCTTTGGCTCTGTGCGATCATCGCCATTCTTGCCGTTCGGGAAAAACCGGCGGCGCCCGAAAAGGATAAAGAGACAGCCGCGGATGTGGATGAGCCGGATGTGCCGGGTGAAAACGTCATTTCCGGCGTAAGGGCGGGCCTTGCAGTACTGGATACGCCCGTTTTCATTCTCGACAAGAATGCCAGCGTGCTGTTTCAGAACGGTGCAGCCGAGCGCGCCTTCGGCCAGCTTCCCGCCGGTGCGCATATTTCCGCAAGGCTGCGCTCGCCCGGCTTGCTTGATGTCATTCGCGAAACCATCACCACCGGCCAGCCCAATCAGGTCGAACATTCCGAACGCTTCCCTTCCGAACGGGTCTTCATCGTCCGCATCGCCCGTGCGGATGTGGGCGAGGGCGCCAGCCCGCCATTCTACATCCTGTCCTTCCGCGACGTCTCGGAGCTCCGCCGCATCGACCGTATGCGCAGCGATTTCGTCGCCAATGCGAGCCATGAGTTGCGCACGCCGCTCGCCTCACTGCGCGGTTTCATCGAAACCATGCAGGGGCCGGCGCGCAACGACCCCAAGGCGCAAGAGCGCTTCCTTGCCATCATGCTGGATCAGGCAACCCGCATGAGCAGGCTGGTGGACGATCTAATGTCCCTTTCACGGCTGGAGCTGCGGGCAAACATCGCGCCGGACCAGAAGGTCGATCTCGTGCCCGTCATCGGCCATGTGCGTGATGCCTTGTTGCCGCTTGCCGATGAGCTTGATGTAACCATCACGCTGCATCTGCCCGACCGGCCGGCGGAAGTGCAGGGAGACCGCGACGAGCTGGTGCAGGTATTCCAGAACCTCGTTGAAAACGCTTGCAAATATGGGCAGGAAGGCAAGGTCGTGGATGTCTGGCTGCGCGCCGAACCCGGCAAGCCGGTGGAGGTCAGCATCATCGACAAGGGGCCGGGCATTCCCGCCGAACACGTGCCGCGGCTGACCGAGCGTTTTTATCGCGTCAGCGTGGCCGACAGCCGTTCGAAAAAGGGCACGGGTCTCGGGCTTGCCATCGTTAAGCACATCCTCACCCGCCACCGCGCCAGGCTCATTATTAAATCGGAAATGGGCAGCGGCACGGACTTCACCGTCAGATTTTGACATGAACGACTGGCCGTTTTTAAACATTGCAGAAATATATAAATTAAATCAATAATTTAGTTTGTCACAAATCTTTCGTCAAAGTGACATAAAAGGATGTGGCTACGGTGGTTAAGAAAAGGTCGCCGAGCGCATGCTTAGAGCGAGTGCCGCTATCGGCTGCGTCCACAAACAAGCCCACGACGGGAGAGACAAATGAACTTCGTTAAATTTTCCGCAGCAGCCTTGGTGGCTTCTGTCGCCTTTGCTGGCGCCGCCGCTGCTCGCGACCAGATCCAGGTTGCTGGTTCGTCCACGGTTCTGCCTTACGCCAAGATCGTTGCTGAGACTTTTGCCGAGACTTTCCCGAACTTCAAGGCTCCGGTTGTTGAGTCCGGCGGTACGGGCGGCGGTCTGAAGGCATTCTGCTCCGGCGTCGGCGAAGGCACCATCGACATCGCCAATGCTTCGCGTCCGATCAAGAGCGACGAACTGGCCGCCTGTAAGGCTGCTGGCGTTGCCGACGTTCAGGAAGTGAAGATCGGTTACGACGGTATCGTCTTCGCAATGGACTCTTCCAACAAGGACATCAAGCTCGAGCCGAAGGATCTGTACCTTGCGCTCGCCGCTGAAATCGTCAAGGACGGCAAGCTCGTTGCCAACCCCTACAAGAAGTGGTCGGAAATCAACAAGGAACTGCCTGACGTCGCGATCGCTGCTTACATCCCGGGTTCCAAGCACGGCACACGCGAAGTCTTCGAAGAGAAGATCATGGCTGACGGCTGCAAGGAAGCCAAGGCGACCGACGCCATCAAGGCGCTGATCACCGATGCCAAGCAGGCTGCTGCCAAGTGCGTTGCAGTCCGTAAGGACGGCGCTGCAGTCGACATCGACGGCGACTACACCGAAACGCTTGCTCGTATCGATGCCAACAAGACCGGCCTCGGCGTTTTCGGCCTCGCTTTCTATGAAAACAACGCTGACCGCCTGAAGGTTGCGACTGTTTCCGGCGTCGTTCCGTCCACCGAAACCGTTGCCAGCGGCAAGTACCCGGTTTCCCGCCCGCTGTTCTTCTACGTGAAGAAGGCTCACCTGGGCGTTATCCCGGGCCTCAAGGAATATGTCGAGTTCTTCGTTTCTGACGAAATGATCGGCCCTGACTCCCCGCTCGCAAACTATGGCCTCGTTGCCGCTCCGGACAAAGAGCGCGAAGAAATCCGCTCCAAGTTCGCCGCCGGCGCTTCGATGTAATAAAGAAAGAGGGGTGCTGCCTGCCGCGCCCCTCGTTCCGCTTCGGTGCCATTCCGCCTCGGCGCCATTCGTCTCGGTGATTGTCTCCGGTTGACATTTCCCATTCATCGCCATCCACATGATTATTGATGGATTACAGATGGATAGGATGTATCAACCTTGACGCTTGCCAGACTTTATTACAGTCAGGCGGCAAGCATCTCCGGATGGTCCAGCGGTCTCGTTTTGATGACTTTTTGATTTGCCCGATATCGCACCGTGCTCTTGAGGCACGCCGAGGGAACTCTAATGAACACATCGATCCTTTTGCTGATACTGGCGCTCATCGGCATCGGCAGTTATCTGCTCGGCCGCCGCCGCGCTGTTGTCCTGTCTGGTGGCCGTCCCTCCAGCATGCATTCCCGTGCCGGTTATCACGGCTCTTACGCGGTCGTCTGGGCTGTTTTGCCCGCGGCGTTCATTCTCTGTGCCTGGCTGGTCATCAGCCCGCTGCTCGTCACTTCCGCGGTGCGCGGTGATTTTCCGGAGGATGTCCGGGCGCAATCCGAGGCACAGCAGAGCCTCACCTATGGCATGGTGACCTCCATTGCCCGTGGCCTCCAACGGCTGGCGCCGGAAGAAACCGCGCAGGTTGAGGCCGACACGGCAGCGGTCCGGCCGCTTCTGGCATCGAAAGGTGTCGCGATCGCCGGTGAACCGCAGCGTTTCATGGTCGACGCGGCCCAGACGCTGAACGCGATGACCTCCACCAGCCGCCTGGGTATGATCGCCACCGTGCTGCTGGTCGCATTCGCCGGTGCCGCTTATGCACTGCGTTCAATCGCGCCGCGTTTTCGGGCGCGCAACAGGGTGGAGAGGGTCATTCTCGCGGCTCTGGTCGTCGCGTCGTCCATCGCCATCCTCACGACCATCGGCATCGTCCTTTCGATGCTCACGGAAGCGATCCAGTTCTTCACCATGGTTCCGGCGCACCAGTTCTTCTTCGGAACGGTTTGGGATCCGCGTTTTGCCGCGGCCGGCGCGACGGACTCTTCCGGCCAGTTCGGCCTGATCCCGCTGCTCGCCGGCACGCTCTATATCGGTTTCGTCGCCATGCTGGTCGCCGTGCCGGTCGGGCTGTTTTCGGCGATCTACATGTCGGAATATGCAACGCCACGCCTTCGCTCGGTGGTAAAGCCGCTGCTCGAAGTGCTCGCGGGCATCCCCACCATCGTCTACGGCTTCTTCGCGCTGACGACGGTCGGTCCTTTCCTCAGAGACATTTCCACGCAGATCAACGGTCTGGCGACGGGCAACTACGCCAATTTCATTCAGGCGCAGAGCGTCATCACCGCCGGCTTCGTCATGGGCATCATGTTGATCCCCTATGTCTCGTCGCTGTCGGATGACATCATCACCGCCGTTCCGCGCTCGCTGCGTGACGGTTCGCTGGGTCTCGGCGCCACACGGTCCGAAACCATCAAGAAGGTCATCGTTCCCGCCGCTCTTCCCGGCATCGTCGGCGCCGTGCTGATGACGGCCTCGCGCGCCATCGGCGAAACCATGATCGTGGTTCTGGCGGCCGGCGTTGCTGCCCGCCTGCAGCTCAATCCTTTCGAGCCCATGACAACGGTGACGGTGAAGATCGTCAGCCAGCTGACCGGTGACCTTGAATTTACCTCGCCCCAGACGCTGGTCGCCTTCGCGCTCGGCATCACGCTTTTCGCCATCACGCTTTGCCTGAATATCTACGCGCTATACATTGTGCGCAAATACCGGGAGCAATATGAATGACCGACATCGTCTCTCCCGCAGCCGGCGGTAGCGCCGTGAACAAAGCCACGCGCCGTGATATCGGCATCAAGCGCCGCTATGCCGCCGAACGTCGCTTCCGTGCCTACGGAATGGCAGCGATTTCTTTTGGCCTTCTCTTCCTCTTCCTGCTGCTCTTTTCGGTTGTTTCCAAGGGTTACACCGCTTTCCAGCAGACGATGATTACCGTTCCGGTCGAGTTTTCCGAACAGATCATCGATCCGAAGAATGAGCGCGCCACCAACCCGGCGAAGCTGATGACGGCCAATTATCCCGTCGTTGCCCGCGATGCGGTCGCTAAGGTTCTCGGCATTGCGCCGACGGACCGTGCCGGTCTTCGTGCCGTCAACCTCCTGATCTCCGACAGCGTGCGCACGCAGCTGCGTGACATCGTCGTCGCCGATCCGGCCGTCATCGGCACCACCCGTACCGTTACGCTTCTGGCGTCGGGCGATGTCGACAGCGCCTTCAAGGGCCAGGTCGATCTCACGGCAGATGAAGCCAATCGCCGCATCTCGAACCAGCAGCTCGGCTGGATGAACCAGCTCGCCGAAAGCGGGCAGCTCGGCAAACATTTCAACACCGGCATCTTCATCAACGGCGCCTCGAGCCGTCCGGAAGCGGCGGGTGTCGGCGTGGCGCTGATCGGTTCTTTCTACATGATGCTGATCGTGCTGGTGCTGGCGTTGCCCATCGGTGTTGCGGCCTCCATCTATCTCGAGGAATTCGCCCCGAAGAACCGCCTGACGGATCTCATCGAGGTGAATATCAACAATCTCGCGGCTGTTCCCTCGATCGTTTACGGTCTGCTCGGGCTTTCCGTCTTCATCAACTTCATGGGCTTTCCGCGCTCGGCCTCGCTGGTCGGCGGTCTCGTCCTGACGCTGATGACCTTGCCGACGATCATCATCGCGACGCGTGCTGCCCTCAAGGCCGTGCCGCCGTCGATCCGTGCCGCAGCCCTCGGGCTTGGCGCTTCCAAGATGCAGACGATCTTCCATCATGTGCTGCCGCTCGCCATGCCCGGCATCCTGACCGGCACCATCATCGGTCTCGCCCACGCTCTGGGTGAAACGGCGCCGCTGCTGCTGATCGGCATGGTGGCATTCGTTGCGAATTATCCGACAACGCCGATGGATCCGTCCACGGCCCTGCCGGTGCAGATTTACATGTGGGCGAACGAAGCCGAGCGCGCCTTTGTCGAAAGGACATCTGGCGCTATCATCATCCTGCTTCTGTTCCTCATCGTCATGAATGTTGGCGCAATCCTGTTGCGTCGCCGCTTCGAACGGCGCTGGTAGAGGGAGATTGAGCAATGAACATGTTGTCGGAAGCAGCAGTTGAAAAGGCGCTGGACAAGAAAATGAATGAAGTCTCATACAAGATGATCGGCAAGGACGTTTCGGTTTATTACGGCGAAAAGCGTGCGCTTTACGACGTGAACCTCAATGTCCGCGAAAACACGGTGACTGCACTTATCGGCCCGTCCGGTTGCGGTAAATCCACTTTCCTGCGCACCTTGAACCGCATGAACGACACGATCGACGGTTGCCGGGTAACCGGCAAGATCACGCTCGACACCGACGATATCTACGATCAGCAGATCGATGTCGTGGAACTTCGTGCCCGCGTCGGCATGGTGTTCCAGAAGCCGAACCCCTTCCCGAAGACGATTTACGAAAACATCGCCTATGGTCCGCGTATCCACGGTCTCGCCCGCAACAAGGCGGATATGGACCAGATCGTCGAGCATAGCCTGCAGAAGGCCGGTCTCTGGAACGAAGTGAAGGACCGTCTGCTGGAATCCGGCACCGGCCTTTCCGGCGGTCAGCAGCAGCGTCTGTGCATCGCCCGCGCAGTTGCCGTCAGCCCCGAAGTGATCCTGATGGACGAGCCGTGCTCGGCGCTGGACCCGATCGCGACCGCCAAGGTCGAGGAACTGATCCACGAACTGCGCACCAATTACACGATCGTCATCGTCACGCACTCCATGCAGCAGGCGGCGCGTGTTTCCCAGCGCACGGCCATGTTCCACCTTGGTCACCTTGTCGAAGAAAACGAAACCGACAAGATGTTCACCAATCCGGACGACCAGCGCACGCAGGACTACATCATGGGCCGCTTCGGCTGATCCTGGCCGGCGCTTTCTCGAAACCGAACAAGACTGGTGCCTCTGCCGTGCCCGCTTCCGGGCACGCGCATGCAGGCCAAGCCGGAGGACTAGACCATGACACAGACAACGACCCATTCGCATATTCTGTCTGCCTATGATGATGAACTGAAGTTTCTGACGCGTCGTATCGCCGAAATGGGCGGTCTTGCCGAGCAGATGTGCGGCGACGCCGTGCGTGCGCTCGTGAATTCCGATGCTGCGCTCGCGCAGAAAGTCATTTCGGACGATACCATTCTTGACCACGCTGAGCGCGAAATCGGCGACAAGGCGATTGTCACCATCGCCAGACGCCAGCCGATGGCGGCTGACCTTCGCGAAATCATCGGCACCCTGCGTATTGCCGCTGACCTGGAGCGCGTCGGTGATCTCGGCAAGAATACCGCCAAGCGCGTCATTGCGGTTGCCGGAACCGGCGTTCCGCGCAAGCTCGCCCGTGGCATCGAGCATCTGTCGGAACTGGCGCTGGTGCAGCTCAAGGAAGTGCTTGACGTCTATTCCACCCGATCCGCCGAGAAGGCCAATGCCATCCGCGAGCGCGACGAGGAAATCGACGCCATGTATACGTCGCTCTTCCGTGAGCTTCTGACCTACATGATGGAAGATCCGCGCAATATCACCACCTGCACGCATCTTCTGTTCTGCGCCAAGAACATCGAGCGTATCGGCGACCACGCCACCAATATCGCCGAGACGATCTATTACATGGCCACCGGCAGCCAGCCGGAGGGCGAGCGTCCGAAGGACGACAGTTCCAACACGCTCGGTTCGGTGACCGAGTAACAGACAGGCAGAGGCTTGTGCGGAGTTAGCATATGGTGCCGAAGATTGCAGTTGTGGAAGACGAGGAAGCGCTGAGCGTCCTGCTTCGTTACAATCTCGAGGCTGAGGGATACGACGTCGACACGATACCCCGTGGCGACGAGGCGGAAATCAGGTTGCAGGAGCGTATTCCGGATCTTCTCATCCTGGACTGGATGCTGCCTGGCGTCTCCGGCATCGAACTTTGCCGGAGGCTCAGAATGCGGCCGGAAACGGAACGCCTGCCCATCATCATGCTGACGGCGCGTGGCGAAGAGAGCGAGCGCGTTCGTGGCCTTGCCACCGGCGCCGACGATTATGTCGTCAAGCCGTTCTCGACGCCGGAACTCATGGCCCGCGTCAAGGCCATGCTGCGCCGGGCGCGTCCCGAGGTTCTGTCTTCGGTGCTGAAATGTGGTGATATCGAACTGGATCGCGAGACCCATCGCGTTCACCGCAAAAGCCGCGAAGTGCGCCTCGGCCCGACGGAATTCCGCCTGCTGGAGTTCCTGATGACCTCGCCGGGCCGGGTGTTCTCCCGCTCGCAATTGCTGGATGGCGTCTGGGGCCACGATATCTACGTCGACGAGCGTACCGTTGACGTGCATGTCGGACGCCTGCGCAAGGCGCTCAATTTCTCCCATATGCAGGATGTCATCCGCACCGTGCGTGGTGCCGGATATTCGATGGAAGCCTGAGAGGAACCGAACTGACGGTTCCTTTCAGCGCGACATACTCCAAAATCGAAAGGCCCGAAACCGGAATGGTGTCGGGCCTTTTCATTTTGAACCTTCCGCAAAGACGACAGCATCATCCCTTTGACAACTTGCCGATGGCTCGCAGAAATCCGGATTGCCGGGCGAAACCCGACGGCGGTGAGGAAAGCCTTGACGCTCTGCTGTCGCTGACCGGGAAGCGCGATACTTTTGTCACAAAAAAACGGGCCCGAAAGCCCGTAGTTTTTGAGTGTCAAATGCGTGCCGCAACACTCAAGCCTTACGGCGCTCGCTAACCGGCTGGTAGGCGAGCTTCGCATGGAACTTGCAATAGGGCGAAGATTCCAGCGCTTCACAACCGCAGAAATGGAAATCATCTTTCAAGGGGTCGCCGACCGGCCACTTGCAGGTGCGCTCCGTCAGTTCCGTCAGCGTCAGGCGACGGGAAATCGGGGTGACGACGTTTCTGGAAGGAACGTAATCGAGAACTTCTGCAGTCTCGACGCCGATCTCTTCCTGAAGAGCCGTTGCCGCGTTGGAACGCGTCAGGATCCGGGCCGGTGCCGTGCCGACACGACCGGCGAAATTCGTCGCGCGCGGGGCAGGGGCGGCGGCGCGCTTGGGCGCGGAACGCGCCGAAGTGACCGGACCGCCGGCCTTGACGCGTCCCGGCAGATTGAGACGGTGAACCTTGCCGATAACGGCATTACGGCTGACACCGCCCAGCTGCGCTGCTATCTGGCTGGCGCTAAGTCCCTCGGCCCACAATTTCTTGAGTTTCTCGACTCGCTCGTCTGTCCAGTTCATGCCGCTTCTCCGCTTTTCGCGTGTATTGTCGGCAGAATCCCTCTCCGCCCCGCGGGCGTGCCGCAAGCGTGGTTTCCGCCAGATTTTCGGTGACTAGTTCCGCCGCAATGCAGTCTAGTAATTAGCGATTAACCTAGTGCCAGCCCGACTCCGTGGCAAGAGTCGGGGGAATCATCTGGAATCGATTTTCCGGTTTTCCCCAACTTGCTGGTGAGTTGAGTCTGAAAGGCAACACCTTGGGCCTCGAAAGCTTCCATCTACTACTGCTTGAGACGCCCGGCAAATGCGGACTTTTGTTGACATCGGCAGGCGAACTGACAATAGTGCCGGTGCCGCCGCAAGGCGGCATTTTTGATTTTCAGGCGAGGGATAACCCTCAGAGCCTATTGACAACCGTCTGACAGCGCGTCCGCGCAAGGAGTGATACAGCCATGGCCGAAGCCGCCGCGCCATTGTTCGATACGTTTGCAAGAGCCCCCCTGCGCTTTGAGCGAGGCGAGGGCGTCTGGCTTTTCACGGAAAGCGGCGAGCGATATCTGGATTTTGCGGCCGGCGTTGCGGTCAACTCGCTGGGCCACGCCCACCCGCACCTCGTGGAAGCGATCAAGACCCAGGCCGAGAAGGTCTGGCACGTCTCCAACCTCTATGAAGTGCCCGGACAGGAAAAGCTTGCAAAGCGACTGACGGAAGCGACATTTGCGGACAAGGTCTTTTTCACCAATTCCGGCGCGGAAGCGCTGGAATGCGCGATCAAGACCGCGCGCCGTTACCATTATTCCAAGGGACATCCGGAAAAGTTCCGCATCATCACATTTGAAGGCGCCTTCCATGGCCGCACGCTGGCGACGATCGCCGCCGGCGGCCAGCAGAAATATCTCGAAGGTTTCGGTCCCAAGGTCGAAGGTTTTGACCAGGTGCCGTTCGGTGATGTCGATGCGCTGAAGGCTGCCATCACGGCCGAGACGGCCGCACTTCTGATCGAGCCCATTCAGGGCGAGGGCGGCATCCGCGCGCCGGCCAAGGAATTCCTGCAGCTGCTGCGGTCGCTTTGTGATGAGCACGACCTGCTCCTGATTTTCGATGAGGTCCAGACCGGCGTTGGCCGCACGGGCAAATTTTTTGCCTATGAGCAGACTGGTGTCGCGCCTGACATCATGGCGGTTGCCAAGGGTATCGGCGGCGGTTTCCCGCTCGGCGCGTGCCTTGCAACGGCGGATGCCGCTTCCGGCATGACGGCCGGCGTGCACGGCACCACCTATGGCGGCAATCCGCTGGCCATGGCGGTCGGCAATGCCGTGCTCGACGTCGTTCTCGCTGACGGCTTTCTCGAAAAGGTCCGTGATGTCGCACTGGTTTTCCGCCAGGGGCTTGCCTCGCTGAAGGATCGTTATCCCGATGTCATCGAGGAAATTCGCGGCGAAGGCCTGCTGCTTGGCATCAAGGCCAGAGTTCCCTCGGGTGAGCTGCTGCAGGCCATGCGTGCGGAACATCTGCTCGGCGTACCGGCGGGAGACAACGTCATCCGCCTTCTGCCGCCACTCGTTACGACGGCGGAAGAGGCTCGCGAAGGGTTGGCACGCGTGGAAGCGGCAGCCGCATCCCTGACCGCCAAGCAGGCGAAAATCGCCTGAGGAAACAATAAAAGCGGGCCTCTTCCTGGAGGCTCGCGAGCATGGGATAGTTTGAAATGGCTTCACCTAAACATTTTCTCGACCTGTCGGCCGTTGGCCCGCAGGACCTGCGGACAATTCTTGACGATGCGCGCGCGCGCAAGGTCGCCACGAAGGCGGGAACGGCGGAAAAGCCGCTGGCCGGCAAGATGCTGGCCATGATCTTCGAAAAGCCGTCCACCCGCACCCGCGTTTCCTTCGATGTGGGCATGCGCCAGCTCGGCGGCGAGACCCTTTTCCTGTCGGGCACTGAAATGCAGCTCGGTCGTGCGGAAACGATCGGCGATACCGCCAAGGTGCTGTCGCGTTATGTGGATGCCATCATGATCCGTACCACGGATCATTCGCGCCTGCTCGAGCTTGCCGAACACGCGACGGTGCCTGTTATCAACGGCCTGACCGATGATACCCATCCCTGCCAGATCATGGCCGACATCATGACGTTCGAGGAACATCGTGGTCCGGTCAAAGGCAAGACCATTGCCTGGACGGGCGACGGCAACAACGTGCTGCACTCTTTCGTCGAGGGCTCCGCACGTTTCGGTTACCGCATGACGATGGCGGTGCCGATGGGTTCCGAACCGCATGACAAGTTCATGAACTGGGCCCGCAACAATGGCGGCGAGATCGCGCTGTATCATGATGCGGACAAGGCGGTCGCGGGTGCGGATTGTGTCGTCACCGATACCTGGGTGTCCATGAACCAGGAGCACAAGGCGCGCGGCCACAACATCTTCCAGCCCTATCAGGTCAATGAGGCCCTGATGGCCAAGGCGCAGAAGGACGCGCTGTTCATGCACTGCCTGCCGGCGCATCGCGGTGAAGAAGTGACGGACGCCGTGATCGACGGCCCGCAATCGGTGGTCTTCGATGAGGCGGAGAACCGTCTCCACGCGCAGAAATCCGTCATCGCATGGTGCATGGGCGTGATCTGAGAAATTCACCCGTCCTGATCGTCTTCGGGCCGGGTGCTTGAACTGACACGCATCGATTACCATCTGTGGGGCTTCGAAGAGACGCGTCGGTTTGCTGGCGGGCCATCATCACAATTGCACGTTTTTCTCCGGAGGCGGTTTCGCTTCCCGGGTCTCTGTGCGACAAGCAAAAACCACATTTGAAAGCCGGACTTTTGGACGGTAGCGGCGCCACGGCTGCGCCAAGGAGTATCAACATGGCAGATGTAACGGTTGAACTGGACGATCTCAATTTTGCTGGCGACGACAAGGTTGTGCCTTTTCAGGTCGAAGGTCTGGATGTACGCGGCCGCGGCGTGCAGGTCGGGCCGCTGCTGAACGCCATCCTCGAACGGCATGACTATCCCGCCGTGGTTGCCCGCTTGCTGGCGGAAGCGACGGTCCTCACGGCGCTGATCGGCACCTCGCTCAAGTTTTCCGGCAAGCTGACCGTCCAGACCAAGGGCGACGGCCCGGTTGACCTGCTGGTCGCGGATTTCTCCGCGCCGGACAGCATGCGCGCTTACGCCCGTTTTGATGAGGAGCGGCTGGCGGAAGCGGTTGCGGCCGGTGAAACCTCGCCGGAGCAATTGCTGGGCAATGGTATTCTCGCCTTCACCATCGATCAGGGCGCGGGCATGCAGCCCTATCAGGGTATCGTGCCGCTCGATGGCTCCTCGCTGGAAGACATTGCCGGGGTCTATTTCCGCCAGTCGGAACAGCTTCCCACCCGCGTGCGCCTTGGCGTCGCGGAGTTCTTCGACCGCGACAGTGAAGGCAAGCCGCGCCACGGCTGGCGTGCAGGTGGCTTGATCGCGCAGTTCCTGCCGCAGGCCCCCGAGCGGTTGCGCATGCGCGATCTGCATGGTGGCGATGGTGACGAAGGTGGCCACGAGGTGCAGGAGGACGATGCCTGGACCGAAGCCGTGACGCTGCTGAACACGATCGATACCGATGAGCTGACCGATCCGCAGGTGCCGGTGGAACGCCTGCTCTACAGGCTTTTCCACGAAAGCGGCGTGCGCATCTATGATCCGCAGGCCATTTTCGACCGTTGCAGCTGCTCGCGAGACAAGATCAAGGGTGTGCTCTCCGGCTTCACCGCCGAGGAGATCAAGGCGAGCGAGGAAGACGGCGCCATCGCCGTAACCTGCGAGTTCTGCTCCACCACCTATCGCTACGATGTCAGCGAATTTGAGAATGCCTGAATCTTTTGAGAATGCCTGAATCGAAAGTCGCGCTCTAACAGGCGCGGCTTTTCCTTTGCCGGGCGGATGTCGTCAGTTCAGGACGCGCATCAGGCCGGGTGAATCCAGCGAAAAGGCGGGTATGGTGACATTGAACACCTCGCCATTTTCCGTTTCCATCTCATAATGGCCGAACATCAGGCCTGAAGGCGTATCCAGCGGGCAGCCCGAGGAATATTCATAGCTGTCGCCTGGTTTGAGCTGCGGCTGTTCACCCACGACGCCCGGCCCGTAGACCTCGTCCACCTGTCCGTTCTGATCGGTGATATGCCAATAACGGTTGACGAGTTTTACGGGGACATCGGAATTGTTCGCGATCACGACTTTATAGCCCCAGACGTAACGATCGTCATCCGGGTCGGATTGTTCCTCGAGATAATACGGATCGACCGTCACCTCGATATCCCTTGTCAGAGCACGATACATACGCGCCACACCTCAATATTATGCCTGCCGCCACATCCTACACTATAGGCTCTGGCTATCGTCAAGAAAATGAATGACTTGACGGGCAGGAGGCATCTCCTGTTGCGCTGTTTTCCAGCGTTAGGGATAACAATAAAGGTAAATATGGGTTGCTTGTTGCGGACTTTTGCGGCCGATCAGGCAAACCATGGCCCGACACCTGGGTCGGGCCATGGCGATTTGCCGATTGAATTTTCAGGCGGAAACGGCCGCAAGACCCTTTGCGAGATCTTCCAGCAGATCGTCGGTATCCTCGATGCCGCAGGAAAGGCGCAGGGTGCCTCCGGAAATGCCGAGTTCGGCACGCGCCTCGTCGGAGAGGTTCTTGTGTGTCGTCGTACCGGGATGGGTGATGAGGCTCTTGGCATCGCCGAGATTGTTGGAAATCTTCACGATCTCAAGCGCGTTCTGCAACTTGAAGGCTGCGTCCTTGCCGCCCTTCAGTTCGAAGGCCACCAAAGTGGAGCCTCCGGACATCTGCCGTGCGATGATATCCGCCTGCGGATGATCGGCGCGGCCGGGATAGATGACCTTGGCGACCTTGCCGCTATCGGCGAGGAAATCGGCGATCTTCGCGGCATTCTCCGTCTGCTGCTTGACGCGAAGCGGCAGGGTCTCGATGCCCTTCAGAAGCGTCCAGGCGTTGAACGGCGACATGGCCGGGCCCGTATGGCGGAAATAGTCCTGCAGCTCTTCTTCGATCCACTTCTTGTCGGAGAGGATCACGCCACCCAGGCAGCGGCCCTGGCCGTCAATATGTTTGGTGGCCGAATAAACCACGATATGGGCGCCGAGTTCGAGCGGCTTCTGGAAAAGCGGCGTCGCAAAGACGTTATCGACCACCACTTTCGCGCCGATCTGGTTGGCGAGCTTCGCCACACCGGCAATATCAACCACTTCGAGCGTCGGGTTGGTCGGGCTTTCAAGGAAGAACAGCTTGGTGTTCGGCTGGATCGCCTTTTCCCAATTGTCGAGATCACGTCCGTCGATCAGCGTGCATTCGATGCCGTATTTCGGTGCGAGCGTTTCCACCACCCAGCGGCAGGAGCCGAAAAGGGCTCGTGCGGCAACGATGTGATCGCCGGCGCGCAGCTGGCACATGATGGCGGCGGTGACGGCGGCCATGCCGGAGGCAAGCGCGCGCGCGTCTTCCGCGCCTTCCAGCAGGCACATGCGCTTTTCGAACATGTCATTGGTCGGGCTGGCGTAGCGGGCGTAGATGAAGCCATCCGTTTCGCCCTTGAAGCGGGCTTCGGCGGCTTCGGAGTTTTCGTAAACGAAACCCTGGGTCAGATAGATCGCTTCCGACGTTTCACCATAGGGTGAGCGTAGCGTACCGCCGTGAACGAGCTGGGTTGCCGGGCGCCATTTATTGCTCATGTGATCACCTTCAAAACAAAAAAACCGGCCGCAAAAGCAGACCGGTTCCTAGCACCCGGTCTTTTTAGCCACTTGTTTAACGTGGCTGCAAGCCGACCGGCCAAATCACCACGGGATAAGCTTGCCATACTGCCGTTACCGGCTTGCGTCAATGCTTTCCTTTTGGTTTTGTCGCCGTAAAAAGGAATGATGACCATGACGAGAACCACGGGGACGAGAACCACGGGCATTTTGGCGGATGGCGCAATCCGGGCGCTGTTTGCGGGCGACAAGCTGAAAAGCGAGGCCGATCTCGATGTCGACCAGGTGCAGCCCGCCAGCCTCGATCTGCGGCTCGGCTCGAAAGCTTACCGCGTCCGCGCCAGCTTCATGCCTGGCCCCGGAACCCGCGTCATCGACAAGCTCAACCGCTTCAGCCTGCACGAGGTCGATCTCAGCCAGGGTGCGGTGCTGGAAACCGGCTGTGTCTATATCGTTCCCTTGATGGAAAGCCTTGCTCTGCCGGCGGACATGTCGGCCTCAGCCAATCCGAAAAGCTCGACCGGCCGGCTTGATATATTCACCCGCGTGATGACCGACAATGCCCAGGAATTTGACAAGATTCCGGCTGGCTATACTGGTCCGCTTTATCTGGAAATCAGCCCGCGCACTTTCCCCATCGTGGTGCGCCGCGGCTCGCGCCTGTCGCAGATTCGCTTCCGCATCGGCCACGCACTTCTCAATGAAAGTGAAGTGCTGAAGCTGCACGAGACGGAAACGCTGGTAGCTAGCGAAAACCCGAACGTGACGGGCGGCGGCATTGCGCTGTCGATCGACCTCAAGGGTTTCGGTGAGAACGGGCTGATCGGTTACCGCGGCAAACATCATACGGCGGTGGTGGATGTCGACAAGAAGGCCCAGCACGATGTCCTCGATTTCTGGGAACCGCTCTTCGCGCGCGGGCGTGCGGAACTGATCCTCGATCCGGATGAATTCTATATCCTCGTTTCACGCGAAGCCGTGCATGTGCCACCGCTTTATGCAGCCGAAATGACGCCTTTCGACCCGTTGGTGGGCGAATTCCGCGTGCATTACGCCGGTTTCTTCGATCCTGGCTTCGGCCATGCGCAGGCCGGCGGCACCGGCAGCCGCGCCGTACTTGAAGTCCGCAGCCACGAGGTGCCCTTCATCCTGGAACACGGCCAGATCGTCGGCCGGCTGGTTTACGAACACATGCTGGAAAAACCGGAAGGCCTCTATGGCACCGGCCTCGGCTCAAACTATCAGGCGCAGGGGCTGAAGCTCTCCAAACATTTCCGCGCCGAATAATGAACCCCGGCGGGCCGCTTGACACCCGCCGCGAACTGTCCGATGTCTTAGCCTGCGCGGGTGTAGCTCAATGGTAGAGCAGCAGCTTCCCAAGCTGAATACGAGGGTTCGATTCCCTTCACCCGCTCCACCTTATTTCTCAGGGCTTCTAGCCGATTATGATTGTTGAAGAAGCTGCGAATTTTACAGGTTGTTTTACACACGGTGTTCACCGTTTGACCTCTTTACCTATTGTCTTTGTGCTTCGATGGTAGGTTTTAAGTAGTGTAAATTGGCTTCGAAATCTCTTTTCAAACATGCCCATAAAGGTTCGGTAAATGTGGCCAGCGCTTGCAAGGTGCCTTGTTCCCAAATAGACAATCCAGATGTTGAATGCAGAGACTGGAGAGTGACGTGGCTGAGATTATCTACGGCGATCAGCATGTGTCGATGGCGCAACGCCAGCTCGTTGAAGTTTTTGGCGCGGGCAACGTACCGGGCACTCTGTATCTCGGTTACCCAATACTACTGAACGCACAGGGCAACGTTAAGGTTGACGCGCTCTATGTGTCTCCCTTTCACGGAGTTTGGGCATTCGATTTGGAGCACGGGAACAATGACCCGGGGAAACAGGAGGAGTTCGAAGAAATCGAATCCTCTACCGAGCGTCTCTACAACGCACTTCATTCAAAACTATTGGAGGACGATGGCCTCGTTAAGCGCTCCAAGCTACAGGTGCCTGTCAACGTCATAACGCTATCAGTAGATCAATCTTTTGATGACGAATACGTACGCTTTCTAACTATCGACCAAGTTAATAGCGCACTGCAGCAAGGTGTCGAGATTCCCCGAGCGTATTATGAGCGCCTGTGCTCGGTAATCGAGCGAACAGCAACTATCCGACCTAAAAAACAAAGGGCGGCTGTCAGCAAAACCGGATCGCGTGGAGCGATAATCAAAGAGATCGAAAAGAAAATTGCTAACCTCGATGCTTTTCAGAAAAAGGCTGCGATAGAAATTCCGTCCGGCGTTCAGCGCATTCGTGGCTTAGCAGGTTCCGGTAAGACCATCGTACTGGCATTGAAGGCTGCTTTTTTACACACGAAAAACCCCGACTGGCAGATTGTAATAACCTTTCAGACTAGAACTCTTTATCAGCAATTCCGCAGGCTAGTGCGTCAGTTCTGTTTTGAGTTCTCGAAAAGCGAACCTGACTGGTCCAAGCTTTTAGTGATGCATGCTTGGGGTGGCGCGACGACACCGGGCCTCTACACCAGCTTCGCGGAAGCTGCATCGCTTAAAAAAATGACGTTCTCTGAGGCGTCCAGCAAATATGGTCAGAATGGCGCATTTAGAGGGGCGTGCAGCGAATTGCTACAGGCATCGAAAGCTGGTGGCGAGATTCGTCCAATTTACGATGTAATTCTTATAGACGAAGCCCAAGATTTCCCCGCAGAGTTTTTTGAACTGGTTTTTCTATATACGAAAGACCCCAAGCGAATCGTATACGCCTACGATGAACTTCAAAACCTGTCTGACTTCGACATGCTCCCGGCAGAGAGCCTATTTGGCGTTCGGCCAGATGGCACACCGAACGTTGAATTGCGAAACGAACCCGGCAGGGCAAGAAGCGATATTGTCTTGCCGATATGCTATAGAAACTCGCCTTGGAATCTGACAGCCGCACACGGCCTCGGTTTCGGTACGGCGCGCGAACAAGCACCGAATGAACCGAGCAACCTTATCCAACTCTTCGATGGATCTGAACTCTGGACCGATATTGGCTATTCTATAGTGCAGGGCCCGCTGACGGCTGGATCGCATGTCCGGCTCCGTCGTGATGAGGCTTCGACACCGGCATTTTTTTCCGAGCTTTTGAGTCCAGAGGAAAGCTTGAGGTTCATTCAGTTCGACACATTGGGGGATGAGGTTGAATGGGTCGCTAACCAGATCGCCTCGAATGTAAATGAAGATGAGCTTGAACTTGATGATATCCTAGTTGTCATACCCGATCCGTACACTTCGCGATCGATCGGTGGAAAGCTTATAAAGAGTTTAGGTGCCCGAGGAATTGGGGGGCATCTCGTCGGCGTGACCAGTTCGCTTGATGAGGTTTTCACCTCCAACAGCGTGGCGATAACGTCGATCTACAGAGCAAAAGGCAATGAAGCCCCTTTTGTCTACGTCTTAGGTGCTGAGTCGTGTTCTCAGGGCTTCGGCCTAGCGCGGAAGAGAAATATGCTCTTCACAGCTATGACGCGCTCGAGAGCTTGGGTGAGGGTCACGGGGACTGGTCCTTCAATGGCTAACCTAATCGCGGAATTCAACCGAATCCGGCAATCGAACTTCGAACTGAATTTCATTTATCCAACCCAAGAGGACCTGAAGAAAATACGGCTTCTGCATAGAGACCGGCCGCAGGACGAGATCGATGGTCTTCGTCAAGACCAAGCAGCAGTTGAGAGAATTTTGTTGCTACTAAAGAGCGGGCAAATCAGCGCATCATCATTGTCCCCTGAAATACAAGCGGTCTTCCGGAACATCCAATAATGAACCATCTGGCCTTGACCTCATATCTAGGAACGCTGGCAGAAGTCGGGTTTGTTAACGAATTCAGACAAGTCGTTCCAACAAGAACGACAAACATAACTACTATAGAGGTGGGCGACACATCAAAGATTTCTGGCGATGAAACTGGCGCAGATATCGCGGAGGGAAGCACAATCCATTACCTCGCGTGTCTACGGCAGGCAAAATACTCCTGTATATTGTTTGATGGATCACTCGTGCAGCTAAAATATAGCACCTGTGAAGGGCGAATAACCAATCATAGATATCTCTATTTTCCGTGCCCCGCCAAGCTCGATTTGCGGTCAACTGCTGATGAAACGATTTATGACATTGTCGACGACGCCTGTCTTGCAGGGGCGCTAGACGCGCCTCGGCTTGGCTTCATGCGGTTCGACTTTGAGCCACCTAAGCGCGAGCAGGACCGAAGACCTCCTGGGGAACATCCTGATGCGCACATCCATATAGGTATTGGCAGTTGTCGTATTCCACTGGTCTCGCCGATTAGTGTGGACGAGTTTTTTTCTTTCCTCCTCAAGTTCTACTATGCAGAGTTTTGGGACCATCAGGTGCATGGGCAGTCTAGATTTCGCGAGCCAAGAACAATCCTTCCATTGGAACAAGGATTTTTTCATTTTGGTTGGATCAGGCCCACGCCGTGAATCATCCAGATTTATCTTTGCTTTTACTGTTGAGCATGTTGATATGTTCCAATGTCGCTGAATTGCGGCCCACATACCGGCGGATAATTTTTCCGACTGTCTCCTCCTCCCACGCCATGATTTCGGCGATCACGCGCACCGAAAGGCCTGCGTTATAGAATTTTGTCGCGGCTGTACCTCGTAGGTCGTGGAAGTGGAGATCGCGTTCGAGCATTTTCGCTTTCTCTTTCGCCCGCCAAAACATCGTATTCAATCCGCTAGGCTTCCATGGCTTCTTTTTGGAGCTGGTAAGGATGACGGGCGAGCGCTTTGGGATGCGCTCAAGAATTTCATTCAGTGCATCATAACGCGGTATGATCGCTTCGCGCTTGTGCCTACTTTTGCCGGTCGAAATTATGATGGCATCGGGTCCGACATGCGACCATGAAAGCTTAAGTAGATCGCTGACGCGCAAGCCGGTGTGGGCGGCAAGGTCAATCACCCATTTCACCTCGTCAGAGCATTCTGCTTTGACTTGCGCAATGTCGGCGTCCGTCCAGATGATTTCTGAGCGGTCGGAGCTATATAGATGCTTGATGCCTTCGGCTGGATTTGCACTCAGCTTTCCCATCGGATCAACGCCATGGGATAGGATGCGGGATAAAACCTGCATGCCCGTGTCTGCAGCCCGGGGTGTGTCGCTATACTGGCCGCGCCATTGCCGGATGCGGGGGCGAATTTTGTCAGTGCGGTTGAATTGCGCAATGCTCAGATTACCGAAGTGTTCGGAAATGCGATCAATCCAAGGCGACCACACGCGCTTCGTCGAATCGGCGAGCTTCTTAAACTCTGTTGCTTTGTAGTGGGTGATGATTGAGCGGAAGCGTCCGCTTTCCGGTTCCATGCGGTTTGCAATGGCTTCGTTATAGGATGCCATGAAAGCAGCCGTTCCCGGGTGGCCGTCGAGCCTTGGGCCACCGCGCCAAGCGTAATAGTAAACATTGCCCTTGGCCTTTACGGTGTGGATGCCCTTTAGCTCAACTGTAACCATGCTTCTTATCAAACTCCGCAAGTTCGCGGTCCAAATCGTCTTCGTCGTTCTGTGCCGGAGGCGTAAAATGCCATCGAAATGTGCCGTCTGGCAATGTGTCCAGCGCGGTCGGCGTCATGCCGTTCTTTTTCAAGGCCTCAAGCGTAGCGGTCACGTCGCGAACTCGGAGGGTAGGGCGACGTTGTTTTCTGTGAGCGGCTGGTATGGCGGCGGTCATGTTGTACCGTTCTCAGTGACTTTGATTGCGAGCGCGGGCGACACCCGCCCGCGCTTTGGCTGAAATCAGGCCGACATTTCCGGCTTGCCCGCGAACTTCGGCAGGCCAAGTTCTGCGGCGGTTTCGTGCAGGGCGAAGGTCACGGCCTTGGTGATGTGGGTATCGGGCCGGTAAAGCATGCAGGTCCACGAAAGCTTGCCTTCGCGAAGGCGGTAGCGCAGGCGCACGGGCAAGCGAATGCTTTCACCCTGGAAAAACGGCGCGATATTGAGGACGAAGACGCCCGGCACGGTGATCGGGTCGCCGTTGGCGTTCTTGTGGTCTTCCTCGAAAACGATCTGGCTTTCACCGGTTTGCAATTTCACAGCCGTCTTGACGCGGGTTTCGGCGTTGATCTGCAAGCCCTGCGACAGCACTACCAGTTCATTCGGATAGGCCACTTTGGCCTTGAACAGCAATTCGAGGTCTTTCACCTCGTCAGAGTCCGGCGAGGCCAGTTCGGCGATATGGTCTTCGATGAATTCCGCAAACTCGTTCTGCGTCAGGGCCTTGCCATTGATGCTCTGCCAAGCTTTCCATTCTTCGGAAAGCGGGAACGCATAGTGCACGCGGTGCTTGCCGTTGTCCGGGTCGTCGCCGTGATAGTCGATGACGGCGGTGAACGTGGGGTCGCGCCAGTCCGTCACCGCAAAGATGACGCTGTTTTCCGTCTGGTGGCGCTCGACAAGCTGGACGAAGGATTCCAGCGTCTCGGCATAGGCGGTGCCCTGCTTGCGCTCCGGGCGGGTGCGCCACGGTGCGAAGATCGCGGACACGTCCGCCAGCCTGCCGCTGGTCGGGTCCAGCAGCGCCGGGACGGTGGAGGGAATGCCCTTGGCGTCGGCAGGTGCCGGAACCTGCACAATCGCGGCGTTGGTCAAAGCCGCGAGCTTTGCGATTTCGGCGACGGCGGTTTGGGTGAGTTGGTCCATTTCAGTTCCTCTGTTGGTGCGCCGGTCACTGGCCGGTCGCGGTTGCTAAAGTTGGGAAATCAGCTTGCGGAGACTTCGCGCGGCGTGAACATGTCGTGCTGGCGGGGATGCTCGGTCGAAAGCGCGCCGTCTTCGACAACCCAAAAGACCGAATTCTTGCGCGGCAGCTTCGGGGTCTTGGATTCCATGTCGGCGGCAATCGTCACCATGCCGTCCTTGACGGACAGGGACAGTTTCAAGGTCACTGAACCCTTGAAGCTCTGCATGGGGTTGGCTTCGGACATGTCCGAAAGCTTTTCCAGCGTCTGGCCGATCTCGGCGGAAAAGGCGGGGTTTAGCTGCCCGTTTTCCAGCATGCCGATGATGGTGGAGGCATCGTGTATTTTCTTCATGCGGATGGTTCCTTGTGGTTTGGAGGAAGGTCACACGCGCGCGGCGGCGGCGTGATAGCGTTCGATTTCGGCGAGCCGGGTGGCGCAAAGCGCCGCGCCGCCGATGATCGAAAGGATGAGAACCGCAGCGACGCAGGCCAGAAAGAAGCGGCAATAGGGTTGCTCGCGTTCCTTGCGGAATGTGCCAAGCTGCTGGCGGTTAAGCGGGTACATCGGGGAAATCTGGATCAAAGCTACCTCCATCCGTTCGGGAAACCGCCTCGCGGGAGGCGGAAACCGGAGCGGACGTTTCAGGCTGCGGCCATGCCGTCACAGAAGCCTGTGAAGGCGTCGTCGTACCAATCGAGCTTCTTGGCTTCGTCCATTGTGGCGCGGTTCAACTCGTCGGCGTACTGCCAAAGGTCATTCGCCATTTCGAGGGCGCTTGCCGCCGCAATCGCCTCGTTCGCAGCTTCGCGCAGGCGCGCATGCAACGGCTTCGGAGTTTCGTCCTCATCTTCATCTTCGGTGATGGTCGGTGGGACAAAGTTGCGTTCCGCGACTTCTGCACAATGACGCAGATACAAGGCGCGCTGCCGAATCTTCTTTACATCGGTATCCATTTTGCTCTCCGGTGATGCGGTTGGATGATGGCCCGAAGGCCATCGCCGAACGGCATCAGGCGGCCTCGCGTGCGTCCTGAACGCGCATGTCATGGAAGCGGGCAATAGCTGCATCGCCGCAGCGGTGGATTTCGTCAGCGGTGAACCATTCCCGAAGGTCGGCTTTCGTGCAGCCTTCGCCCACGCGCTGGATGGCGTCCGCCATTGCCTGCGTCAGTTCGGTGTCGTTCACGGTATTAATGCGCATTCCGGTATCTCCTGATTGGGTGGGGCGAGCCTTTTTCCTCATGCTCAGGAGGGCTTTTCAGCGGGACAAGCGGCCTGCGACGAAGCCGATTGCGACCAGCAGGACGCTGGAAACGAGGTCCATGGCGAAGGAAAAGAAGAGGGCCTGCATCGTAACGAGAAGGCCCGCCGCCGTTGCCAAGGCGATATTCTTCGCGGTCGCCATGGTTAGAGGTACTTGGCCAGATCAAGCTCAACAGTGGACGCGATTTTCGCAAGCACTGCTTTTTCGTCGTCGGAAATGCCGCCACTGTCCGCCACGTCCAGCGCGACCAGAAGCACGGTTTCGCTCATGTCGTGGTCGGCCTTGATGTCTTCGATTTCCTTGAAAAGACCGGCCTTGCCAACGCGGCCCACGGCGCGGCTGCACATTTTGTCCATCGTCGTTTCGATGGCGCGGGCATCGAACGCGCCAGAAAGGGCGGCGTTGGACTTCACGGCGGCGACGGCGGCCAGAAGCTCCTTATCGTCAAGCTCGCCGTCAGCGGTGGCGACGAGGGCGGACGCGGCGCAAACCGCTTCCAGAAAATCGGTCTTGCCGGAAAACTTCTTTGCCTTGTCTCCGACGAGGCTTTTGAACATTGCAAGCATAAGGCTTCATCCTTCTTTCGTTGAGGGAGCCGGGCGGCATGTTCACATTTCGAGGGTGCGCCGCCCGGCAGTCTGCCGCGCCGCAGAGAGGTTTAGCGGCTCGGATGGCGGCGATAGTAAGCACAGCTTTAAAATGCTTGCAAGCCATACTTTAAAATGAAAGCGCTAAAAAACGATTCGACAAGGTCGGAAAAAGAATCAATTATTGGAACACAAAGAGAACAAACGGAGAGAAAAGGATGCAATCGGGTGCCGGTGCGACACTAAACCAAGTGCTTTCGCTTTCTATTGAGTGTGGGGATTGTGGCCGTATGCGCTGGCGGAAGCCGCAGGAACTTTACCGATTGCGCGGGGTGACCCCATCTACGCAGATTGCGGAATTGGGCAGTCGATTGGTTTGCTCAGCCTGCCAATCAGAAGGATCGGATGGCCGAAATATTTCGATCCAAGCAGCATTTTCGTTTGAAACGGACCGCATCCGGGCGGAGGCTTGGCGCATTAATAGCCAAGCAGTTCGCGAAGCGGGATGATGCGCCACATGTTCTTGATGGCATACTGGTCAAACTGTAGTTCCTTTGGCGGATTGTATTGTTCGCAGACTATAGCGCCCTTCGTCCGCCCTTTGAGCTTCTTCACATATGCCTTGCCGACTGTCGCGCCCTCGTCTGGGAACATTTCAATAACCACGTGATCCCCTGCTACAGCCTCGCGCCCGCCGACATAGATGAGTTCGCCGGGGTCGTATCTTGGAATCATGCTGTCACTGAGTACGTGGAGTGCGAAGACTTTCCTAAGATGCGCAATTCCTGGGGGTCTTCGAACATACCCGGACACTTCGCCGTTCAAGGTGAAATCTCCGTCATCTCCGCCGACAGCTACCCCCAAGACCTCAACGTCCATAGGGCCTGTCGGCGCAGGTCCGAAATCTGTGACCTGTTCGGCGTCGGCGAGGGCTTCCTCTTCATCAAGATACCGCAGCGAACCGTTGCTGAGCGCAACAGGATCGATTCGCAGCTTTTGCGAGATGGCTTGCAGATGCTCCATGGCAATAGCATTCGCGCCGCGTTCCCAGTTGCCGACTGCGCCAGTGCTGACGCCACCCGCTTCGGCTAGATCGCGCATAACCAAGCCGCGCCGAATACGTGCGGTTCTAATGGCTTGGCCAATTTTTTTTCTAAGTTCGATGTGATCCATGGCCGCGATGAAAGGGGAACTTTCATCTTTCGTCCATTTAAGTATAGCTTGCATCGATTTTAAAGCTGTGCTTTTAATCGCGCTCATGGAAACGAACCTCAATCAGAATGGGTTAATCGCAGTAAAAGGTGCCGCAGGCGGCGCTAGCGCGATTGCGCGCGCGATTGGGGTAACCCCGCAAGCGGTGGCGCAGTGGAAGGCAATTCCGCCAGAGCATGTCCTTAAGCTCGAAAAAGCCTTCGGTGTTTCCCGCCATATTCAGCGCGCGGACGTGTTCGGACCCGCTGAGTTGGAGGCCGCAGAATGAGCGGCGTCTTTTCCGTTTCGCGCGGCCAATCCTCCCGGCCTGCTGCGACCCGCGCCGGTGCGCTTTCCTTCTTCTCGCCCGGCGCGGGCAACTCTCGTTTTGCATGTGGGCCTCCGTAACTTCCTGACGCCCTGAAACTCTCATCTCCAATCAATTCCCACCACGGGAAAAACGCCGGGATTTTCCCGGCGCGGGAAAGGTATTGTCTCATGATTTCAAACGCATGGTTTCACCGCATCAAAGCCGCGCAACGTGACCTTATCCGCCTCGTGGGCGGTATCGAGCGTGCTGCGGAAATTTCCTCGATCTCGAAAAGCCACATCGGGCGCATGAACAATGCGACCGACCCGGAATTGATGCCGCTGCACGCTGTCTATGCGCTGGAAAGCGAATGCGGCGTGCCGGTCGTCACCTCTGCGATGGCGGAACTTAACGGGCGGCGGCTGGCCGACCCGGAAAATGAGCGCGCCGCCGAACAGTGCGTCGTCGTCACCTATTCCGAAATGGTGCGCAAGGCTGGCGATCTGATTTCCGGCGGCGCAGTTGCTATTGCCGACATGGTTGTGACGCCAGCCGAAGCGACCAAAATGGACCGTGACGCGGCGGAACTGGGAGCCGGTCTGGCCGCATTTCGCAAGGCGCTCGCCAGTGTGAAAGCCAAGGGCGGTCACAAGGTCGGGCTTAGCGTTGTCGGGGGTGCGGAATGAAGCGCCAGACCGATCCGGCTATCACCGAACTGATGAAGCGCCCCTTGTCCGAACGTGCAAGGGGCTTTTTGCGGCATGTGAAATGCGAGGGCGGCAAGTTGGATTTGTCCGCTCTTGGCCTCGCTTACCATATCGTCGCCGAAGAATGCCGCAACTGCGGCTATCTCCACATTGCCGCCGATGGAGAGACTGCGAAGCTTACCGGCTTGGGGCAGGCGTACCTTGATCGTTTGATGAGGTCGCACTGATGGCCCCTTACAAGCAAGTCAAGCTTCCCAAGCCCGGCCCGAACGCTCTTGCGATCATTACCACAGCCGTTCGCGATGGTGTAGTGACGGTCGAATCGCAGCAGCAGGGTATCAGCGCGAATAAGTCCGTCAGCAACGGTTACCTGACGCGGGACAAGAAAGACGCCAAGACCTATTACCCGACCGACCGCGCCCGCGAAATGCTGGCGATGCTGGAAGGCATTGCGGAGCCGGGCGACATGCCGGAACGCGAAACGGAAACCGCCGTGGTGCCGGTCGTGGACGCTTCCGGATTGGTCGCCACGGTAGAGCGGGCGCGTGCGCTGCTGGACGAAGGCGACGTTATGAACGCCCGCATCGTCGCATCGGTCGCCTATAATCAGGCGAAGACCGCCGCGCAATTCGCCGAACAGATCGGCGCAACCGAAAAGCTGGTCGCCAAGGCTCGGCGCATGCAGGCCGACGCGCTTTTGATCGAAGCCCGCGCGAAAATCCTCATTGCCGACAAATGGGATGAGGCGAAAGCGGCGGGAACTGCATCTTCCGGCGGCAGGCCGAAAACCACTTCCGATGGAAGTGGTTTTTTCGTTGCTGACACGGGACTCTCAAGTAAGGAACTTGTTGAGGCCCGCAAGCTCGCTGCGGCGGAACATCGTGAACCCGGCATTGTAGAGCGTGCAATTCAGGCGCGTCTTGCCGCCGGGCTGGAACCGACGAAGGCTAACCTTCGTGCGGCGGTCGGCACGGCCAGCGCCACGAAGGAAGAGCGCGGGGCGAACCTCTACGAGACGCCGCCGGAAGCGATGTTTACGCTGTTGGCGCTGGAAGAATTTTCCGCATGCGTGCTGGAACCCGCCTGCGGACGCGGTGCCATCTCGCGCATGCTGGAAGCGTTTCACTACGGCGTCGTGTTGGCCGATATCAACGATTACGGTACGGCGGATAGCAACGGCGAATTGCAGGCGGTGCAGGATTTCTTGACCTCGCAGCCGGACGAACCGGGTTCGTACGATATCGTCACCAATCCGCCCTACGGCGACGTGCTGAACGCCTTCGTCGCCCACGCCCTGCGGATTTACCAGCCGCGCAAGATGGCGCTTTTGCTCAATCTGAATTTCCTCTGCGGGTTCGCGGACGACGACCGCAATTTCGTTATGGACGATTGCCCGCCCGCACGCGTCTACGTTTTCAAGCGCCGTCTCCCGATGATGCACCGCGACGGATGGGAAGGAAACAAAGCCAGCAGCCGCATGAATACGGCGTGGTTTGTTTGGGAGCGTGACGAGTCCGGAAATTACGGCAGCGCCACCGTGGTCCGCCGTGTGGATTGGAAGGATTTCCAGCCGCAGGAAACCGCCGTCACGGCGGAAAGCGAGGCGGCATGATGACCATCGCTTTCTTCATAGTCGGTTTGTTGACCTGCCTTTGCGCGGGCGTCCGTTTCAACGAATGCCGCCTTGATCTGGTCAGTGGGTCGATCTGCTTCGCTGTTGGCGCACTCGGTGCCAGCATGATGTATCTGGCGATGATGGCGGGCTGAACGATGAATAAGCTTGTCGATCCTGCCCGCGCTCGCGAGCAAAAAGCCGTTGATCGCCTCCGCTACCTTTCGGCGCGCATCGACGGCGACGTATGGGCTTTCGAGCCACGCGGGAACAATATCGCAGTCATCGCCCGCCGTTCGACGGGTGATGAGGCGCTTATCTGCACGCTGCATGCCGACGCCCTGCCGGACGAACGCGACCTGATTTGCGGGGCGGCGGAAAATCTCGCCTTTCTCTTGGGCCTTATCGGTCGGGCGTCTGATGCCGTTCGGAACCTGAAAAAGCAGCTGGAGGCGCAGCAAACCGCCGCCGTGCGGAAAAAGTACGCGGCGCAGGCTGCAATCCTGCTTTCAGACCGCACCTTCCAGCGCTTCCTTGAAATCAAGGGCGCGGGCGGGCCGGTGCGCGACAAGGCGCAGGCCCACACGCGTTTGAAAAGCATCCTCGCCATTTCCAGCAAAAAAGAAATCGACAACGACCCGCGCGCGCAAGCCGCCTTCCTTCATTTTCGGAAGGACTTCGAAGCGTGGAAAAGAGGGAGTTCCCGGTGAGCGACCGCATCTTTCCAGAAGTTTCCATCCCCTACGGCGACAAGTCCACGAAGGCCATGCAGATCACATGCGCCTGCTGCGGTGCTGTCGCCTATTTCCCGCATCAAACCGGGGTCAATCGCAAGCCGCCAATCGCGGCAACACAACATTTCCAGAACAAGGGATGGGTGGTCGGCGGCAATCCGCGCAAGGATTTCTGCCCGATCCACGCCGCCCCTGCCAAGCGTAAAGGACAAAAAGCCATGGTGGACACGGTAGCGACGATTGCAGACAAGCCCCGTGAAATGAGCCGCGAGGACCGGCGCATTATCAATGACAAGCTGGACGAGGTTTACGCCAAGGACGCCTATAAATCCCCCTGGACGGATTCTGCCGTGGCAAAGGATTTGGGCGTGCCGCGCGATTGGGTGGCGCAGGTCCGCGACCAGTTCTTCGGCCCGGCTGGCTCGAACCCGCTTTATGACGAGTTCTTGAAAGAGACGAAGCTGGTGGAAGGTGCGTTCCTTGCCTGCGAGGAAGCGACCGCGCGCGCCGAAAAAGCCGCTGCTGACCAGCGCCGGGCGCATGGCGATCTTTGCAAGGCGATGGACAGCTACCGCGTTCTCGCGCGCAAGGTTGAGCGGGAAATCAGCCGATGACCGACCTCATGCCCATCGTTGAAATTCTGGCGGACTGCCAGACGGACGCGGCGCGCGCGGACTGGCTTTTGCGCGCGCCGCAGGGCGTCATCTACCGCGACCACACCACTATCCGCCGGGTTTTGCAGGAGGCGCATTTCACGCTCGGCGTGGACGCGCTGGACGTAGAATTTGCAGCCATCAACGCCACACGCCTGCCGGATGGCGGATTGCCGCATACGGTTGTTCTCGGCGTCCATGCTGTGCGCTCATTCCTGCGCGACGTGGTGCGGAAAGGCGGTGCACAGTGATGGAACCGGATCACGGCGCAATGTCGCGCGCATGGTCATGGCGTCACGCGGTCGGTAAATCCGGCCTTCCGCCGATCACGCGCCTTGTGCTGCATACGCTTGGCCTGAAAATGGATGCGACCGGTGGTTCCTGCTATCCGCCGATTTCGGAACTGGTGGACCTGACGGGCCTCGACAAGAAAACCGTCCTGAAACACCTCGAAATCGCCGAAGAAAGCGGTTGGATTGTCGTCACGCAACACGGATTTCGCGGCCAGAAATGGAAGCGGAACGAATATGTTGCGCGCTGGCCGGGGCGCGACCTTTCCGGCAATGCCGCCAGCACCGAAGATAACGAAGGCGGTGGAAATCCTCCACCGCGTTCCGTCGCCAAGGCGGTGGAAATCGTTCCCGAAGGTGGTGGAAATGACGACCGGAAGGTGGTGGAGGAGTTCCACCAAGATAAGAATCTTCCAACTAACATTCCAGAAAACTCTCCAGCCGCTGGCGCGGAAGAGGGAGTTTTGAAAAAGGTTGATCGAAAAAAGATAGAGCACGCTTTCACGCTGTGGTTCGCGATGTGGAAAAAGGGTGATGTCGAATATGCCCGCAACGCGTGGTTCGCTCTTTCCCCGGAAGATCGGACCGAGTGCGTGGAGCGGACGCCTGCCTATCTTCGTTGGGCCAAGCCTGCCGATCTGATGGCCGCAGCGGTCTACCTCAAAAACCGTCACTGGCGCGACCTGCCGGAACATGTTCTTGCGGAGCCGATCAACGCCCATGGCATTGCCAAGGTTTGCGGCAAGCTCTGGATGGGAACGCGTTTTGAGGCGTTGTCGAAAGAGCCGACCGGCCTGCTGTATGTGACCAGCTTTGACGAAACCCGTATCGCCAAGGGCATGATTTCCCGCGAACAGCTTATGTTCGAAAAGCGCCGTGACAATGGCTGGCCACTCGTCAACACCATGCGAGACCTCGCCCGTCGCCGCGAGCCTTTCAACACCTCGCTCTCGCTTCTCCCCTTGGTGCAGGGCTTCCGGCAGGTGCACCGCGACAGCGATGTGTTCGCGGCTTGGAAGCACCTGCATGAGCGCAACGGCTGGCCTTTCATCGAACATCCGCCCGAATGGGTCTACTTCCCCCCGGTCGATGACGGGGCTGACGATCTTGAAGCGGCGGTTGATGCCGCGCTTTCCAAATTTCTTTCCACCATCAGCGAGGGACGCAACAATGATGCATAACGTGAAGATTTATGCCGCCAGCAAGCCGGTCAACCCGGAGCTTTATGACCTGTCGCGTTTTGCGTCTCTGTTCGACCAGATGCAGAACACGAAGCGACTCAACGTCACAATGCTTTCTATGGCGGCGGAGAATCAGCCGGGGAAACACGAATGGTTCGTGGTGGAGACGAAGCATAAGGCGGAAAAAGCTGTTGAAGACGCCCTTCGGAAAGCTGGCGTGAAAGTTTTTCTCCCGCTCGAAACCATCGGTGAAACGGTCGTTCGCGGTCGCATTATCCCTGCTGTCTCGCGTCCTCTTCTGCCGGGATATGTACTGGTCAACATCGTCTATTCTCCCGCCGCAGTCTGCGGTATTGCCCGGCTGGAAGGTGTCGCGGGCTTCGTTGGCGGGATGGTTCACCCTCATCGTGTATCAGACGAGGAAATGAATCGTTTCAAGGCTTTCGGCGATGACGAGACTGCGCCTGACGTGAAGCACTGCGAACAGTTCAAGCGCGGCGATAAGGTTCGTTTCGTGCTTGGCCCCTTCGCGAGTTTCGGCGGCAACATCCTGAAATTGCGCAAGGATCGGGCCGTTGACGGCGAGCGCGTTGCTACCGGCGCTGTGGTGGCGGTGGACGTGTTCGGCAAGGTTTCGACCATCGAAGCCCCTCTTGCATTGCTCGAACAGTTGTGACTATGCATAGCGCAGGATGATCTGCTGATCCTGTGCAGGCGCGCCGGTTTCGACCGGCGAGTGGGGTTCCAAAACCTCCACGCTGGTAAGCCGGGGCGGACCCTGTCTTGACCCTCTCGCCAGAGAGACCGATTCAAGGCCAGTGCGACAGCTATATCATCGGCGGACTTGAGCAAAGGCGACCCTAACCCGGTCGCCTTTTTCGTTTGCATAGGGTGTAGGCAACTTCCGGGAAAATCTGACGATGGCTGTTCTGTCCATGAAATGGGCCGACCGCAATCTTGCGGAGTACGGCGACCGTATAGCGGAACTCAAACGGCGCTTCCCGACAGTTCTGCCGCGCATCGTCAATCAGGTCGGCAACAGGACGAAAACCGTTGTCATCCGCGAATTGACGAAACAGACGGGATTGCCGCGCGCCACCATCGTAAAGGCCATCGGCAATCCGGCAACCGCAAAGCCGGGCCGGTTCGTCTATGACATGACCACGCGGGGCGGCAACATTCGCCTTAAATATCTGCGCCCGAAGGAAACCGAAGCCGGCGTCGTGGCGCGACCATTCGGCAAGCCGATGCTCTATCCCGGCGCGTTCCTGCGTGGTGGACAGTTCCCCGACCGTAAGCTGGTGGCGCAGTTTAACGGCCATGCCTATTACCGGCTCAACCGCTCCGGCACGAAGATCACCTTCGCCCGCTCGGGGGTCTTCATCCCGAAGGAAATGACCAGCGGTGCGACAGCCGCAGCATTCCAGCGCATTGCAGCGCCCTTGCTGAAAGAGCGGGTCGAAGCCGCCCTTGCCAAGCTGGTCCCCTGACTGGCCACCCCGACCCTCGCCCTTGACCCGCCCCATACCCCCCTCGGTCGGGTCCTCCCCCAAAAGAGGCCAAGTAGCGGGTGTGGGCGACTGCGGGATTTCGCTCTGTGAAGAAAATTATAGGGGGGTTCCACCGCCCTTTCAGTGGAATCGGAATCAGATGGCAAAGAGCTATCCTGACGAGTTGCGTGAACAGGTTGTGGCCTTCATGGACGAGGGCCATACGGTTCGGGAAGCGGCGGCAAAGTTCAACGTCAGCCCGAGTTTCGCGGCCAAATCGCACAAGAAACATGCGGAAGCTGGCGAAAGCCTCCCGCTGCTTAACGAAACAGCACCTGCCGAACCGGAAAAGCCCTCGCTCGATATCGAAATCACCGCGTCCGAACTGGCGGAACTGCTGAAGGTTTCGAAGCGGGCGGTATCTGATTTCGTAGAGCGTGGAATCGTGGTGAAGACAGAACGGAATCGCTTCGATCTTCGCCAGTCCATCCAGCTTTACTGTGAGCATTTGCGTGGTGTTGCCGCCGGTCGTGGCGGTGACGGCGCGGATGTTCTGACTGCTGAACGCGCCCGACTGGCGCGCGAACAGGCCGACCAGACGGCCATGAAAAACGCAGCCATGCGCGGCGAACTGATTTCGATGACAGACGTGCGCAACGAATGGGTTTCGATAGGCCGACGCATCCGCAACGCCGTTCTGTCTGTGCCTTCGCGCTGTCGGCAGATGCTCCCGCATCTCACGACCTACGATGTGGACCTGATCGGTGAAGAAATCCGGTCGGCGCTTACCGAACTTGGTGACGAGGACGATGACAACGGCGCTGGCGACATTGCGGCGAGCGGTATGGGACAGCCTGTTGCCGCCGCCGAAACTTCGGCTGTCGGATTGGATTGAACATACCGTCCATTTGCCGGAGGGCGTTTCATCGCTGACCGGCAAGGTTCGGCTGTGGCCCCCGCAGCGTGAAATCGCCGACGCCATTGGCGATAGCGCGATTGAGCGGGTAACGCTGGTCAAGCCGGTCCGCGTCGGCTTCAGCATGTCGGTGGAACACGACTTCGGTTGCGGTGCGACCGATTTCCGCTTCGGCTATCACAACCCCGGCCAAGCGTAAGCCGCCTGCCTGACTTCGTTGGGGGAGCCGCCCGGCTCTCCCTTTCTTCGTCACGTTGATCGCAAGGAAGATCACCATGAAAAACTATCGAGGCCCCGCCGACACGGTGGAAGTCACCGCGCCCGCCGATGTCAATTCCGGCGACGGCGTTCTTGTTGGCAAGCTGTTCGGCGTAGCGGAGTTTTCCGCCAAGGCTGGTCAGCGCGTCAATATTTCCCGCTCGGGCATTTTCGCCCTGCCCAAGACGAACGCGCAGGCATGGGCCGAAGGCGCAGTCCTTTATTGGGATGGTACCAAGCTGACCACCGCCGATAATGCTGGCGCAAATACCAAGGTCGGTTACGCCGCCGCCGTCGCCGCCAATCCGTCGGCGACCGGCGACCTCATCTTGCATCAGTAAGATGGTGGACTGGCGAAAACTGGAAGCCGCCGTTGACCGGAAGGTTGGCGGCGCTTTTGGCGAAACGGTCCGCTTGTCGTTCATGTCGAACGGCAGGGCGGCCCCGGACCGCCCGCAGATCGTCATCCGCTGCGAGGCCCTTCACACGGAAGACGACACAACGCGACCGGCAGGCAATGCCGTCAGCGGCCCTCATCGCGTTCGCTTCGCTGCGGCGGATGCCGTTCTGTTCATTGATCGCTCGACATACCAAGGCCCGGTGCTTCAATCCGGTGACCGGGTGCGCGCGATGGACCGGGCTGGCGAACCGGCTTGGTCGGTTGATTTTGTCAGCGACCGGCATAGCAACCTTATCGCTGTCGCCCTGAAAGAGATTTAGGAGCCTCCTCCATGTCCTTCATCCGGTTTGCTGCCCGCATCTGCGCCGTGGAGGCGATCAAGGGAAACACGGTTGTCGGTTCCAACGTGCTGGACAGCGAAATCGGCGTGCTTGATATCGCTGCCGATGGCTCCTTGCGGACGGATAAAGATAAGCCTTTCATCTCCGTCTACACGGACGGCTCGAAATTGATAGAGGGCCTTGAGCTTCGCTCGCTGGCATCGCCGGGGCAACTCGATATCGTTTTTGAAGCTGGCGTGACCACGGCGCACGCCGTCACCGATACCGAGACGGACGAAAGCGTTATTCTCGGAATGCCCGCGACCGACGCGACGTTTGAGTTTCACCTTGATATGGCGCTTCGTCAGACCGGCGATGCTCTCAATGACTCGGAGAACGAATGGGCGGAAATCTTCCGCTCTCTCTGTTCGTCGTTTCAATCCGCATCGCGCTCGCGCATCAGCGGCGATACGAACGGCGTGCGGCTTGCTGCGCACCAACTGAAAATCACTGCCAATATGGTGGCCGAACCGTTGTGCGGGCAACCGCTCAATCCCGGCTCTCCTTTCGCCAAATTCGTTGCGAAGTGCGAAAGTGATCTTGCTCCGAATGATCCGTCCATGGCGGAAAAGATCGCCCTTATTCGAGCGCAGCTTTCAGGCGATGCCAACGAATTGCAGACGGCCATGCGGCGCTACGGTCTTATCTATGACGAGGCCGACGCCATGTTGATCACACCTTACGAGGGGTCGCCCTGATGGCCAGTTTGGTGGACCAGATCACGGACCTTTATGTACGGATGGCCGAACTTGAGCGCCGGAACCGCAACCGGCGGCGCAAGGGTACGATTGCGGAAGTCAGCGACGACAAATCCAAGTACCGCGTGAAGCTGTCCGAACAGGCGGGAAAGCCCTATCTGACACCTTGGATCAAGGCGCGGACGCTTGCTGCCGGTGGCGTCAAGGTTGATGTCCTCTACAGCGTCGGCGAACAGGTGGATGTTGTTTCCGAAAACGGCGAAATGACCGATGCCCAGATAGATTTTTCCACCTATAGCGACGACAACGCGCGCGAGAACAGTGACACGCCGTTTCATATCAAGATCGGCGATACCGTCATTGAAGCATCAGCGGGACAGGCGAAAGTCACGTCGCCAAAGGTGATTGTTGAATCGCCGAACGTGCAGCTCGGCGGCGACGGCGGCAAGCGTGTCGCCCGGATCGGCGACCTTGTACATGTCATGTCCGGTTCTTCATCGGGCAAGTGGCCGATTGTCGAAGGCTCGGAACACGTCTTCGCGGTGGACTGAGGAACGCCCCATGAAAAATTACAAGGTTCGAACCGGCTGCGAAATCGCCGGGCGCTGGCGGTCGGCTGGCGAAATCATCCCCCTGACCGACGACGAAGCCCGCGAGCTTGCGCCGCCCTTCGGCAATGTCGTTCTCCCTGAAAAAGAGGATAGCGCCCATGGCAAGCTCAACCGGCGTAAACGGCCAGACCGGCGCACCGCTGAATGATTGAGCGACGTAGGTGTGTTGCTGCCGTCATCGGCGGAGCCATTCGAAAAGGCGCTTGCCGCCGGTATGTCGGATGACCTGCCGATACCTTACGCGGTTCTGATGGACCCCTACCAGACGCCCGCACGGTTTCTGCCGTGGCTGGCCGTGCATCATTCGGTCGATCTCTGGTTTGATGATTGGACCGAAGAGCGCAAGCGGGAGATGATTGCGCAGTGCGCCGGGGTTTCGACGCTCTATCCCGCGTCTCCCTTGGGCGCGCTGAAAGGCACGCTTGCCGGGCTGAAACGCTACCTTGCGTTCGTTGATGCGGAAATCGTGGATCGCATTGCGCATCCGAACCGCTTCACCTTCGGGCGGGCGGTGATCGGACGAACCCCGATAGCGCATCAGCCATTCGTGGCGCATTACCTTGTCCGCGTCACGCTGACAGCGCCGAAGAACCGCTTTCAGATTGGCCGCAGCGCCTTCGGGCGGGCGGCAATGACGGCCATCGACCTTGAGCCTATTCGCCGCGCCAAACACGCCATGAAGACCGCCAAGACGCCGGAAACGATCTATTCGGTTTCCTTCGCATGGCGGCGCGGCATCACCTTTAACGACAACATTTTCATCGACGGAAGCCATGCCATCGGCGGTTACATGGATCGCAAGCGGCTGGATTGAGGGTAACGACACATGCAGCGCACTTCCTTTGCAGAAGCTGAAATCGCCGATCATGCAGATTTCGAAGCCATCGGCTTGCAGGCGCAGGCCGCAACAGATGGTCTTTGGCTGGATGCCATCGGCTATCCTGCCCATTGGGCCGCATTTACCGTCGCGCGTAAATCGGCGCAGGAAATCACGGTTTCGGCTGGCCGTTATGTCGCCGGGGAAATCGTCTTTGCGCAGGAAGCCCCCACCGATATGAACCTTCAGCTTCATATCCCGTTGGCTGCTTCCGACCAGCGTTGGGTTGCGGTCCTGCTTCGCGGCAAGGAAGTGACGGACACGGCAAACCGGCCTTTTGAAACTTCCGATGATCCCGAAACCAGCGTTATCGTGAACCGCACCACGCCGAAGACAATCCGCCGGGTCGTTGAACTCATCGTGCAGCCGGGCGATGCAAACCCGGTCCCGGTCAAGCCGGTAGTTGCCTCCACCGATGCATGTATTGCCTTCGTACTGCTGACCTCTTCGGGCATTGACGCTATCGAGCCGGGCAACAGCGACCGTGTAAAAACCCTCTATGAAGTGGAGGGCCGCGTAACGGCGCTGGAAGTCGATCTGGACGCGCTCTTTATGCGGACCGAGACGATTGAAACGCAGATCGTCAACATCAAGGCCAAGCTGACGGAAATCCCGCGTCCGGTCATTATTCGCCAGATGCAGCGCGACATTGGTGCGGCTCGCCTGAAAGTCGATCTGCCGGACGAGGCACGCGCCTACGTGTTCGATAATGGCTTGATCCCTGACCGTTGGGACATGACGCATGTTGACTGGCTTGCCCGTATTGAAGAGGGTATTCGCTTTGGCTTTGCCGCCGAAGCGCAGGCCCGGCTTGAAGTCCAGGCGGAAGATGATCCGAAGATTTATTTTCGTGGTCGGCGCATGGTGCCAGCCTTTGACGAAGTGACCCGCATCGCGAATACCTCTTTGGATTCGACGCTGCTGATTTCGCAGTTGGTGCATACCGAGATTACCGCCATCCGCAAGGAAGCCTCTCGCGTTCGCGTCACGTATGGTCCGACGCAATGGGCTTGCGAAAATCAGGCTGGCTGGTCGGCTCTCGGCGGCGATGCGCGTGTCGGACAGATATTCAACATCGGCGGCGAGGAATTCCAGATTGTCGATATCCGCGCCAACGGCGGTCCCGGCCATCAAACCTATGGCGTCCGGCAAATCCGATATGAGTCCTATAACGAGGTCTATTGGGAGTACGTCACCGAACAAATCGGCCTAAACGGCTCGATTTATGGACAGACCTTCCTCGTTGCCCAGCCCATGCAGGCGACCAGCCTTGAACTGTCATTTGCCCGTGTCGGCAATGACGGTGATGTGCACGTCCTGATCGTGGAAACCACGACAGGCGGCGTTCCGCGTTTTGATGCGGTGCTGGCAAAAGGCATCCTGAAACACGCCGATATCAAGGTCGGCTGGAATAAGGTTGAACTGCCGATCACGCTGCTGGAAAGCGGGAAGCGCTATGCGTTTGTGACCGTGACGACCGGTGCGCATGCGCTGCATATCTCGGCTTCGAACAAGTACACGGGCGGAACGCAGTTTCTCACGACAGACGGCGCATTTGCGCAAGGGTCGATGGAAACCGATATTTGCTTCAAGCTGAATGCGGCACGCTATCGCAGTCCGCGCACGGTTATTCCGATGCAGGCGCTGAACCTCGCGGATGGCATGACACAAATTGACATGCTGTTTGCCGGTTGGGTGCCGGGTGGTTGCCAGCTTGGATGGGAAATCCGCCCTTCCGGCTCGGCTATCTGGACAGAACTGGACGATGGCGACCCGGCGACAAATCCGCTTGTCGGGCTTCCGGCCTCGGTGGAATTGCGCATGGTCATGATGGGCACGGCTGATTTGCAGCCGATGATCCAGCTCGACGACAAGGCGATTTCGCGCGTGGCCCGTAATCGCAGCACGATGCGGGCAGTCAGCAAGAGCTTGCCGTTCGGTTTTCCCACCACGCATGTCCAGACGCAATACACGCTGGATAGCTTCGATCCGGTGCGACACACCTTCACCCCCGCCATCATGGTGGGCGACACGGTTGTAAGCCCTGATGCGACGGTCGTTACTGTCGATCCGCAAGTGCCGTCGCGCCGGACATATCTTTCAACCTACACGCTCGGCGCTGCGGCCAGCGCAGCGGCATCACGTTCGTAAACGGAACTGCGCCCGACGCCGACCCCGCCGCGTTTCCGCTGAATTATCCTACCATCGTTCGGTCATTGCCGCAGGCGGCGGCGCTCGGCGCGGCTGGCACCCTGTTGGAAGATGTGACCACCATTTTCAACGAGGGCGGTTCGTGGTGCATCGTCAACCGCGTCCCCGAAAGCGCCGATGCCGCAACCCTGCAGAATAACCTTATCGGCGATCCTGTGGCTAGAACTGGCCTGTATGCGGCGCTTCGCGCTAAGGCGATTACGAGCTACCAGCCCCGCGTCCTTATTACCGCAGGCGATACAGGCGCATGGATTGAGGGCGGCGTGGTTTCGGTATCTCTGACTTCCGAAGGCGACAATCTGACGGAGGTGCCTGACGTGACGGCGACGGGTGGCGGCGCTGACCCCGGCAAGGTATTGCCGACACTTAAGGCAATTATGGGGACCGGCCCGAACGCCAAGAAGGTGGTTGGAGTTGAGGTCGTCGCTCCCGGTAAGAAAATGTCGGCGGCTCCGCTCTTGACCTTCACGGGTGGCGGAGCCGATGCGGGTAAGGTTCTGCCTGCCGCCACTGCCAATGTCGGCGACGTGGCGAACCCGTTCGTTTCGGCGCTCAACGCCATCACCCCGAAAATCCGCGCTCGCGCTTACATCACTGGACCGAATACGACCGATGCGGAAGCATTGCGGTTCCGCAAAACCGTCAATGGCGGGCGCATCCTGATCATCGATCCGAAGACGATCAAGAACGTAAACGGGGTTCCGGTGACGAAGCCGGTGGCACCTGTCTTCGCTGGCGTCCGTTCCCGCGTGGTGGCATCGGCGGAAGGCTTCTCCGGTTCGGTCTCGAACAAGATTATTCGCACCATCGACGGTGTTGCGCGCACGATCGCCTATACCGGCGGCATGAAGGAATTCATGAACGATCTCGGCGACCTGTTGCTTGGTCCTGTCGATCCGAACGCCGCCGACCGCATTGGGGCAATTTTCATGCGGGCGAAAGAGTGGGGCGCATCGATCCGCGAATTGAACGATGCGATAAAGGACAATCCTATCGCCAAGTTTTTTGCGGAAATGTCCGGTTACGGCTTCCAGCTTTTTGCGTGGGGCATGGGTATTTCCATGTTGGCTGGCACCATTCGCAAGCTCGCGGCGGCGCTGTTTGTGCTTTCTGGGGCGAGCACCTTGCTTGGGGCGTTGAAAACTGTCGGTTCAATCGCGGCCATTGTTGGCGGCGGCGCTGTAGCGGGTGGTGCCGCTGCGGGGGCTGGAACTGGTTCGGCGGGTGCGGCGGCAGGTGGAGCGGCGACGGCTGGTTTGCTCGGGCGATGGGGTTCGATCATTACCGGCCTAGCCCGCATAGGCACCTATGGAACCGCTGGCGCTGGCCTTTGGGAAATGGGCAAGGCCACCTATACTGGTGACACCTTTTACAAGCAGGGAAAAGCGTGGCTCCCCGGCCCGGAAGACTTGCTTCACGCGGTCGGAAGTTATTTCGCGTCATCCCCGCCTTCAACCGCGCTTCCAGCTTCTGCATCGGCGCAGTTGTCGTTGGATGCAGCGCGTTCGGCTCGGGCTGCGGGCTTTGGCGGGTCTACCGACAACCTGCCGGGCAAAACTATGGATGATTTAGGCATTCGAACGGTTCGGATTGACTCGTCATCTCTCGCCCAAATGGACCGGCCCTCCGGCACGCAAGACGTGCGGGTAGTTAATCCGCAGCGCCCGGATATCACGATCCATGCGCCGATTACGATAACAGGGGTCGTCGATCCGCGTGCCGCTGCGTCTGCGGCAATCAGCGAGATTTCGAATGCACTAGCTCCGAACCTCGAAGGTTCATTCAGTGATTAAGGTTTAGCTTCGTAAACCACCCACCACTGTTCGCCCTCTTCGTATGCGCGGTAGCTGATCGGGGCTTTCTGACCGTTGGCAAGCATCCCTGTGCCTTCGCATTCCAAGCGGGTATCAGTTTTTGAAACCTGTTTGGGATCGATAACGCCGACAACCTTGACCTGAAAAGCGTTCGTGTTCTCGGCAGAGATTTTCACAACATCGGGCACTAGGCTTTTGCAGGTGTAAGCCGTTGCACCAAAAAGTTGGACGGAAACCGAATCCCAATTGCTGTAGGCGTATATCGCTCCTGCGATAATTGCTACCCATATGATGCGCTTCGGCCATTCGTTTGCTGCTGGTGTTTCCGTCTGGCTCTCAGTCATTCCGCGTCCCCCAACGTTAAATTTAGGTAGATCATGACCGGCGTAACGTCAATGATGCTCGGAGGCTTCGCCTTCGAGGGTTTGGGCTTTGGATATCAGGGTGTCAAACGCAAGGTGAACACGCCTTGGGTGGATATACCTGTTGGGCAAACCCTCAACCAGCAGCAATGGACCGGCCCCACGTCCGACGAAGTGACAATCTCGGGGGTGCTTTTCCCCGAAGAGTTCGGCGGGCAATCGCAGCTTGACGGTATTATTGCTGCGTCGATGGCTGGAACCGAAATGATGCTTGTGACCGGCGATGCCGCGCAGGGCGTCATACAAGGAATGTTTACGGTCCAAAGCGTCGAAGAGGATCGCAGCTACATTAACCGCCGGGGCGAGGCAGGGCGCAACGCCTATTCTATCACGCTCAAACGCTCCGGTTCTGGCACGTTGCCAAGTGCGGGCGGTCTGGTGGATCGGGCTGCATCCTTCCTGTCCGAACTTTTCCGGTGACCACATGGCGACAATCTACACAACACGGCAGGGCGAGACGGTTGACCTCGCCTGCCTCGCTTTTTATGGGCGCACGGCCAAGGTGGTCGAAGCTGTGATTGATGCTAATCCCGGCCTTGCCGCGCTCGGGCCTGTCCTTCCGCTCGGCACAAAAATTACCATGCCGGACATTCCTTCCACCAGCACGGCCAAGCCGTTAACCAGCCTTTGGGACTGACTATGAAACCGCGCGTGGAAGTTAGTATCGACGGCGTGCCAGTGGCAGGCCATTTCTATGAGCGTTTGCTTTCCCTTACCGTCACTGACGAAGAGGGAATGAAATCCGACACGGTGGATATCGAACTGAATGACGGTCCGCCGAACTTTCTGGCAATCCCGCGTAAGGGGGCCATCATTTCGGTCAAGATGGGTTTCGGTGACGATCTTGTGCCGAAAGGTGTTTTCACCGCGGACAAAGTCAATCTCGATTGCCTGCCCTATAAAATGTCGATCTCCGGCAAGGCTGCGGACCTTCGCAGCGGAAAGCTGAAAGAGCGGCAGGAAAGGTCATGGGATAAATCGAAGCTCGGCGATATCCTGTCACAGATCGCCAGCGAAAGCGGGCTAACCCCTGCCGTTGATGATGACCTTGCGGACTTTGAATATGACTGGCTGGCGCAACAGGACGAAAGCAACATCAATTTCCTGCGGCGGCTGGCGGAGCGGCATAACGGCCTGTTCGCGGTCAAACAAAGGCGACTGATCTTCACGCGGCTTGGTTCCGGGTTGTCTGCATCCGGCGCGCCGCTCGGTTCGATCATCCTGACGCCCGAGAAAATCAAGGTTGGAAGCCTGAAAGTCGAGATTAACGACCGCACGAAATACAGCAAGGTCGTGGCCTACTATCAGGATTCCGACAAGGCGGAACGCGTGGAAATCGATGCGGATGCAGATGCGGACGGCGATAGCGTTTATCGTCTGCCGGAACCTTATGCGTCGCCCGCAGAAGCCGACAAGGCAGCGCAGGCCAAGGCCAAGGAATTGCAGCGCGGCGAAGGCTCGGTTTCTGTCACAGTCATTGGCGATGCAGGTATCGACGCAGGCTTGCCGCTGCTGTTCGCGGATGTCCGCCCCGGCGTTGACGGTGTGCCCTACATCATCAAGACGGCCAAAACGTCCTACACAAAAACCGGTGCTCTTGAAGTGGCGGTTTCAGGCAGGCTCTACGATGGCAAATCCGCAACCGAAAAATCGGCCGGCACGGAAAGCAGCGGTTCCAGCGCCACCCCGGACGCCTCGAAAGCAACCGGCAAGGTTGCCCCAAACAGCGCGCCCGGTACGCCCGCCACGCCATCCTCTTTCCTGACCCCGCGCCGCTTCGGGCGGACGGACGAGAACTAACCGGCTTCCTGCCGACAATCCCCCTGAAAACTTGGAGACTATAATGGGTTACGTGCTTTCCCAACGCAGCCTTGCGCGCCTTGACGGCGTGCATCCTGACCTCGTGCGTGTTGTCCGGCGCGCCATCCAGATCACCGAGATTGATTTCGTGGTGACCGAAGGTGTGCGGACGTTGGAAAAACAGAAGGACATGGTTGCGCGCGGCGCTTCCAAGACCATGAACAGCCGACATTTGAAGGCTGCGAACGGTTACAGTCATGCGGTCGATCTGGCGGCGCTGGTCGGCGGAAGCGTGGTTTGGGACTGGCCGCTTTATGCCAAGCTCGCGAAGGCCATGAAACAGGCGGCAAAGGAACTCGGCATTCCGCTGGAATGGGGCGGTGACTGGAAGTCCTTTAAGGATGGCCCCCACTTCCAGTTGCCGTGGAAACAATACCCTTCGGCGGGGCCTGTCGCTGGCAAGAAATATACCGCCGAAACCGAGACGCAGGCCAAGTCCAAGGCGCTGGCGATCTTGGGCGGTGGCGTCAGCACCGCCGTTCCGGTTGGACAGGAACCTTTGACGAAGGCTGTTGAGGTCGTCTCGGCGCAGCAGGGCGAGCTTTCCTCCGGGGAATGGGCGCGAATGGCAATCGCCGTCTTCATCGTCGGTATCTCCGTCTATCTTGCGTGGCGGAAACTCTGATGCGGATTTTTGACGCTGCATTGATCGGGGGCGGCATCGTTATCGGTGCCGCTCTCATGGCTGCGCCCGCCTACTTTGTCGGCAAGGGGGCAGGAAAAGCCGAAGTCGCGGTCGGACTCCAGGATGACCGTATCACCATTCTCAAAGACGGACAGAAGATCGATGAAGGCGCTCTGCAAGCTGACGATTTTGATTTGTGCGGGCTTCTCGGCGGCTGCGTGCAGCCCGACCGTGAAGGCGATTGAGCCTTGCGATTTGCTTGTGCCGATCAATCCGCGCCCGGAAACAAACACCTACCTTGTCACCCACGACCGGACCGCCGCCGTTGATATTGCCCGGCATCGCGGACGTTATGCCCTCTATTGCGGAAAGCCCGAGTGATGCCGGAAAAATACACCTCTTTCATCGAACTGATGAATGCGTGGGTTGGTGGTGCGTTCACCACCATTATCGCCTCCCTGCTTGGCCGCTTCATGTGGCACGGCAATGAGGCGCGGAAAGGTCGCCGTAAGTTCTTCGGCATTGAACTGTTTTGGGAACTGCCTGTCGCGCTCGGCATGGCGGTCATCGGCGAAAGTGCTGCCGCCTACGCCGATCTTGGTCAGCCTGCATCAACCGGGCTGATTGCGCTTCTGGCCTATCTCGGGCCGCGTGGTGTTGAAGCGCTCTTCCATAAGTGGTTTGACCGGCGTATGGCCGGTTGACGCACAAAAAAAGCCCGCAACGCGGGCTTTTCCATCTCTATAAAGGTACGTTACGCAGCAATGAGTTCGTAAGGCTCATTGTTGTTCTCGACTTTACGGATCGAGATTGTCTGCGTTTCCGCAGTAGGAATGCTGCGCTTGGACAGTTCCTCAATCGCCACTTCCTGCAAGCCAAGCTTTTCGATGGCAAGGCGGCGGATCAACGTTTCGGACGGGCTGTCGATTTCGACTTCGCCGCGTTCCCATCGGCCAATCGACTGCTTGTCTCGGTGAACGAGACCAGACAATTCGGACTGTGTCAGACCCATTTCGGTGCGCAGAAAGCGCAATTCATCACCGCTGATGCCCTTCGGGTGATTGACGATGCCCGTAGCAATGACGTGATGAAGCTCGTTCACAGCCGGAACGATGATTACCTCATCGCCGTCATCGTCGGTCTGGACCTCGATTCCGCTGATGAACACGTTCATCAAGCCACATTCTGTGTAGTGATGCTCAACAACACTCATTTTCATTCTCCAATTATCGAGCCGTCCCTGCGCTCGAATTCATCAATCCACATGACCGTTACAATCTTCATGTAACAGCCGACGTGGTTGGGTATAACAACAACGCCTATGGCTCGGCTCCCGCTATTCGGAGTTTTGCACTCGACGCGATAGCGGAAGAATCCTTGCCTAGTCGCCGGGATCGCCTGTTCGTAGACGAACCCGTATTTCAAAGCGTACAATACGTCAGACGCGATAAGGTTGCGCTCTGCAAGTCGCTCTTTGGCATGTAATTTGTAGGCGATGGTGAATTTCGGGTCTCGGGCTATTGCCCTCAATTTGTCGGTTGCCACATTAGGCAGCCAAGGATCATTACTCTTCACACATCCTCCGACCGGTCTAGACCGCTTTATGTATCATGGTGATACCTATCTAGTGATGAATGGTCAATTAACAAGGGCGTTAGTGGACTATGAAATTTTGTAAGCGGCTGATTTCGATGGCCATATTTTTAATGCCTCCCCATCGATACGTTATTTTTCGCTATCAAAAAAGCCGCCCGTGCCGCGCCGGGCGGCTTTTTGCGTTTCGGTCGCCAGCGAAGACCAGATAGCTTTCGCAGATCGCTATTGATGCTCGACTGCCAACCCTTGCCCAACGCCTTTTTGTGGTCATGAAATCTAAACGTAAGAGGTTGGAATGTCGGACCGGCATTCACGCCCCGGGTGTTGCGCGATTATTAACTGAAATCCTTATTCACTTGCGTTGGGTGTCATTCAGGCGCAGTGTTAAGTTATCGGTAGACACGTCAAGGGCGCTACTGATTTAGGGCGCGTTACCCTAGCCCCAATAAGAGGAGGACGAGATGTCTTCCGATTCCAATTTTTCTGAGATCTCTCCTGAGGAAATGGAGATAATTCAGTCAGTCTTGAAGAGCGCTGGTTATAACGCCGCGTTGCTGGGTGATGATCAGCGACAATTCAACACGGCCGCATTTCTTGTAATGAGCCTGTTTCTCGCGGGCGAGAAATCCGCAGATGCGCTCGCAGCCCAACTGAAACGCCGTCTTGGGAGGGCGAGTTTCCATAGACCCTCCTACCAGTCGGCGCTTGCGCCTTATGCCATTCGTGGACTGCCCCGCAACATGAGGTATGTCCTTCAATTCTCCCGTAAAGGCTCTGCCCGATCAATTGAAGCGGAGGAGCAGTCTTGGGAAAATGAAGGCGGCGCAGTACGCCGTCCCCTTGGTCATCCCCATCACCGTCCACAACTGTTTTGATCAGGAAGAGCGTGGGCAGTCCCATTATCCATTGCGCCTTTCAGCGAGAGGCGACTCAATAGAACAGAGGATACCGGAGACATGATAGAGAGAACAACAAACAGCGAGATCACTTTCGCGCATCCGTTTGTACTAAGTAGCCTCGTGGCACCTTTAGACGCAGGCACGTATCGTCTCGTCGTAGACGAAGAACTCATTGAGGGCCTGAGTTTTTCGGCCTACAGGCGAGTGGCGACCCACCTTGAGATACCTGCAATTTCCGCTCAAACGGTCAAACGGCAGTTCTTGCAAGTGTCCTCGGCGGAGATTGACGATGCGCTACGGAAAGACGCCGAATTAGGGAGCGCCGCAACGAACTAGGAGGACCGATAGGGCGCGCTGAAGGTGGAAAGGCTACCTTCCTTGCGTCCAGCGGATTTCGTCATCGTCCAGATCAGCCCATCTGCCGAATTGATTTCCCAAGGCCGACTGCCACCAGTCGGCTGCACCAGTAGGTAAAAAGCTCAGCCATGACTCTAATCTTTCCAAATCGCAGTCGAAGTTACGACGACACCAGAAACGCCGTTCGGTTTTTGGGGTATGACGGCATACTAGAGGTACGTTTTTTCATTGAGGCTGCCGCACTCGTGCAATCAAGCTCATCGAACATCAGTTCTGAGTGCCTGTTGGCATTCGATGCAGCACGCGGTTCGATTCTCGAAGCGGCAAAAAAAGCTTACGCGCGTGGCTATCAATCTATTTATATGCTGAATGCCAGAGATTTCAGATAAATTGACCTAACGGCGTATCGTTTCGCCCTTTACCATCGTTCCCTTGTTTCAGGTGCTCAAATATTCCTTGTCATGAAAAGGCTCGCGCGCCGGTAAATCAGTCGGGCATAAGGTCGGCAATTTGGCCGTGCGAGACAAGCAGGCGCGGGTTTGCCATGCTGCCGCTTTCCTCGTCCACGGTGACGGCGTATGCCGCAACGCCGATGTGGCGAGGCGCCATTGCATTCGCCATTTTCTCGGCAGATGCCGCATTGGTTGCGGGTCGCATATCGCCCGGCACTATCCCATAGCGCCCCTTTTTGAACTGCACCACGATGATCTTTTCGGCGTCAGACATATTTCTTGCTCTCTCGTCTGTTCTATAGATGTTCTCATTTTGGGAGAGAGTCAATATGGTGTGTTTCCGCCATGTTTAGGGGCGGTAAAGTTTTACAGCGCTATTGAAAACGTTGATGGATTTTCGTCACGAGAAACGCAGTTTTACCCGCAAGGCATTGATATCCCTATCATAGACCGAGCTTCCCAAGCTGAATACGAGGGTTCGATTCCCTTCACCCGCTCCAGCGACCTTTCCAACAAGATCAATGACCTGCAATAAGCGTTGATTTATAAGCGTCGTTGATAGTCTCGGGTCTTATTTGCCCTGCACCGCTTTAGCGTTTCACATTTGCTGAAACTCTTTTCGTGACCGTCTCGTATCTTCTTCTGCTCCGATCGTGGAGCGCCAGCCCGAGGAGGCGCGCATCGAGCGTCGGGGCAATCGAGGAAAAGGAATTTACGATGATCAAGTCCGCTATACGCACGCTTGCGCTCGCAACAATCGTGTCCGCCATCTCCGCCAGCGCATTTGCCGCCAATCCAAAGGTGGGCGGTGCTGCCATGTATGAAAACAAGAACATCGTCGAAAATGCGATGAACTCAAAAGACCACACCACACTGGTGGCTGCCGTCAAGGCCGCTGGTCTGGTTGAAACGCTGCAGGGGAAGGGCCCTTTTACTGTCTTTGCACCCACCAATGAAGCCTTTGCGGCGTTGCCCAAAGGCACGGTCGAAAACCTGCTGAAGCCGGAAAACAAGGCCCAGCTTACCAAGGTTCTCACCTGCCATGTCGTCGAAGCCGATGCCATGTCCAAGACCATCGAAAAGATGATCAAGGACGACAAGGGCACCCATGATGTCAAAACTGTCGGCGGCTGCATTCTCAAGGCCAAAGAAAGCATGGACAAGATCACGCTGACAGACGAAATGGGCGGCGTGGCGCATGTCACGATTGCCGATGTCAAGCAGTCGAATGGCGTTATTCACGTCATCGACAAGGTTCTGCTACCGAAGATGTAATTGGCCACAGGATTGGTCCAATAAAAAGGCTGGCCCGTGAACGGGACCAGCCTTATTTTCTGACACCGGGATTTAACCCGAGATCGCGTCACATTTTGGGAAGCACCGTGATATCGCGAAGGCCGTTATCGGCGCCGGTGATCGGACCGACCTCGGTTGCAGCGCCGGTTTCGAGATTGACGGTGTAGAGGGTAGCGCCCGCTGCCAGATAGGCGGTATTCTTGCCACCATCCTCACCGTGGATATCGAATGCATAGCTCGCCGGCTTGTCCTTCAGGCCGAGCTTGCCGATGGCTTTCAACGTGCCGTCATTCGGCTTCGTCTGCTGGACCAGTGCGCCGATGGTGGCATCAATATTGTACATGGCCGTTTTTTCGGGCTTGCCGATGGAGTTGGTATAGGCGGCAGCAACGATATCGGGCGTTTCTCCCTTGTGCATGTCGGCGTCTTCGTAAGCGAGTGCACCATCAACCGTCACGGCGCCGGTATCGGGGTGGACGCGGTGATTGGTCGTGCCGGTCATGAAGCGCAGACGATCCGCCATCGGGTTGAAATCGACCACGACGGGAGCTTCCGTCAAGGTCAGCATCTTGTCCATTTTAGCCACATCGGTTGCCGCGCCCGTTTCAAGGTTGATGGTGACGATGCGATGATCGGGCGTTACACCGATGACTGTTTTGTTACCCGGGCGAAAATCGATGCCGACAAGCTTGTCGACACCGGTCACATCCATGCTCTTGCTAACGGCCGGCTTCTCGGTGTCGAACATCACCAGCGTCTTGTCTCCGGTCAGTCCGAGGACAGGGGCGGAAACGGCGGCGCTTGCGGTCGCCACGAAGGCGGCGGAGGCGATCAGAGTGATCTGGATAGTCTTCATGTCTTTCTCCCGTGCGTTGATCCGTTTGGAAGTCGTCCAACCCTTGGTTTTTGACGCTTCCATCAATGAAGACACGCGGGGAGGTGGGTTTGGATGCAGGCAGCAAAAAAATATCTGCTTATGCATCCATTTCGTTCCGCGATGGGTATTATACCAATTCCGACCGTGCCTGCGGTCCAAACTTGAAAGGTTTCGTATGCGTATGGGCTCCGCGCCTGATGATCTCGACAGGGCGCTCGCCGCCTGCGCGAGAGGCGACCGAAACGCATTGCGGGTTATTTTCGAGCGCGAGGCAGGGCGACTGATCGCGGTGGCCGAGCGGATCGTCAAACGCAGGGAACTGGCAGAAGAGGTTGTGCAGGAGAGTTTCGTGCGCATCTGGACGCACGCGCCCCAATATCGAGCCGACCACGGTTCGGCGCGTGGCTGGATTTACGCCATTGTCAGGAACCGGGCGCTTAATCTTCTGCGGGACGGGAGCCGCGAACTTACCGTGCAGGATGTCGAAACGCTGCGTGACAGCGAACAGGCGGATGAAGTGGTCGCCGCCTGGCAGAAGCTCGACAGGAATTCACGTCTTTATGAATGTCTGGGCGCGCTCGACGAGACCAAACGGCAGGGTATTTTGATGGCTTATGTCGCCGGATATTCCCATGGCGAAATCGCCGGCCGGTTGCGCGTTCCGCTTGGCACGACGAAATCCTGGATAAGGCGCGGGCTTTCCGCTCTTCGGGAGTGCATGGCATGACATATGATCAAAAAGACATTCCCGCCATTGCCGATGACTATGTATTGGGGCTGCTCGAGGCGTCCGAGGCTGCTGCTATCGAAACGGCAACGGAGCGGGACGGCGAATTACGGGCGGCAATCGCGGCAAGCCGCGAGCGTTTTCTACCGCTTGATACCAGCGTTGCGCCCGCAGCCGTCAACAGTGAATTATGGAGCAATATCGAAAGCCGGTTGCCGCCGCAGGCGAAATTCACGGCCAATAAGTCTACCCGCACCGCAAACGACAATAGAAAAAACGGATGGCGGTCGATCGCCGTTTCCGCAATTGCCGCAACCCTCGTTCTTGCCGCGGGGCTGACCTTCAGCCTGACACGCACAACGGAGCCGCTGGTGATCGCAGTTCTCGTCAATGAAGCTGGAGAGGTGCAGGCGGTCGTCGAGGATTTCGGAAACGAAAAGGCAACAGTGCGGATGCTGGCTGATTTTGCCGTACCGCAGGATAAGACCATACAGGTGTGGACATTGCCCTCCAGAGAGGTCGGGCCTGTTTCGCTTGGTTTGATTGAAGGCGTTCGTTCGGCCAGTCTCGAAGGACCGACGCTGCCGAAGCCGCGAAACGACCAGCTTTATGAGATCACCCTCGAGCAGGCAGGTGGATCGCCGACGGGCAGACCGACCGGGCCAATTCTGGCGAAGGGGCTGGCGCGAATGCCTCGTTGAAAACTGGTGTGACGTCGTTATGGAGAATTGCGGCCTGGTTTAGTCGCCAATGGCAACACATCGACGTCACGCAGTCGCATCACATCGGCAGATTGGCTGGAAGGCTGAGGCCATTATTTGCCAGCATATTGAATGGCATAAGAGGAGCGCGCTCCCTTTGGGCAGGTTCGTGATCAAGCCGCTCTCCGAGTGTATATGCAATTTAGCTTGACTACGATTAAATTGCACGTAATAGTTGATGCAGTCGTAACATGAATGGGGAAGTGTTATGAGTCGCAAGTTTATCTCGGAATTTTTGGGTACTTTTTGGCTCGTGTTCGGAGGTTGCGGCAGTGCGGTTTTTGCCGCCGCTTTTCCTGAACTCGGCATCGGCTTCCTTGGTGTTGCTTTCGCTTTTGGCTTGACGGTTCTGACCATGGCCTATGCGGTTGGCGGCATTTCCGGCGGTCACTTCAATCCGGCGGTTTCCGTCGGCCTCACCGTTGCCGGCAAATTCCCGGCGGCGAACCTCGTGCCTTACATCGTGGCGCAGGTTCTGGGGGCGGTCGTCGCGGCTGCGGCGCTTTATGTTATTCTCACCGGCAAGGCGGGTGCCGAAATCGGCGGTTTTGCCGCCAATGGTTATGGCGAGCATTCGCCGGGCGGATATTCTCTCCTGTCGGCGCTGCTGATCGAGATCATCCTGACGGCGTTTTTCCTGGTTGTCATATTGGGGTCGACGCATGGCAGGGTGCCGGTCGGTTTCGCACCTGTCGCCATCGGTCTTGCACTCACCCTTATTCATCTGATTTCCATTCCGGTCACCAACACATCCGTCAATCCGGCCCGCTCGACCGGGCAGGCCCTGTTCGTTGGCGGGTGGGCGCTGCAGCAGCTCTGGTTGTTCTGGCTTGCCCCAATTTTGGGCGGTGCCATTGGCGCCGTGGTCTGGAAAATTTTCGGCGAGGAAGAAAAGGCTGGCCATGCCGGCTCGGTTCAACCCGCGAAGACGTGAATAAGAGGCTTTGTTTCCCCGAATGGTCGGGGAAACGACTGAGGAGGATGGCATGGATCTTACTTCGATATTGGCCCAGATTGTCGGCGGTGCGGTGGGCGGCACGGCTGGTGGAAAGATACTGAAGGATTCCGATCTTGGCTCGCTCGGTAATCTGATTGCCGGCGCCATTGGCGGGATCGGCGGCGGAACCGTACTTGGATCGCTGCTCGGCACTGCGGGCACTGCGGCCGCTGGCGGCGTGGATATCGGCGCTCTTGCCGGCCAGCTCGTTGGCGGCGGTGTCGGCGGTCTGATCGTCCAGATCATCGTCGGCCTGATCAAGAACAAGCTTGTGGCCAAATAGGCGATTGAGCCGCCTTTAGATAAAATGACGGACCTTGCCGGAGGAAGAGCTTCGTTCGGCAAGGTGGGTTGATGTTACACGCATTGATGGCAGTGGCGGCGCGGAGTTCGAACGGGCTTCGTGTTCGGTTATCATCGGCTAAAACGGCGGGATGCCTTTTTTGCTGACCGAGAGATGCGTTATGCCGTTTGGCCTCTGTCGCGAATGCGCGTCAGGTCTTGTCTTTGGCGACCGGCACATGCGGCGTCTTGTTCCAGACGAAAGGTCTGGTTTTAAGCTCCACCACAGCCCGCCAGGCCGCGACGGATAGCATCAGCCAATATAAGGGCATCGCCAGCCATCGCCTTCCGACCTGCCGTCTTTCATAAGCTATCATTCTGCTGCGGCCCATCAGTACGAAGATCGTGTAACTTCCGACGATATTCAGCGCATCGATAAAAAACAGCGCCCCCTGCCATCTGAAGAGCAGGTCGACACCGTTTTCCCGGATGGCTATGGCCATGAATACCAGGGAAACGAAGAGCAAGGGATGCGTCAGAGACGACAGAAGCATGCCGCCGATCAGCAGCTGAAAGGTCATATAGGCAAACCATCCCATGGTACGCGCGGTTGCAAAAGGTGTACGGGTCATCACCAGCCAACTTTGCAGCCAGCCCTTGAACCAGCGTGTTCGCTGGTTCAGCCACACGGGCAGAGATGTCGGTGCATCCTCCAGAGTCTGGCGCCGGATGACGCCGCAGCGATAGCCGAGCCGATGCAGCCTGAGGCCAAGATCGGCATCTTCCGTGACATTGTAGGGATCCCAGGCGCCGGCCCGCCGCAGCGCGGCAGTCCGGAAATGATTGGAGGTGCCGCCAAGCGGCAGCGGCAGCCCATGGGTGGCGAGGGCGGGCAGCATGCAGCGGAACAGGCCTGCGTATTCCAGTGCGAAACAGGCGCTGAGCCAGGAAGAAGAGGCGTTGCTGATGATAAGCGGCGCCTGTACGCAGGCCATATCCTCCGGCTGGTTGCGGAAGGCGGCATAGGCTTCGCGCAATTGCTGCGGATGGGGCCGGTCCTCGGCATCATAAACGACAACGAATGTACCGCGCGCACCGGAAAGTGCGTAGGTGAGGGCTTTGGGTTTGGTGCGCGGCTCGGAAGGTGGTACCTGGACGATCTCCATGTGCGGACCGGGATTTATCCGCCGGATCGCTTCGATCGTCGCGCCATCGTCGGCCTCGCAGACGAGCTTGATATCGAGCCGCGAGCGGGGCCAGTCCAGACGCTCCAAAGCACTGACGAGCTGCTCGATGACAGCCTCTTCGCGGTAAAGCGCCACCAGAATTGTATAAACCGGCAGTTCGTTTTCGTGCCGAAGAGACAAGGCCGTTTCCACGTCGGTTTCCCGGGGTATATGGATGAGGGCAAAGAGCCGGAACAGCAGGGTGTTGAGGTAGAGCATCGACAGGGTGGCGTGAAGCCAGGCTAGGGCTATTTCAGAATAAGTCAGCAGCGAAAGGACGAGCAGGGTGGCGAGGACGCCGCCATAAAAACCCTGCTGGCCATGCAGTGTGATTTTGGCGGAATGCTGGGGCGCGGCGTTGAAAAGCCGCTGCCGGGTTTCCGCCAGGCGACGGGCCTCGCCGGCTTTCCAGATCGCGTCGCGCATGGCCTGCGGGGTGGTCACGGCAAGTTCGTCAAAAAGATGCGGAAGCTCATCCAATATGTTTGTGAGCAGATCCAGCCGCGCCAGCTCCGGCACGATCAGCAACCCCATTTTGCCGTCCTGTGGGATCAGCCGCAGCAACCTCGGCTCTGTGAGCTGAAGATCGAGATTATCTAAATTCGCTACCCGTTCCGACGCGATTTCCGGGAGAAACGGCAATCGTAGATATTCTGCGAAGGCGCTGAAATACACGTCCGCCGTGACAAGTCCGCTCATCAGCAATTCTTCGTCTACAGTGGAGCCGTTTTCCAGCGCCCGCTGTTTGAATGCTGCAATATGCGACTTGTCCACTCCCAGCGAACGGAGAAAACGGGTCTGTCCGGCCCGGCTTTGTTCGGCAGAGTCCCGAAGCGGATTTTCATCGGTATGGGAAAATGCAATTTTTGCTTCTGCCGGGGTCGTGCGAAACGAATCTCGTGTATATTGACTGAAACAATCCATGCATCGCCGCCGCCGTCATGGTAACACCCATTTCCTGTCACGGATAGTATAGATGAGAATAGCGAATGTAACGCGGAATATAGCCCTCTATTTTACTTTAGTTTTCGCTTTACAATTTGTTGGTTATTTTAGTGAAACGCAGGCCGAAGGTCTGTCGGATGGAAACCGCATGCCGGTGCTGTTCGACGCGCAGGAGCGGTTTCCGGGTGGCGATCTTTCCTCCGTTCCCCGCATCAGGTTTCTGATGTCGGTGGATTTCCCGCCCTTCAATTTCACCGATCAGGAGGGCCGGCTTGCGGGCTTCCATGTCGATCTGGTGCGGGAAATCTGCGCCCAGCTGAAGGTGGAAAGCAAATGCCAGGTGCAGGCGCTACCCTTCGACGAGCTGGAAGCGGCGCTCGAAATGGGCGAGGGCGAAGCGGTGATTTCCGGTCTCGCCACCACGGCCGATCTGCGCAAGAGCTTCACCTTCTCGCGGCCCTATCTGCTGTTGCCCGCCCGGCTGGCGGTGAACAAGGCGGGGAAATTCACCGGCTCCGGAGCGGATGCGCTTTCGGGAAAGAAGGTGGGTGTGGTTGGCAATTCGCGGCACGAACAGATGCTGAAAGCGTTTTTTCCAAAAGCCAGGGTCGAAGGGTTCGATGGCTATGAGCCGATGTATGAGGCGTTGAAGACAGGCAAGGTGGACGCCATCTTCGCCGACGGTCTGCGCCTGCCTTTCTGGGTTTCTGGAGGTGCTTCCGAAAGCTGCTGCGCGCTCTTCGGCGGTCCTTATATGTCCGACCGGTTTCTCGGCGAAGGCCTGTCCATCATGGCGGTCGATCCGGATAATATACTGGTGCCGGCTTTCGATCAGGCGCTGGCCGCCCTTTCGCGAAATGGCCGGCTGGAAGAGATTTACCGGCGTTATTTCCCTTACGGGCTTTATTAGAAATCCTGATCGACCGTCGCGACAGTCCTATTTGGCTGGCGCGAAAACCTGTTCATCGCGCCGCAAACGTAGGAGCGCGATCCATACGGCGGCGGCGATGGCGGTTTCCACCAGGAAATAGCTGCCGATCGTTCCCGAAATGCTGAAGGACCAGGTAAAGAAGGCAACGATGACGGAGCCGAGGAGATTGCCGCTGTTCCATATCTTCGCGCGAATATCCTGCCTCCCGGAGGCGCCAAGCGCCTCGAGTGCGGTGGCGGCAACGGCCATCGGCAGAACCACCCAGCAAAGCACGCGGGTAATGATGGGCAGAGAGACATATTCGTCGCCGAACAGCAGCGGCAGGAAAGGGGCGATGATGAAGATCACCAACGCGCTGCCGGTTGCGATGAAAAGTGCTGCCTTCAGCACATTATAAGCGCGCCCTATGGTCTTGGTGATGCCCTGCAGGGCGGCGGAGGCGGAGCCCGGATAGATCAGCCGGTTGAGCGCCTCGACGGAAAGATAGGAACTGTCGAGAATGCGCCGGGCGATCGAATAGCTGCCCAGCACCTCGGCGCTGGCAATGGCGCCGAGAACGAGAATATCAGCATTGCCGCGCACGGCCTTGAACAGGAACTGGGTGGAAAACAGGATGCCGATGCGGATTTCCTCGCGCACGATCCGGAAAATCGGCCGACCGAGCCTGCCGGTCGCCTTGACGGAAATCACGGCCGCAACGGCGTGGGCGGCGAGGTTCCACAGTGCCCAGGCCTCAACCGTTTCCACCTTGAAGATGAGGCAGGCGACCACCGCGGCAATGGTGCGGGTGACGGCGAACATCACTTCCAGCTTGTTGGCCGAAGCGAAGTTGGAATGGGCGATAAAACTCTGAGTGGAAAGTGAGATGACCTTCAGGAGAACGAGGTTGGTGAACAGGATCAGGAAGGTGGTGATCAGCGTGTGCAGCAATGTTTCCGAGGTCGGGAAAAACACCGGGATCGTCACCATGCCGATGATTGTCAGCACCACGCCCGTCGCAGCACTTAGGAGATAGCTGTGGCCGAGCATGACGGGAAACATGCTACGATCCTGTGCGACGCGGCGGATCAGCGATTCCTGCGAGCCGATGCCGCAGATCTGCACGCCGAGATTGGTGACGGCCGTGATCGAAGCGTAAAGCGCGAATTGTTCGACTCCGAGATGGCGGGCAAGCAGCGCGAAGGTCAGGAGCTGGGCAGCGCTGGACATCAGCAGCGCCCCGCCGGACGCCATATAGGTCAATCCCAGTCTGACTAGATGGCCGAACCGCGGCGTGTTGAACGACACCTCATTCTCCATTTTTTCCGGCATTGCCGGACAAATCCAACAACGACTGCGCTTCTTTTCTAAAAATCCGCGAACTGAAAAGCCGCAACCGGCCAATATTATGAAAGCCCGCAACCCGAATGGATTGCAGTTTATCCTGTCTTATCCTTCTTGAGGTAAGAGAGGGTTAAAGCAATTGCATAATAATGACGATAATGACTGTTTATGGTTATTTGGACATGGCCCTGTTTCAGAAGGGTTTCGTTGTTCGTCACAAGGCAGGCCCATGATCCGATTGTCCAGTTCCGGTGCACGCGACCATGCCGCGTTTGGCTGATACACAGCCCATCACTGCGCAAGATAGCGCCATATCTCTTGCCGGCGGCCGGCGCGACGCGTTTTTTTTCGTCGCCACCATGCTTTATATCTGGATTTCCGTGGCGCCCTTCGAAAATCTCGCAGCGCCGCCTGTGCCGCGCGCCGCCGCAAACCAGCTGACCGGCCTTGTGATTGCGTTGATCCTGGCTGTTTTCGCACTGCGCCACCGGCTGACGGGGCTTTTGCTGAGGCCGCGCCTGCCCATCCTGCTTTTGTTTTTCTGGCTGGTGATCTGCTCCGTGATAGGCACCCAACCCGGTACCTCGCTGCAGCGCCTGGTCTTCACCGCGCTTTTATGTTTCATCACCAGCGTTCTCGTCGTCATGCCAAGGGATCGGCGGCAGTTCGACCGGATGATGGCCATCTTCGCCCTCATTCTGCTGGCGCTCTGTTATCTGGGAGTGATCTTCCTGCGGTCGCGCTCGGTCCATCAGCCCTTTGACCTTGATGAAAAGGCGCTTGCGGGTGATTGGCGCGGCATCTTCAATCACAAGAACGCCGCCGCCCCCGCCATGATTATTCTTTTCATGATCGGGCTTTACCTGCGCAACGCCTGGTCGACGCTGGGCGGCATCGCGATTACGCTGCTGGCCGGGTTCTTTCTCTGGAAGACCAATGGAAAAACCGCGGCCATGCTTTTGCCCGTCACCCTGGCGCTGGTCTGGATCATGGAAAGGCATGCGCACCGCACCTTGCTGATGATCGGCGGTCTTCTAGCCTTTCTCAACATCGTCGCCGTCGGCTCCACCTATTTCCCGAGCATACAGAATTTTGTCGAAAGCCTGGGGATCGATTCCACGTTCACCGGCCGGACGGACATATGGCGCCTGTCCTTCGACACCTTTGCGCAATCGCCGATCTTCGGGCAGGGGTTCCAGGCATTCTGGACGAGCGACCGTCTGCTGTCGCAGGCCGATATTGCCGGCACCTGGGCGGTCACGGCCTTCCATGCCCATAATGGTTATGTCGAAAGCCTGCTGAATGGCGGCTTGCCGGCTTTCATTCTCACCGTCATATGGCTGGTCATCATACCCGCAAATGATTTCCACACGGCGGTGGACAAGGGCACGGACCCGGGACTGACCCGACTTTTTGCACGAATTTGGGTGTATGCGCTACTTTCTTCGTGTCTTGAGAGTAATTTCTTTACCGGAACCGGGCCTATTTGGTCTTCTCTGCTGATCGCGGTCTATTGTTTGAGGCATCAGGCGCACGACATACTTGAACAGGGGCAGTAATTTGCAGACAGGCCGGGGGGCTTTGTATGACGCAAAAAATCGGGACTTTTGTAGACCGGATCAACAACCGGCTGGTGCGGTATTTTCCGGGACCGGCGGTGCGGATCGAAAAATCCGAACCGATCGTGTCCTTCACATTCGACGATGTACCGGCCACCGCCTGGACGAAGGGCGCGCGCATCCTGGAAAACGAGGGCGTTTGCGGAACGTTTTACATCGCCGGCACCTTTATCGACAGGCACGACGGACAGCAGGAGATGATTTCCGCCAAAGGCTGTTCGGAACTGGCAGCGGCCGGCCATGAGCTTGCCTGCCACACCTTTTCCCATCGCAAACTCTCGAGCTTTTCACGACGGGCGCTTGAAGAAGATCTCGAGCGCAATGACAGCGTTTTGGGTGCGTTCGACGAAAATCGGCACAGCCGAAATTTCTCCGTTCCTTTCGGCATGGCCTCACCGGTCATGCAGCCCCTGCTGCGGCGCCGGTTCAGGACGACACGCGGCATCATGCCCGGCATCAACCGGGACAGTGTCGACCCGCATAATCTTGCCGCAGTCGAGTTGCGTGCGGATCAGAGCTACCTCGATGCGGCCGACCGCTGGCTTGAGGATGTTTTGCAAAAAGGCGGCTGGCTCATCATCTTCACCCATGATGTTTCACCGACACCAAGCTTTTACGGCTGCCCGGAAGACAGATTTCAGGGCCTCGTCCGCAAGGCGGCGTCCGGCGGTGCGAAGATCATGACGGTCGATGCCGCGGCAAGGACACTCGGCCTGTAAAGAAATATTCTCAGCGCGTACTCGGGCGATATTGCGGAAACCTCTGTCCGCAATTGCGAACCTATTGGCTGGCCCAGATGATGCGGGCAATCCACTCCACATCCGCCATGTCGAAGCTGCGATTGGGATGTTCGGGGTTTAGCGAAAGAAGCTCGATGTTTTTAGGGCTTTGCCGCGCCAGCACCTTGGCCATCACTTCGCCATCGCGGCTTTTCAGCACCACGCGGTCGCCGCGCCGCACCGGCGCACCCGGCTCCACGATGAGGATGTCGCCATCACGGTAGAGCGGCATCATGCTCTCGCCCTGCACTTCCAGGGCGTAGACGCCCTGTTTGCGCTCGGGAGAAGAGGGAAACTCCACCACATCCCAGCCTTGACCTGCCGGAAAACCGCCATCATCGAAAAAACCGCCGGAACCGGCCTGCGCAAAACCGAGCAGGGGAATGGCGTTGTCGGCACCGGAAGGCTGCATTGTCTGCGCCCTGCCGAAAGCATAACCGAAAAACTGGTCGACACTTGCGCCCGTCGCTTCCAGCACCTTGGAGACGGATTCGGTCGAGGGCCAGCGTTTGCGGCCATCCGGTCCGAAGCGTTTCGATTTATTGAACGATGTGGGATCGAGGCCGGCGCGCTTCGCCAATGCCGAAGGCGTCAGCTGATGGCGTTCGGCAAGCGTATCGATGGCGCTCCAGATCGTCTCGTGTGACAGCATGATAGAAAGCCCGCAAGTGGAGCCGATAGCGGAAAGCTCCTGTCGTTTACTGACCGGAATCTAGACCAAATCCGGTCAGGAGTAAAGAAAGGAAAGGAATAAAATCCTTGCTCTAGGCCACCATTGCCGATGTGTTTATCTTGGCGAGCTGGATGACCGCCTGTGTGCGGCTGTCGACCTTGAGCTTCAGCAGAATTGCCGAGACATGCGCCTTGATGGTGGCTTCGGAAACATTGAGCTCATAGGCGATCTGCTTGTTCAGCAGCCCTTCGGCCAGCATGCCCAGAACCCGGCTTTGCTGTGGCGTCAGCGTTCTGAGCCGGCCGATCAGATCGGCCACGTCAGGATCCTGCTCCTTCTCACCCTGATGGCCCGACGGTATCCAGACATCGCCTTCCAGAACCGCGCGGATGCCGTCCCTGATATCGTCAATACCAGAGGATTTGGAAATGAAACCGGAAGCACCGAGTTCAATCGACCGGCGAACGGTGGTCGCATCATCCGTTGCCGAAACGATGACGATCGGCAGGCTGGAAAATTCCGCTCTCAGCGCCATCAGGCCGGAAAATCCGCTGACCCCCGGCATGGCGAGATCGAGAAGCATGAGATCGGCATCGTTGCGCGTTGTGGCTGCATGTCGGGCAGCCTCGAAATCCCCGGCCTCGATGATGGTCTGTTGCCCGTCGAGACCGGCTACGGCCTGTTTCAGGGCACCGCGAAAAAGCGGGTGGTCATCTGCAATGATAATGACAAGTTCCGACATTCTGGCCCCCTCCCAAGGGCGTTATGCGGTTCTTTCGCAGCTATTGGCTTACTCCCTTTGCCGGTGGTCGAAACACGCCCGGCTCCTCCGCCAAAGGTTGCTCCAATCACTCCGGCATTACAAGGAAAAGCTTGTGGACAGGCGGTCTTTGAGGGCCTCCGTAATAAAAATGCCGTGGAAACTGTGGACAATCTTCCTGCTTTGCGGCAAACCGCCCGGACAGGAAAGCGCTGGAAAGCCTTGGAGAGCCTTATGCAGGAAACGCCCGCGATCATCTATAAAATCGTGCCGGAGACGTTGTGGACTGCAGCCAGGGCAGAAGGCATGTTCGAAGGTGCGGCCATCGACTTGACCGACGGTTTCATTCATTTTTCGACTGCAAAGCAGGTGGCAGAGACAGCCGCGCGGCATTTTTCCGGCCAGGTGGATCTGCTTCTGATCGCGGTCGACGGTGCAGCACTTGGCGACAAGCTGGTCTATGAACCGTCCCGGGGTGGTGATCTTTTCCCGCATCTTTACGCCCCGCTTCCCTTCAGCGCGGTCCTTTGGGAAACGCCGCTCTCGCTTGATCATGATGGCCAGCACCAGTTCCCGGAGATTTTGTGATGAGCGGATTATTTTCCTCTGTCGGCCGCAAGGGCCTGTTTCTCATCGATCCGGAAAAGGCGCACGGGCTCTCCGTTGCGGCGCTGAAAAGCGGCTTCCTGCCCACCTGCATGGTGCCGCATGATCCGCGCCTGCAGCAGACGGTGGCGGGCCTTGTCTTCCCCAATCCGCTCGGCATGGCGGCGGGTTACGACAAGAATGCGGAAGTACCGGGACCGCTTCTGAGGCTCGGTTTCGGCTTCACCGAAATCGGCACCGTCACGCCGCGGGCACAATCCGGCAATCCCAAGCCACGCATTTTCCGCCTGGTCGAGGATGAGGGCGTCATCAACCGTCTCGGCTTCAACAATGAAGGCCATGCCGCAGCGCTGGAGCGTCTGACACAGGCGCGTCTGCGCGGCATCGTCGGTGTCAATATCGGCGCCAACAAGGATAGCGAAGACCGCATCGCCGACTATGTGCAGGGCATCGAGGCGTTTTATGCGGTCGCATCCTATTTCACCGTCAATATTTCTTCACCCAACACACCCGGCCTTCGTGATCTGCAGGCGCGTGAAAGCCTTGCGGCCCTTCTCACGGCCGTGCTGGAACGCCGCAAGACGGAAGCGGAGCGCCTCGGCAAACGCATCCCGATCTTCCTCAAGATCGCGCCCGATCTGACTGAGGAAGGACTGGACGATGTTGCCGAAGAGGCGCTCGCCCACGATCTCGATGGCCTGATCGTCTCGAACACCACGCTCTCACGCGAAGGCCTGCGCCCTGGTCCCCACAGGGGCGAGGCCGGCGGGCTTTCGGGCAAGCCGCTCTTTGAGCTTTCCACCACGGTTCTCGCCAAGATGCGCCGTCGCGTTGGCGCCAATCTGCCGATCATCGGCGTTGGTGGTGTTTCATCTGCGGAAACGGCTTTGGAAAAGGTGCGGGCAGGGGCCGATCTCGTGCAGCTCTATTCCTGCATGGTCTATGAAGGTCCGGGCCTGCCCTCGGCCATCGTCAAGGGCATGTCGAAGCTCGTCGCCCGCGAGGGCGTGGAGACCATCCGTGACCTGCGCGACAGCGCGGTCGACCGCTGGGCTGACCGTAAGCTCGGCTGAAGAGCGAAGGAGCGGGGTGATCTCCCGCCCCTGAATTCAGGCGCAAAGCACCATCGCCCAATAGGGCCGGTTGCGGCTGGCGGCATCATAGGCAACCGCGACGCCGAGACCATTATAAGGCCCGAGCATGTTTTCGAGATGGTGTTGCGAGCCGATCCAGGCCTTGACCACCCGTTCCACGCTGTCCTGTCCGGCTGCCACGTTTTCCGCTGCCGGAAGCGGCACCTTGCCGTCCTTCATGCGGATGAGGAAACTGTCTGTCAGGCCGATCAGATGCGCCATCTTCTGCGCCTTGACCATGCGGCCGGCCTGATAGGCAGCGGCACCGCTGGCCGCCCCATTGATGGCGAGTGGCGCAAGCCCCTTCGAACGGCGCAGATCATTGACCATCGGCAGTGCCGCTGCCGTCTCATCGCGGGTGCCCGAAGGCAGACCCTTGTTGGTCGGCATGGAAACGCAGGCGGAAAGAACGGAGCCGGCGGAAATAAGCACGAAGCCGCGCCGGGTGAGCGTCTGAAGTGATGTATCGGTCATGTCAGCGGCGGTAGCTCAGAAGGCGCAGGATGATGAAAACGGGAATGACGATCGTGGCCCCGAGGAGCAGATAGTCGCCGATCGCGCCCAGCGCATGGAAACCGCTCCGCCACAGATCGACGACGAAATCGCGCGCGCTGTAGATAATGTTCCATGGCGTCAATCCGAAGATCGCCATCAGAAAGCCGACGAGCAATGAAACGACGAGCAGCTTCACCACGGTGCGGGCCACCGTATCACCCAGCATTTTGTTGACCTCACCGGCCATCAGCAAGTCTCCTGTTTTGTCCTGACATATGGGGCGCACCGCTTCGATGCAAGTTTTCACGCACTATATCGCGCCATATCAGCCAATTCCACGCGGGTGCCATGAAATAGGACTTGAGTTTTTTTATGTCTTGATAAATGACAGCCGGCATCTTCTCAGGAAATAATTGATGGCCCCAAACCAGTTTTCTTCCGGTGACGTCATTGCCGACCGCCGGGCGGACTATGCCCGCATGTTGGCGGAGAGCGGTGATTATCCCGCCGCCGCCGAACTTATGGAACAGGCGCTTGAACTGGCGCCACGGTGGACGGCGGGCTGGTTTCGCTTCGGGGAGTATCACGAAAAGGCGGGGGAGACCGCAAAGGCGGTGGCGGCTTACGAGAAAGTCGCCGAGCTGGATGCGGAAGGTCTGTTTGCAGCCGAACTGAAACTCGCGGTTCTCGGCGCCGCGGAAACACCCGAACAACCGCCGAGCCGCTACGTGGAAGGGTTGTTCGACGACTACGCCGACCGTTTTGAAACCTCGCTTGTCGAGAAGCTGGATTACAGCGTGCCGCAGAAACTGGCGGAGCTGATCGGCAAAGCGGCGACAGGCGACGCCTTTGACACCATTGTCGATATCGGTTGCGGCACCGGTCTCCTTGGCATCGAAATCCGCTCTCTGGCAAAACGGCTCGAGGGTTTTGATATCTCCCAGAACATGCTTGCCAAGGCCGATGAAAAGAGTCTTTACGACCATCTCGGACAAGCCGATCTTTCGCTCGACGCGGAGGCTTCGGGGCTCTTTACGCCGGTACTCACGCAGCACCGCGCCGATCTCGTCGCCGCTGCCGATGTGATGATGTATCTCGGGAGTCTTGAAACCGTCATGCCGCTCGTTTCCGCCCTGCTCAAACCATCAGGCTTTTTCGCCTTCTCGGTGGAGGATGCGGGCGATGAGCAAGGTTTCGTCCTGCGGGAATCCCTTCGTTACGCGCATTCCAAGAGCTACGTGATCGATCTCCTTGAACGGTCGGGCTTTTCCCCCATGGAAATCCGCAAAACCACCATTCGCAAGGATGCCGGAAAACCCCTTTCCGGCATTCTTTTTCTTGCCCGTGCCAAAGCCTGAACATTCCGTTTCTTGCCTTTTTTACGATAGGTCAGGCTTGCTTACGTATCCATCTTGATCAGGTGTTTTTTGCAGTGCAAAATGTGCCGGAAACCTGAGGGAAAAAGCGTGAGCACAACGAGAAGCGTTTACGGGATGTGGAGTTCCGATCCGGCCAGACATGCGCCGGTGGAAGACGTGCAGGGCATCGTCACCGGTGCCATCGTCTCGGCGCTCGGCTTTTATCTCTTGGCCAAGGTCGGTCTTTTGACCGGCGGCACGGCTGGTGTTGCCTTTCTCCTTCATTATGCCTTCGGCATCAGCTTTGGCCTGCTGTTCTTCCTCGTCAACCTGCCCTTCTATTATCTGTCGTTCCGCCGCCTCGGTCTCGCCTTTTCATGCAAGACCTTCATCGCCATCGGCCTTGTTTCGGTGCTGACGGAAGTGGAAGCGCGCTGGATGGTCATCGACAGCATCAACCCGCTCTGGGCGGCTCTGCTCGGTGGTCTGCTTCTGGGTTACGGATTGCTGGCGCTTTATCGCCACCGCGCCAGCCTCGGCGGCATCGGCATTCTGGCCATCTATATTCAGGATCGTTTCGGCATCCGCGCCGGTCTCATCCAGTTGGCCTTTGATGCCTGCGTCATGCTGTGCGCCTTCCTCGTCATCGATCCCGCAACCGTTGCCTATTCGATTGTCGGCGCTTTCGTCCTCAACATATTCCTCGCCATCAACCATCGCTCGGACAGATACATCGTCGTGCGTTAAGCCTGACCGCTTGAAATTTGTCAGGCTTGGGCGCAATAGCTGGGCAAGGTCGGGCCAGATCGGGCAAGTCAGGGGAAGATGCATGGACGATACCAGTGCGCGCAGGCGATTGAATCTTTGGACCTCCGCGCCCGATCGTCACTCGCTGCTGGAAGATGCACAGGCTATTCTGGCGGGCAGCATGCTGATTTCACTCGGTGTCACGCTGTTTTCCGCCGCAGGCCTTCTCACCGGCGGTGTGGTGGGTCTTGCGTTTCTGGCGCATTACGCCAGTGGGTTCAGCTTCGGTGCGGTCTTTTTTCTTGCCAACCTGCCGTTTTATTATCTGGCCTTCCGCCGTCTCGGCCTCGCCTTCACGGTGAAGACCTTCTGCGCCATCGCCACGACGGCGCTGCTGTCGGAATATATGCCGGGCTTTTTCGCTTTTGAGAGCATCAACCCGATTGCCGCTGCACTCTTCGGGGGACTGACGGTCGCCGCCGGCATGCTGGCGCTGTTTCGCCACCGCACCAGCCTCGGCGGTTTCGGCATATTGGCGCTCTATCTTCAGGATCGTTTCGGCTGGCGCGCCGGCCTCGTCCAGCTCGCTTTTGATGGCATGGTGCTCGGCTGCTCCTTCTTCGTCGCCACACCTTTTGTCATCCTCTGCTCCATTCTCGGCGCGCTGGTCATGAACCTCACGCTTGCCGTCAATCACAGAAACGACCGCTACATCGCCATGTAGCGGTCGGCCGTTGCGGTCAGGGTGGTTCAGGCTGCCTTTGCGGCGGCTTCGACCGGATGCTGTGAGCGGAAGCCGACGGCGATGCGGTTCCAGGTGTTGATCGCGCCGATGGCAACCGTGATCTTCACGATCTCCTCATCGGAAAAATGCGCCCTCAGCGTCTCGAAGGCGTCATCCGGCGCGCCGGTTTCGGCAATCTTCGTCACCGCATCCACCCACCCGAGCAGCGCCCGTTCCTGCTCGGTATAAACAGGGGATTCCCGCCACACGCTCATCAGGTTGATCCATTGCTCTGAAAGCCCGTCATGGCGGCTTTCCTTCACATGCATGTCCACGCAGAAAGCGCAGCCATTGATGATCGAGGCACGGAGCTTGATGAGGTGAATGAAGCGGTGCTCAAGGCCGCTGCTCTGAACGTAGTTTTCCAGAGCCATGACGGCTTTGAAGGCTTCGGGGGATGCCTTGGCATAGTTGATACGGGTTTTCATGCGTCTCTCCATTGGTTGGGATAGGTTGAAGTCATGCGTCATCGGTCCGGAAAGCGGTAAGGCTGTCCGGGAACGTGATTGGTGGTTATTCGGGTCCTGTTTAGAGTTCAGCGCGTCGTCGTCTTGCGCTCGTTCATGTCGAGGAAGGCGCAGCCGCGCGCGGCAATTCCACCATCGTCATTGGCGGCAAGATCACCCAGAATGTCGGCAATGCTGGTTTTAGCGAGTTCCGCCCGGTAGACCTTTTCCGCCTTCAGCATCGCGGCGTTGATGCCGCAGGGCTTGGTGAAATAACGTCCCGGCAAGGGGTTCGGCCCGCGCTGGCGAATTTCTGCGCAGCGAAAGGCAGGCTGTGGTCCCTCCACGGCCAGAACAATATCAAGCAGGGTAATCTTGTCGGTTGTCCGGGCCAGACGATAACCGCCCTTCGGTCCCGGCACGGTGGTGACGATGCCGGCGTTGGATAGCGACTGCAGGTGCTTCAGCAGATAGCTCGTGGAAACGCCGTGGAATTCCGCGAGCGCCGCCGCCGAAAGCACGCCGCCTTCGGAAAGTCCCGCCAGCATGCTCACGCTGTGAATGGCCTGTTCGACGCCGTCTCCGAGTTTCATCGGTCTTCTCGCATTGTTGTCTTGTTATCGTGGATATTATTTATCCATGATTATGTTTTCCTGTCAAGCCGACGCGTTGCGCTCTTCTTTTTTGCAGCTTTTTCACTACCTTGAAGCGGTGAACCATATCGAGCCCCCCACGTCCGGCACGCATGTCGGCACCTTGCCCCTTCCATTCCAGAAATGGTTTGCAGAAAAGGGATGGTCTCCGCGCGCCCATCAGCTGGAACTGATGGCGCGGGCGCGGGGCGGTGAAAACATGCTGTTGATCGCGCCAACGGGCGCCGGCAAGACGCTCGGCGGTTTCATGGCGTCGCTCACCGATCTGGCGGAGCGCGGCAAGGTGCCGCCCGGCTCCGGTTTTGTCGGCGTGCACACGCTCTATATCTCGCCTCTGAAGGCGCTTGCAGTGGATATCGAGCGCAATCTCACGAGACCCGTTTCCGAAATGGGCCTGCCGATTGTGATCGAAACCCGCACGGGCGATACGCCGCAGGCCAAACGCCAGCGCCAGAAGGTGAAGCCACCCGATATACTGCTGACAACACCGGAGCAGGTCTCGCTGCTGCTTGCCAATAAGGAAGCCGAGCGCTTTTTCCGCGATCTGAAATATGTGGTTCTTGACGAACTGCATTCCCTCGTCACTTCCAAACGCGGCCACCTGCTGTCGCTGGCGCTCGCACGGGTGCGTCGGCACGCTCCTGACGTGCGCTTCATCGGCCTTTCGGCCACGGTGGCGGAGCCGATGGATCTGCGTCGTTACCTTGCGCCACAGGGGCAAGGTGAGCCGCCGGCCGGCCTCATCACGGTGGAGGGTGGAGCAAAACCGGACATTTCCATTTTGCACACGGAAGAACGCATTCCATGGTCTGGCCACTCCGCGCGTTATGCCGGCAAGGACTTATACGAGGCGTTGAAGCAGCATCAGACGACACTGGTCTTCGTCAACACGCGCTCACAGGCCGAACGGGTCTTCCAGGAACTGTGGACCGTCAATGACGACAATCTGCCGATTGCGCTGCATCACGGCTCGCTGGATGCCGGCCAGCGCCGCAGGGTGGAGGCGGCCATGGCGGAGAACAAGTTGCGCGCCGTCGTTGCCACCTCGACGCTTGATCTCGGCATAGACTGGGGCGATGTCGACCTCGTCGTGCATGTCGGCGCGCCTAAAGGGGCTAGCCGCCTTGCCCAGCGCATCGGCCGTTCCAATCACCGCATGGACGAGCCGTCAAAGGCGATCCTCGTTCCCGCCAACCGTTTCGAGGTGATGGAGTGCCGGGCAGCGCTGGATGCCAATTACATCGGCGCGCAGGATACCCCGCCTATCGCCGAAGGCGCGCTAGATGTTCTCGCCCAGCATGTGCTCGGTATGGCCTGCGCCGAACCCTTCGATGCGGATGAACTTTATCGCGAAGTCACCAGCGCCTCGCCCTATGCCAACCTGCCGCGCGCTACCTTCGACCGGGTGGTGGATTTCACCGCGACAGGCGGTTACGCGCTACGCACCTATGAGCGTTATGCCCGCATCCGCCAGATGAAGGATGGCCGCTGGCGCGTTTCCAATCCGGCTGTCGCCCAGCAATATCGCCTGAACCTCGGCACCATCGTCGAGGCGGCGGAACTCAATGTCCGCATGGTCAAGCGCAATGCCAAGGGCACGGTCGGACGCGGCGGCATGTCGCTCGGCAAGGTCGAGGAATATTTCTTGGAGCAACTGGTGCAGGGCGATACATTCCTGTTCGCCGGCAAGGTTCTGCGCTTCGAAGGCATCCGCGAGAATGAATGCCTGGTGTCGCAAGCCTTTTCCATGGACCCGAAAATACCCTCCTATGCTGGCGGCAAGTTTCCGCTTTCCACCTATTTGGCGGATCAGGTGCGCTCCATGCTTGCCGATCCCGCCCGCTGGCAGGCGCTGCCGGATCAGGTCCGCGACTGGCTGGAAATCCAGAAGGAAAAGTCGATCATTCCCAAGCGCGACGAGTTGCTCGTCGAGACCTTCCCGTTCCGCAAACGCTTCTTCATGGTCATGTATCCCTTCGAGGGACGGCTGGCGCACCAGACGCTCGGCATGCTTCTGACGCGGCGGCTGGAGCGCGCGGGCGCAAAACCGATGGGTTTCGTCGCCACCGATTACTCGCTCGCCATATGGGCCATGGAGGATATCGGCATGCGGCTGAAATCCCGCCGCCTGTCGCTGGCGGACCTTCTCGACGAGGACATGCTGGGCGACGATCTGGAGGCGTGGCTGGATGAGTCCTTCATGCTGAAACGCACGTTTCGCAATTGCGCCGTCATCTCTGGCCTCATCGAACGTCGCCATCCGGGCAAGGAAAAGACCGGCCGGCAGGTCACGGTCTCAGCCGATCTTATTTATGACGTTCTTCGCAGCCATGAGCCGGATCATATCCTGCTGGAAGCGACGCGGCGGGATGCGGCGGCGGGACTTTTGGACATTGGCCGTCTTGGCGATATGCTGAAGCGAATCAAGGGCCACACCACCCATCGCGCGCTGGAGCATGTCTCGCCGCTTGCCGTTCCGGTGATGCTGGAAATCGGCCGCGAGACGGTGGCAGGTGAAGCGATGGACGATGTGCTGGCCGAAGCCGCCGACGAGCTGATCGCGGAAGCCATGTCCTGAAGCATGAAATTGGAATGAAGGAACGACCACACAAGTGCTGAGCCGGCTGACATTGAGCGACAGGTTTTCAAATGGCTTCGAATGCCTCGGCAGCGAAACCGCCATCCATGGTGTCGCCGCCTGGTGCGATCCTTTGGGCGGGCTCTACCTGCCGGACCTGTCACTGCTCGTCGTCTCCGACCTGCATCTGGAGAAGGGGGCTGCTTTCGCCCGGCGCGGCCGCATGCTGCCGCCCTACGACACCATTGCCACGCTTAAAATCCTGTCCTCGCTCGTCAGCCGCTATGATCCGAAGATCGTCGTCAGCCTCGGTGACAATTTCCATGATCGCGTCGGCTCGCAGCATCTGCCGCTGCCGCTGCGTGAACTCATCCGCGAAATGGCCCGCGGCCGCGAATGGATATGGATCAACGGCAATCACGATCCCGATGGTACGGTCGACTTGCCGGGCTCGTCGGTGGATGAGATGTTTTACGGTAATCTCGTCTTCCGCCACGAGCCGAAAGTGGGAGAGGCAGCCGGCGAAATTGCAGGTCACCTGCATCCGTCCGCCACGGTTCGCCGTCGTGAGAAGACGGTGCGGCGGCCCTGTTTCGCCACCGACGGTTCACGGCTTTTGATGCCCGCTTTCGGGGTCATGAGCGGCGGGCTGGATCTGCGGCACCAGGCCATGCGTGGTCTCTTCGATCACACGGCACTCGTTGCGCATCTGATGGGGAGGGATCGCATCTATTCGGTGCGGTTTTCAAATCTGCTCGGCTGAGCGTATGTCGTCCAGCCGCCGCCTATTGGCGGTAGACCAGCACCGGTATCTTCGAGTTCTTCAGCACCTTTGCCGTGACGCTGCCGAGCAGCATCTCGATAAAGCTCCTGCGCCGATGCGAGGCCATGGCAATGAGGTCGCAGCCGGTCCTGTCGGCGATTTCGATGATCGCCTCATCCGGCCGTCCCGCCCTTGCCAGCAGGGCCTCGCAATCCAGCCCCATGGCGGCGGCATGCGCCTGCGTATCGCGCAGCAGATGCTCCGCCTCTTCGCAGCGGTGGAATTCTTCTTCGGCAATGGCGGCAATGTCTTCGACGTCGCTCGCAATTACATGAAAGGGTTCCGATACCGTCACGACGGTCACCTTTGCGCCTGCCTCTCTGGCGAGAGCGAACCCTTGGTCGATTGCGATCTGCGCCAGCGGCGAGCCATCGGTGGGAATGAGAATGTGCTTGAACATGACATTTCTCCTTTTCATCCCGGTCACAACCGCGCTCATTGCCATGATCGGCGCGCGCGGTTGTAACGCCTTGAATTTTACCGCAAACCGATGGCGGAAGCGAATGCTATCTTTGGCGGAAAGGGCAGCGTGCGCCCGATTTTGCGAGAGGAACCGATCAGTCCTTGCGGAAGATGATGCTGGCGCCCCAGCCCGTCACGACCGCCAGGAGAACGCAGAGTGCGCCATAGGCAAGCGGCGTCTGATGCGCCGCATCGGTGATCGCCTGTTCCATGCCGGTCTTGACGACACGCAGCTTCAATTCGCGCTGGGCGATGAATTTGCCGCTCTTGAAGAGATAGGCGCGGGCGGTGTGCACCCCGTTCGGCACGTTGGCAGGCAGGCGCAGCGTCGCCCAGAACAGGCCGGTACGTTCCAGCCGCACCCCGGTCGTGTCGTTGCGATAGATCCCGCTCGAAAGCTTGAGCCGACGATAGGCCTCCTGGAAATCGAAGACATTGTCGGGCACGCCGGAGAAAACGGCACTTTTGAGCGACAGATGGTCGACGCCGAGCCCCATGGCGCGCAACGTTCCGGGCGAGGCGACGTCGTTGATATTGCGCGTGCTGGCCATGGAGTAGGATTCCGGCAGCGGCGTGAAGGTAATGGCACTGGTATTGATCCAGATGCCTGCCACACGCTGCTTCTTGCGCACGGTCATATAGTCGCTCGGCCCTTCCAGCGTCACGACGATATCATACTGCCCGATGGCCAGCAGCAGCTGGTCGGTATTGTTGAGCGCGCCGAAGAGGGTGAAGTCCGCACCGCGAAAATCGGATGCGATGGGTATTTCGGTCGTCGATGCACCGATTTCGATATTTTCCTGCAGCGGCCGCTGTTGCGGCCCGGGCGGCAGGGCAAGCGGCGGCGTCTGCGCCGAGGCCGTTTCGCCAAAGGCAAGGAAGGGCAACAGAAGAATAGCGGCGAGCAGCGGGCGGAAGGTCAATAGCCGAGCCCCCCCACGGCCACCGAAAACAGGTCTTCCGGCCGCACCACCAGCGAGACGGCAAGGCGAAGCGCGACGGCAAGGACGAGAAGGGCAAGCAGCGCGCGCAGCTGTTCACCGCGCAGTTTCTGGCCCACGCGCACGCCATATTGCGCGCCGATGACGCCAGCCACCATCAGGATGAAGGCAAGCACCACATCGACGGAATAGTTGGTCGCGGCCTGAACGACGGTCGTATAGGCGGTCACGAAGATGATCTGGAACAGCGAGGTGCCGACAACCACGCTGGTGGGGATGCGCAGCAGATAGATCATCGCCGGCACCATGATGAAGCCGCCGCCCACACCCATGATCGAGGTAAGGATGCCGATGCCGAAGCCAAGCGCAACGATGGGAATGATGCTGAGATAGATTTTCGATTTCTTGAACCGCATTTTCAGCGGCAGGCGATGAACCCAGTTGTGATGGCCCGGCCGACGCAGCGTCACGGTTTCATTGCGAGCGGCGCGGCGAAGCGCCGAAATGCTTTCCTTCAGCATCAGCGTGCCGACGGTGCCGAGCAGGATGACGTAAAGCAGCGAAACGATGAGATCGAGCTGGCCGATGCTGCGTAGGAAGGAGAATATCCACACGCCGACCGTGGCGCCCACGAGACCGCCCACGAGCAGCACGGTGCCGAGCTTTATATCAAGCGTTCCACGCCGGAAATGCGTGATCGAGCCTGAAACGGAGGAGGCAACCACCTGGTTTGCGCCGGTCGCGACGGCGACCACGGGCGGAATATTGTAGAAGATCAGCAGCGGGGTGATCAGAAAGCCGCCGCCCACGCCGAACATGCCGGACAGAAAACCGACGGCCGCGCCCATGCCGAGAATGATGAAAATATTCACCGACAGTTCTGCGATCGGCAGATAGACAGTCACGGCTCGGACCTCGGGCAAATGGTTCCGGGCGACAGGGCCTGTCCGGGTGAGGGGGCCGCGCCGCGATTTACACTTTCTGTCTGAAAAGACCGGGCATGCCCGGCCTTCATCCGTCATGCCCGCGAGGGCCTGACCTGTCAACATTCAACGGTAAATACGTTGATAATTAGGAAAGATAGCGGCTGTGTGTCGGCAAGGGGCCACATTACCGCGCCGGGTGCGGCGAAAGCGGCCAAGGCGGCCGCTTCAGCGGTTCTTCAAGGCTTATTTGTTGCGGGCGAGCAGCGCGGTCACCAAGTCGTTGGTGATACGCCCGTCCGGCGTCTGGCCCACGGATTTCTGGAAGTCCCTGATGGCCGTCACCGTGTTCTTGCCAAGCTTGCCATCCGGCTGGCCGGCATCGAAACCGTTCTTGTTCAGGATCGCCTGAATGTTGCGGATCGCCTTTTCCATGTCCACGGAGGCGGTCTTCACGCCCTCTTTGCCGGCCCATTCCTCAGGCGGGTTGACGCTGTTGGCGTCGTCCGAGAGCGGCTTCACCTTCCAAGCATCGACCTTGGCCTTGGCGCTCTGCAGCTGCTGCGGGCTCATCGCGCCTGCAACCTCGTCGCGCTTCTGGGCGGCATCAGCATCGCCATCCTTGGCGGCAATGGCGAACCACTTGTAGGATTCCTCGATATCCTGCTTCACGCCGCTGCCACGGGCGTAGAGAATGGCGAGGTTGAACTGGCTGTCACGAACGCCGAGTTCGGACGCCTTGATGAACCATTGTGCAGAGGTGGCGAAATCCGGCTGGCCGGCCGCGTCTGAGGCGAGCAGGACTGCGAGATTGTGCATGGCGCCGGCATTACCCTGTTCGGCAGCCAGCGTGTAATAGCGCTTCGCTTCGACAAGATTGCGCTCGACGCCATTCGCCTTCTCGTAAAGATTGGCGAGACGATATTGCGCGGGGGCAAGGCCACGATCGGCCGCCATCTTGTACCACTTTGCTGCTTCCGCACGGTCGGCGGTTACGCCGCGGCCGTCGGTGTAGCGTGCCGCAATCTCGAACAGCGCCTGCGTGTCGCCCTTGGCGGCCGCTTCGGCAAGCGATGCGGGCTCGATGCCGGCCGGAACCACAATGGTGTCCTGCGCAGGAATAGTCGTGGTGGCGACCTCAGTCGGTTTCGGTCCTTCGTTCTGCGCGACGGTGTCGGACTTTGCGGGGTCCACGGCGGGAACATCGGCAACCGGCGGCTCGTCCGGCAACGGCGCGCCGCCGATGGTGCGATTGTCAATGATGTTCTGCGCCGGTGCGGCGTTTTCGATGCTGTCTGCCGAGGCAGCCTGTTCCGGATCGATGGCAAGACCGGAGGGAATGGTCACGGCCTTATCGTCGGTTTCGGGAAGCGCGGAGACCGGGCCCTGGTCCGTCTTCTGCTCTATGACCGGTGCCGGCGCTTCAGCGCCGCCGATCAGCGTCTTGACGAGCGGCATGGCCATCATCGCCAGAAGAATGGCGCCGATGCCGAGCAGCAGCGGCCGACGATAACGCGAAAGTGCCGACGTGTCGGCCTTGCGGCTCTTCTTGCCGGTATCCAGCTTCTCCGGCGATGTCTCCATGGCGGCGGCCTGGGCGGCGCGGCGGGCGGCGGCGATGAAATCCGTCCGTCCTTCCGCATCCGCGGCCTTGCCGGCGCCTGCGACCTGGCTGGCACGCACACGTTCGAGGATTTTCTTGATATCGGGCGCACCCGAGCCCGGTTCCAGAAGTTCATTCTCCTGGCCAGCAGGCAGAACGTCGATCGGATCGAGCGACGGGGCGGGCTCAACCTGCGTGCGGGCGGAGGAGGCCGATACGGGTTCTTCCTTGGCCTTTGCGGGCTTCGCCGTGCTTGTCTTGAAACGCTTCGTCAGGCCGGCGAGCAGGCTCTTCCGTTCCGCTTTTGCGGGCTTGGCGGCAGCCGGCGGTACGATCGCGGTCGCATCGTTTTCGCTGACATCATCGAGAATGGCCTGCTCTTCGGCGATATAGCCGTCTGCCGGGAAAACGGCGGCCGGCATGGCCGCGTCTTCGCGGCTGGCGGCAACCATGTGCTGCGCGACGTTACGGGGAGCGTCTTGGCGATAGGCGGGCGCGCTGTCGAGATTGTCCAGACGGCCGGCAATCTGCACCAGCGTCTCGTGCAGCGCCTCGAAGGTGCGGTGCGTGCGCTCTTCGGTGTTGCGGCTCAAGGCTTCGAGACTGCGCAGATCGGTGGCGAGATCGGTCAGCATCGTCATGTCGGCGAGGTTTGCGCCGGCCGAGAGATTGTTGCGGGTATAGGCGTCGAGAACGGCCTCGGCTGCCTGCCGCGCCGCTTCGATGATATATTCGTCGTTCGACGCCATGTAGTCTTCGATCGCCGCCATGCGGACGTCGAGTTCCGGAGATATGCCGGCCGCCTGCACCTGCACCGGCTGGCTGATCAGCGTCGACAGATGGGCGATCTGGTTTTCGAGGCTTGCCAGAGCGCGGCTATCGGCAGGAGCGGCATGGGCGGTCTCGTCCAGGCGGGCGGCGATCGTGCCGAGCCGTTCTTCCAGACGGGAAAAAGCGCTGTCGCTGAGACCCGAAGCCGGTTGCGGCTGGCTGTAGCGATAATCGAGATCTTCTATCCGCCGGGAGAGCAGGTCGAGCCGTTCGGCGAGGCCGTCATTGATAGCGCCGTGATCCAGCGCATCGATCTTGCGGGAGATATCGCTGAGGAAAGATGTCAGTTCCGCCTGCTGCGTGGGGCGCTGCGACCGTTCCAGCAGCAAGGAAAGCTGGTCCAGCCGGTCATGCAGTTGCGCGGCGTCGCGCGCGGTGCTCAGCTCATCGATCTTGCCGGAGAGCGCTTCGAGGCGGGCGGTAAGGTCGGGCGCCGGTTCCGGCTTGATGGCGGCGAGGCGGTTGATGTCGCCGAGCTGTTCGGCAAGGCCGTTCAGCCGGGTTTCCAGCCGCTGCGCCAGCGCGTTGTCCGTGGCCTGAGCGTTGGCGCGGGTGCCGGTTGCGGCAATGGCGCGGCTAATTTCGTCCAGCCGCTGGTCGAGACCGGAAAACTGTTCGGTAAAGGCGGCCTCGTTGGGCTGCATGTGCTTGCCAAGCTGCTCCACGGCGCTGGCAATGGTGATGAGCTTTTCCTCAAGCACGCGCACGGCGGGATTGTTGCTCATACCGCCAAGTTGCGTCTTGATGTCATCGAGACGATAGGCGAGTGAAACGATCTCATCCTGCAGCGAGGCCGCATCGAAACCGCGCAGCGTGTCCTCCACATTGTTCCAGCGGCTTTCGATCCGGTGCACGCTGTCTTCGCGCGCAAGCTGGTCGATCGTCAGGCGCAGGTCTTCGAATTCGTTACGCAACCCGTAGGCGTCAGGAGATGCCAGATTGCCGAGCTGGTCGATGCTGCCGGCAAGACGTGCGATGTCGTCGCGCAGATCGCCGATGAATTGCTGGTCTTCCGCCACCGCGCGAATATTGCGGATTTCGGCACGCAGCCCCTGCGCTTCGCGGGCAACGCCCTCGGCAATATCGTGTTTCAGCTCATGGCGAAGGTTGACCAGCGCCTGCGCGATCTCCTGCAGGGCTGCATCATTGCGCTGCTGTTCCTGATAGGGCGGAATGGCGCGGGCACGCGGCGCGGGAGCGGCCGTTTGCTGCGTGTCCCTTGAACCATATTCCGGTGCGAGCGGCCGGGTAATCGTCCGTTCCGGGCGGGCAACGGGTTCCTGCGGACGCTGGAAGCTCGCTTCGAGAAGACGCTGGCGCTGCCGGATTTCGTTGACGGGATCGAGCTGCGGCGGTGTGACGGCGGCGCGGGGCTCGCGCGGCGCAGCATAGGCCTCGTTTTTCGGTTCCGGCTGAGAGCTCGCAGCGCGCGGCTCACGCGGAAACTTCTGGCTCATCAGCCCTTCAATACGGGCTTCAAGGCCTTCAATGGTGCGATTGAGCGCATCAAGAGACGATCTGTCGCTTGGCTGTTGGGTTTTCGATCGCAATCCGTTCATCTTTTCGCTCGCTTCGCTTCCGCCCGCCGTGCCCGGTTTTCTGTCGCGACGTTGCCTGTCTCGACAGGCTGTCGCCGCAACATGTCGCAATTCCAGAGCCGGTATTTGCCCCCTTGGAGGAAAATGCGCCGCTGAACGAAGCAGTTACCTCTTGTCGGAGAATTCACGAAACGTGGTAAAGAAGTGGTTAACTATGGTTGGAATTTTTTAACTTTTACGGCTGAGGGCGCGCTTACGTCGGGCAAGGTGTCAGTGGGGGCCAAAAGGGAGGGCGATATTCAGCGGAAATTTGTTTGACGTTTACGCGCACGTCAAATATTGTCATGCCAATCAGCCGGATTGGCTCCGGCGCCCACGATGCGGAGGAACATCGGTAATGCCTGTTTACAAGGCCCCAGTCAAAGACACGCTTTTTATCCTGAACGACGTTCTTGGCCTCGAGCGGTACAACAACCTGCCCGGCTTCGAGGATGCAACCCCCGACATGATCGAAGCGATCACCGGCGAAGCCGCAAAGCTTGCAGAGGAACGGCTTTTCCCGCTCAACCTTTCCGGTGACCAGCAGGGCTGCAAGCGCGCCGATGATGGTTCGGTTTCCGTGCCTGACGGTTTCAAGGCTGCCTATGACGCCTATTGCGAAGGCGGCTGGATCGGCCTTGCCGTGCCTTCCGAATTTGGCGGGCAGGGGCTTCCCTATACGTTGCATGCGGCGATCGGCGAATATATGTCGTCCGCCAACCTGTCGCTGATGATGTATCCCGGCCTGACGCAGGGCGCGATTGCTGCCGTTCTCGTGCATGGCACACAGGAACAGAAGGAAACCTATCTGCCGAAGATGGTGGAAGGCACATGGTCCGGCACCATGAACCTCACCGAACCCCATTGCGGCACCGATCTCGGCCTGCTGCGCACCAAGGCTGTGCCGCAGGGCGACGGCAGCTATAAAATATCCGGCCAAAAGATCTTCATCTCTGCCGGCGAACATTCCATGACTGATAATATCGTCCATCTGGTGATTGCCCGCATCGAAGGCGCGCCTGAAGGCACCAAGGGCATTTCGCTGTTCATCGTGCCGAAGTTCCTGGTGAAGGAAGACGGTACGCTTGGTGAGCGCAACGGTGTTACCTGTGGCGCGATTGAGCACAAGATGGGCATTCACGGCAACGCCACCTGCGTTATGAACTATGACGATGCGACGGGTTATCTCCTGGGCGCGGAGAACAAGGGCCTTTCGGCCATGTTCGTGATGATGAACGAGGCCCGCCTCGGCGTTGGCCTGCAAGGTCTTTCGGTCGGCGAGATCGCCTATCAGAACGCCGTCGAATATGCGCGCGATCGTATTCAGGGCCGCTCGCTGTCCGGTGCCAAATTCCCCGACAAGAAGGCCGATCCGATTATCGTGCACCCCGACATCCGCCGCACGCTGATGACCATCAAGGCCTATAACGAGGCTGGCCGCGCCTTCCTGCTGTGGACCGCTCTGCAATCCGATATCGCCCACCGCGCGGCTGACGAGAAACAGCGCCAGGCGGCGGATGATCTGCTCGGCCTCGTCACGCCGATCCTGAAAGGCGTGTTGACCGACAAGGGCTTCGACCACGCCGTGATGGCGCAGCAGGTCTTCGGCGGCCATGGCTACATCGAAGAACACGGTATGAGCCAATATGTCCGCGATGCGCGTATCACCATGATCTATGAAGGCGCGAACGGCATTCAGGCGCTCGATCTCGTCGGCCGCAAGCTCGGCATGAATGGCGGCCGCGCTGTCATGGCGCTGTTCAAGGAAATCGGCGATTTCTGCGAGGAAAACCGCGCTGATGAAAAGCTCAGCCTTTACACAAAGGGCCTGAAGAAGGGCTTGAACGACCTGCAGGCCGCAACCATGTGGTTCATGCAGAATGCCATGGCCAAGCCCGACAATGCCGGTGCCGGTTCGACCGACTACATGCATCTCTTCGGCATCGTGGTGCTGGGTTACATGCAGGCGCTCATGGCGAAAGCTGCGAGCGAAGCCCTTGCGGCAGGCAGCACTTCGGATGAGGATTTCCTCAAGACCAAGCTTGTCACGGCGAAGTTTTACATGGAGCGCATCATGCCGGAAACGGCGCTGCGCAAGGCCCGCATCGAAACCGGCGCGGACACCATGATGGAACTGGCTGCGGAAGCGTTCTGAGACATCTGGCGCTTACGAGCGCCACAGGGAGAGAGTTTATGACCGACGTTTACATTTACGACCATGTCCGCACTCCGCGCGGACGCGGCAAGAAGGATGGCAGCCTGCATGAGGTGCCTTCCGTTCGCCTGGCCGCCAAAACGCTGGAAGCCATCCGCGATCGTAACGGGCTCGACACCTCTGCTGTCGATGACATCATCATGGGCTGCGTCGATCCCGTCATGGATGCCGGTGCGGTGATCCCGAAGGCTGCCGCCTTCGAGGCCGGTTACTCCAACAGGGCCCCGGGCATGCAGATCTCGCGCTTCTGCGCCTCGGGTCTCGACGCCATCAATTTCGCGGCCGGCAAGGTCAAGGCGGGCTCGGACGATATCGTCATTGCCGGTGGCGTGGAAAGCATGTCGCGCGTCGGCATGGGCATGTCGGGCGGCGCTTGGTACATGGATCCCTCGGTGAACTTCCCCGCCTTCTTCATGCCGCAGGGCGTTTCGGCTGATCTCATCGCCACCAAATATGGTTTCTCGCGTGACGACGTCGACGCCTATGCTGTCGAAAGCCAGAAGCGTGCGGCGCATGCCTGGGAAAACGGCTATTTCAACAAGTCCGTGATTCCGGTGAAGGACCAGAACGGGCTGACGATCCTCGACCGCGACGAGCATATGCGCCCCGGCACGGACATGCAGGCGTTGGCTTCGCTCAACCCTTCCTTCCAGATGCCGGGCGAAATGGGCGGTTTCGAAGCCGTTGGCATCATGGCGCATCCGGAAGTGGAGCGTATCAACTACGTGCACCATGCGGGCAACTCGTCCGGCATCGTCGATGGCGCTGCCGCCGTGCTGGTCGGCTCCAAGGCGGGCGGCGAGGCGATGGGCGTGAAACCGCGTGCCCGCATCAAGGCTTTCGCCAATATCGGCTCCGACCCGGCGCTGATGCTGACCGGCCCGGTGGATGTGACCGAGAAGCTTCTGAAAAAGACCGGCATGTCGATTGCCGATATCGATCTTTTCGAACTCAACGAAGCCTTCGCCGCCGTGGTCCTGCGTTACATGCAGGCTTTCGACATCAGCCACGACCGGATGAACGTCAATGGCGGCGCCATCGCCATGGGCCATCCGCTGGGTGCCACCGGGGCGATGATCCTCGGCACGGTACTGGATGAGCTGGAGCGGCGCGATCTGAACACCGCGCTCGTCACGCTCTGCATCGGCGCGGGCATGGGCACGGCGACGGTTATCGAGCGCGTTTGAATTTGCGGAGGGCAACCCAACCTCCTCATCCCTGTGCTTGTCACAGGGATCCAGCAGCGTCGCGTCTGCGGCGCGAAAGAGTCTTCTAGCCCAAAGACTTGGGCTGACTGGATTCCTGTGACGAGCACAGGAATGAGGGATCGGGAAGCCCGACGAAACGAAATTCAGGGAAGAGGAATCCCAAATGAGCACTTATACCAATTTCACCATCGAGACGGACGCAGACGGCATTGCCCTCGTCACCTGGGACATGCCGGAAAAATCCATGAACGTCTTCACGGCAGAGGTTCTTGAGGAACTGAACGCCATTGTCGATGCCACCGTTGCCGATGGCGCGGTTAAGGGTGTCGTCTTCACTTCGGGCAAAAGCAGCTTTTCCGGCGGTGCCGATCTGTCGATGCTGAAGTCCATGTTCGCCCTTTATAATGACGAAAAGGCGAAAAGCCCCGACGCTGCCGCGGCGAAGCTGTTCGAACTCGTCGGTCGCATGACGGGCCTGTTCCGCAAGATCGAGACCAATGGCAAGCCGTGGGTCTCGGCCATCAACGGCACCTGCATGGGTGGCGCATTTGAGCTTTCGCTTGCCTGCCATGGCCGCGTGGCCTCCAGTGCCAAGAGCCTCAAGATCGCACTGCCGGAAGTCAAGGTCGGCATCTTCCCCGGTGCCGGCGGTACCCAACGCGTATCGCGCCTGACCGACGCGCAATCGGCGTTGCAGATGATGACGACAGGGCAATCCCTGACCGGCGCGCGCGCCAAGGCCATGGGGCTGGTGCACCAGGTGGTCGAGCCGGATCAACTGGTCGCAACCGCAAAGCAGATGATCAAGGACGGCCTGAAGCCGGTGGCACCCTGGGATGAGAAGGGCTTCAAGGCCCCCGGCGGCGGCATCTGGACGCCGGCCGCAGCCCAGCTCTGGCCTGCCGCTCCCGCCATCCTGCGCCGCGAAAGCGCCGGCAACTACCCGGCTGCACTTGCCATCCTGAAATGTGTTTATGAAGGCCTGCAATTGCCCTTCGACACGGCGTTGAAGGTGGAGCAGCGTTATTTCACCGAAATCCTTCGCTCGAAGGAAGCCTTCGGCATGATCCGCTCGCTGTTCATTTCCATGCAGGAACTGAACAAGGGTGCGCGCCGCCCGGCAGGCCAGCCGAAGACGGAGTTCAAGAAGGTCGGCGTCGTCGGCGCGGGCTTCATGGGCGCTGCCGTGGCTTACGTCACCGCCGCAGCCGGCATTCCCGTGACGCTGGTGGATCGTGACCAGGACGCGGCCGACAAGGGCAAGGGCCATTGCGAGGAGAGTGTGAAGGCCGCCATCGGCAAGGGCAGGCTGACGCAGGAAGAGGGTAAGGCCCTGCTCGACCTCGTTACCCCGACATCCGATTACGCCACACTCGCCGATGCCGATCTCGTCATCGAAGCCGTCTTCGAGGATCGTGACGTGAAGAAGGCCGTCATCGAGGCCGTGGAAGCCGTGTTGCCCGAAGGTGCGATCTTTGCCTCCAACACCTCCACTTTGCCAATCACGGGCCTCGCGAAGAACTCGAAGCGCCCGGCGGATTTCATCGGCATCCATTTCTTCTCGCCGGTCGAGAAGATGATGCTGACGGAAGTGATCCTCGGCAAGGAAACCGGTGACAAGGCGCTGGCCGTCGCGCTGGATTACGTGGCGAAGATCAGGAAAACGCCGATCGTGGTCAACGATACGCGCGGTTTCTTCGTCAATCGCTGCGTGCTGCGCTATATGGCGGAAAGCTACGACATGCTGATCGAAGGCGTGCCCGCCGCCATGATCGAAAATGCCGCGAAATTTGCCGGCATGCCGGTCGGTCCACTGGCGCTGAATGACGAGGTGGCGATCGATCTTTCCTACAAGATCCTGAAAGCCACTGTCGCCGATCTCGGCGAAAAGGCCGTCGATCCGCGTCATATGGAACTGGTGAAGAAGCTGGTGGAAGGCGACGGCCGCTTTGGCCGCAAGAACGCCAAGGGCTTTTACGACTACCCGCCAAAGCCCGCCAAGAAATCCCTCTGGCCCGGCCTGAAGGACCTCTATCCGCAGCAGAAGCCTGAAGACGTGGATATGGATGTGCTGAAACAGCGCTTCCTCGTCACCGTGGCGCTCGAAGCCGCCCGCACGGTGGAAGAAGGCATCGTCACCGATCCGCGTGAGGCGGATGTCGGCTCCATCCTCGGTTTCGGCTTCGCGCCCTATACCGGCGGTGCGCTGTCCTACATCGACGGCATGGGCGTGAAGAATTTCGTCGCTCTGGCCGAGAAGCTCAGCGAAGCCTATGGCCCGCGCTTCCAGCCGACGCCGCTCCTGAAGGACATGGCGGCCAAGGGCGAGACCTTCTACGGTCGCTTCGACCCCTATGCCAGCGCCGCGAAGGCGGCATAAGGCACCAAGCCAGATCATCGAACAGGCCCTTCGGGGCCTGTTTTATTATGTGGATGCCATCGCTTTTCGTGCATCCTTTGCCGGGCTGAGGCGTTGAAAAGCGTGACCGGGCAAAACGCCCGCTGCCACACAATCAGTACGCCTCAGGAGACAGCGATGAAAGCACCACTGCGATCCCACGGTTTCGACAAGCCCTCGGACCTCGATGACCATCTGGCCGAACTGGACGAAGAGGCTGAGGCGATAGCTGCGGAAGCAAAGACGGAAAAAACCGCGGTCAAGAGGACGCGTGCTTCCCATGCCATCGATCCGTCGCTGCGCGCCGAACTGGAGGAGCTTCGCAAACAGCTCGACAAGATCCGCCGCGACGTCAAACGGCTGGAGGCCGCGCAGTATCCCCGCCACAGGCCCGCACAGCTGCACCATGAGCGTGACCGCGAGAATTCCCGCCTGATGACGGTGGTGCGCTCCGTCGCCGTCACCTCGCTCGCCAGCCGCATCTTTGCGTCTTCGCCCGTCATGGCGGCGCTGGTGGCCGTGGTGCCGTTCGCGCTTGGCCTTGCCGCCCGGCGCAGCGAAGGGTCATAGCCGCCGCCGGCGACGGCAGCCTCCGTTCAATCGGAGCAGCCTTGCGGGATCCCTGCGGCGACCGGATGTGTCAGCTCCGGCTGATGCCCGAGGGTGGAGTCCCTTGCAATCCGGCTTTCGCCGGGCGCGCATTTCAGCCATCCACAGGCGCCGTGAAAAAACTGTCAAAAAACTTCGCGATGGCGCTTGCCATGTCCGAACAAGATGTTATAACCCCGCTCACTTTCGGGGCACCAAAACAGCCCTGACCGCCAAAAGCGGAGGTTCTTCAAGGACCTGAAGTGCCCGGATAGCTCAGTTGGTAGAGCAGCGGATTGAAAATCCGCGTGTCGGTGGTTCAAATCCGCCTCCGGGCACCATTTCTTTCAAGTTACCTTCTTGATGAATTCGTCGCTTGGTTTCTGTGCCGCTATTAGCGGTGCGCAAATTCTGATCAGCCGTCGTCTCTTCCATATGCTTTTGACGGTGACGATATGCTAAGCCTGTTTGCCTTATCTGAGGAGAACAAGCCGGAATTGGATTGCGTCGCTAATCCAACTCTTCTACCGCACGACATCATGTATTTTGATGGCTTTCTCTCTTCAGAGGACGAGGCCTTCGTTGCGGACAGATTGGATGCTGGCGAGTGGAGCACGGAGCTGAAGCGTCGTGTGCAGCATTTCGGTTATCGTTATGACTATAAAGTGCGCGCTGTTACGCCAGATGCCTATCTCGGGCCTTTGCCGCCCTGGCTGGGCTTGTTCGCCGAACGATTAGTGGCGGATGGCTACTGCCGGACAGTGCCGGATCAAGTTATTGCGAACGAGTATCTTCTGGGGCAGGGGATCAGCGCGCATGTCGATTGTGTCCCCTGTTTTGACGATACGATCGTATCGATAAGCCTTTTATCCGCATGCGAGATGGTTTTCCGCGATTTGCGCGGACCGGGCATACGCAGCGTTCTGCATCCTCGTTCAGGCGTACTGCTCAGGGGCTCCAGCCGCTACGATTGGACTCATGAAATCCCGGCTCGCAAATCAGATATTGTTAACGGGGTAAAGACCGCCCGAAGCAGAAGGATTTCCCTCACGTTCCGCAAGGTCCTGGGTTTGAAACGGCCCTGATCAGGGCAATCATAAATGCTCCCGATTATCCGAATTCTGCTCCGCCCGGTCCCGATAGAGTGCTGCCCGTCCCAGCAGCATCAGGGAGACCGGCGTTGTCACCGTCATGAAGATGCCGATGAAGATTTCGTGGAAGGCGAAGCGGTCGCCGGAAACGGAGAAATAGATGATCGAGGCCATGACAATGCCGCCGGTGCCCCAGCTAGTGCCGAGTGTGGGCGCATGCAGGCGCTCATAGAAGCTGTTGAGCTTGGCAAAGCCGATGGTGCCGGTCAGCGTCAGCGAAGCGCCGAGCAGCACAAAGAAGGCCACGAGAATGGCGGCCCAGAGCGGAAATTCTGCAGCATTGTTCATTCGATCACCTCGCCGCGCATCATGAATTTGGAAAGGGCAACGGTGGAGACGAAGCCGAGGATGGCGATCAGCAGCGATGCCTCGAAATAGATGTCGTTGCCGGTACGCAGGCCAAAGGTCAGCAAAAGCAGCATGGCGTTGACATAAAGCGTGTCCATACCAAGCACGCGGTCCTGGGCGCGCGGGCCGATGGCGATGCGATAGACTGATATTGTCATTGCAATGGCGAGCATCAGCTGCGCCAGCGAAAAGGACCAGAAAAGGATAATCGAACTCATTCGAATATCTCCATCAGTAGTTTTTCATAACGGTTCTTGATGAGGCTTATCCACGCCGCCTCATCCACATCATCTAGGACATGGAGGAGAAGCGTGCCCTGGCTGGAATTATATTCGAGCCAGGCGCTGCCCGGTGTCGAGGTGAGAATCGTTGCCAGAACGGCGAGCGCCATCGGGTCGCGAATCTCGAGCGGCACCGCTAGAAAGCCGGATTTGCGGTCCCTTTCGCGCTGAAACAGGATGATCTTCGCGACCGAGAGATTGGATCTGACGATATCGTAAAGCACGATCAGGATCAGCTGCACGAGCCTGTGCCAGTTGCGGATGCGCGGCTTGGCGGGCCTCAGCGACGCCATCGCCCAGGACGCAATGAGGGCGACGCCGGTGCCGAGCAGCAGGTGCCCCGCCGAAAAGCTGTTAATCGTCAGCCAAAAGAAGATCAACGAAACCGTCAGGAGCGGGTAGGGGAGGAGACGGCTCATCATGGCTCTGCCTCCGGATTGCTGCCCGCTCGCGGCGCGGAAATGACGCCCTGAATATAGCTCGCCGGCAGGTCGAGAATACGCGCCGTCTCCTGCATGTATCGCATCACCGGTCCCGCTTGTATGGTCATGGCGAGCGTCAGTCCGAGCAACAGCATGATGGGCGCGATTTCGATAACGAGAACGCGTGGCACCGTTCCTTCGATCGAGGCCCAGAAGGTGCGGATGCCGGCGCGGGTCATCGAGACCAGCGAGGCGAAGCCGGCGAACACGATCAGGAAAACCAGCCACCAGGAAAGCGTAGAAACGCTGTCATTGGCGCCAAGCCCGGAAGGGTTGAGAATGGCGGTCAGCATCGAGAATTTGGCAATGAAGCCGGAAAGCGGCGGCAGACCGGCCAGAAGAATGCCGCAGGCGGCAAAACAGGCGCCGAGCACCGCAATGGTGGCGGGCATGGTCACCCCCACTTCTTCTTCCTCGTCTTCTTCCTCGCCCTCGCCATAGGCCTCCATGGTGACGGCCAGAACGTTTGCGCCCGCATCCTGTCCGCGCTCGACGAGCTCGATCAGCATGAAGAAGGCGCTGATGGTGAGGGTGGAGCTGACCATGTAATAGAGCGCACCGGCCGCGACCGTCGGATTGCCGGTGCCCATGGCGGCGAGAAGCGTTCCCGATGACACCAGAACCGAAAAACCGGCCAGCCGCCCGAGCGCCTGCGACGCCAGAACCCCGATGGCGCCGAAGATGATGGTGGCGATGCCACCGACCAGCAGGGCATCATGGCCGAAGCCCGCGGATTCACCGGCCGTCTGCCCGAAGAGCAGGAATGACAGGCGGGCAATGACATAGATGCCGACCTTGCTCATGATCGCGAACAGACCGCCCACCGGGGCCGAAGCCGCGCCATAGGCCGAAGGCAGCCAGAAATTCAGCGGCCACATGCCCGCCTTCACCAGAAATGCGATGCCGAGGATGGCCGCACCGGTTTCCAGCAGCATGCGCTGGTCGGGGTTGAGGCCCTCGATGCGGTGGGCAAGATCGCCCATGTTCAGCGTGCCTGTCACGCCATAGATGAGGCTGACGCCGATCAGGAAGAACAGCGCGGCGACCAGATTGATCGCGATGTAATGCAGTCCCGCTTTCACGCGCTGCTGGCCGGAGCCATGCAGCAGCAGGCCATAGGAGGCGGCCAGCATCACTTCGAAGAAAACGAAGAGATTGAAGAGGTCGCCGGTCAGGAAGGCGCCATTGACGCCCATCAGCATCATCTGGAACAGCGAATGGAAATGCGCGCCGGACTTGTGCCATTTCGCCATTGAATAGATCAGCGAGGGAATGGCGAGCAGCGCGGTCAGAAGCACCATCAGGCCGGACAGGCGGTCTGCTACGAGCACGATGCCGAAAGGAGCCGGCCAGTTGCCGAGCAGGTAGACGCCGCTCGAGACAACTGCCGCGATCTCGGTATTAACTGTCGAATTCACCTCGCGGAACAGCAGGATCGCGACGATCAGCAACAGCACGGTGGAGGTGAAGCTGATGGCGGCCTTTGCGACGCGCTGGCGCTCATCGAAGAACAGCAGCAGGGCGGCGGTGATCAGCGGCAGCAGAATCGGGGCGACAACGATGTGGAAGGGGAATGACATCATTTCGATTCCCTCCCGTCCACATGGTCAGTACCGGTGAGCCCGCGGGCAGCAAGCAGCACAACGAGGAACAGCGCCGTCGTCGCAAAGCCGATGACGATCGCGGTCAGCACGAGCGCCTGCGGCACAGGGTCGGCCAGCGTTGAGCTATCCACGCCGTTCACCAGCACCGGCGGCGCATTGGTCTTGATGCCGCCGACGCCGAAGATGAAGAGATTGACGGCATAGGACAGCAAAGAGAGCCCGACAATGACCTGATAGGTGCGCGGGCGCAGGATGAGCCAGACGCCGGAGCCCGTCATGATGCCGATGCCGATGGCAAGAATGAGTTCCATTACACGTCCTCCGCTTTTGCGGCTTCAGGCGTGCGAACGCGGTAGTTACGCAACGATTGGTGTGCCAGTGCTATCAGGATAAGAACGGTGGAGCCAACGACCGTCGCGAAGACGCCGAGGTCGAACAGCAGGGCGGATGCCGTCGGCATTTTGCCGATATAGGGTATGTCGGTATACTGGAAATAGGTGGTCAGGAACGGATAGCCGAAGTACCAGGAACCGATACCCGTCGCCGCCGCCATCAGCAGGCCGAAGCCCATCCAGCGCAGCGGCAGGATACGGATACGATCTTCTGCCCAGCGCGCGCCGCCGGCGAGATATTGCAGCAGGAAGGCAATCGCCATGGTGATGCCGGCCGCAAAGCCGCCGCCGGGCATGTCGTGGCCGCGTATGAACAGGAAGATCGAGAAGGTGACGATGACCGGGAACATCCACTGCATCACGATGGATGGCACGTAGAGATAGTCGCGCACCGTATCGCCCTTGCTGCGGTCGGGCCGTTCTGCATCGAAGGCGTTCTGCATCTGCTGCTGTTCCGGCACCCCGATGCTTTCATGGGCTGGGCGGAAACGGCGGAGAAGAGCGAAGACGGTGAGCGCGACGATGGCCAGCACCGCGATTTCACCGAATGTGTCGAAGCCGCGGAAATCGACCAGGATGACGTTGACGACATTGGTGCCGCCGCCTTCCGTATAGGCGCGTTCCAGGAAATAGGTGGCAATCGCATTCGGCACCGGCAGCGTCATCACGGCATAGGCGATGACGGACATGCCGATACCGCTGGCGGCGGCCAGCAGGAAGTCCCGGGCGCGGCGAAGCTGCGCCGGCAGCTCGTCGCTGCTATCGACCTTTTCGAAGCGTTTCGGCAGCCATCTGAGGCCGAGCAGGATGAGAACCGTGGTGACGATTTCCACCAGAAGCTGGGTGATGGCGAGATCCGGCGCGGACAGCCAGACGAAGGTGAGGCAAGTGACAAGCCCGGACACGCCGAGCATGATGAGGGCGGCGAGGCGATGATATTTCGCCTGCCAGGCGGCGCCCATGGCCGCGATCATGCCGATCAGCCACAGGATGGCGAAGATCGGATCGAAGGTCGTCACGCGCGGCAGCGACAGGGAAAATTCCGAAAGGAACAGAGGCGAGAAACCGGCGAGAAGCGCCACGAGAATGAGAAGCCTCAGCTGCGGCTGCAGACGTCGCGTGCCGAGCGTGCTTTCCAGCCACCGCGCCCATTTCCAGGACACGGTTACGAGAATGCGCTCGAAGATGCGCTGGCCCCGCAAATGCCGGAAGATCGGCGGGCCGTCGTCGCAGCGCGAGAAATAGCCGCCAAGCAGGGCATAGATTGTCACACCGCCGATCAGCGCCGCGATACTCATGATCAGCGGCAGGTTGAAACCGTGCCAGATCGACAGGCTGTAGACGGGTGTCTGCGCACCGAGAACGGACAGTACGGCGGAATGCAGGAACGGGCCGATCGACAGGCTCGGAACGATGCCGACGATCAGGCAGGCGAAAACCAGAAACTCGATCGGGAAGCGCATCCACCGCGGCGGCTCGTGCGGATTTGGGTTCGGCAGATCGACGGGCTTGGGCCCGAAGAACACCGTGTGGATGAAGCGCAGCGAATAGGCGACGGCAAAGGCGCCCGACAGCGTTGCGACATAGGGCAAAGCCCGGTCCAGGAGCGAATCCGCGTGGGTCTCGACCGCTTCGGCAAAGAACATTTCCTTGGACAGGAAGCCGTTGAACAGCGGCACGCCGGCCATTGCTGCACTCGCCGCCATGGCAAGCGTCGCGGTCGCGGGCATATAGGTATAAAGCCCGCTTAATCGCCGCATGTCGCGGGTGCCGGTTTCATGGTCGATGATGCCCGCTGCCATGAAAAGCGAAGCCTTGAAGGTGGCGTGGTTGACCATGTGGAATATGGCCGCGACCGCCGCCAGCGGGCTGCCGAGGCTGAGCAGCGTGGTGATGAGGCCGAGATGGCTGATCGTCGAATAGGCCAGAAGCCCCTTCAGATCCTGCTGGAACATGGCGAAATAGGCGCCGAGCAGCAGGGTGATGACACCTGCCACGCCCACCAGCCAGAACCATTCCGGTGTACCTGCGAGCACCGGCCAGAACCGTGCGAGCAGGAAAACTCCGGCTTTCACCATGGTTGCGGAATGCAGATAGGCGGATACGGGGGTCGGTGCCGCCATGGCATTGGGCAGCCAGAAATGGAACGGGAACTGCGCGCTCTTCGTCAGCGCGCCGCCGAGAATGAGGATAAGCGCGGGCAGATAGAGGGAATGGGCACGGATGGCAGCACCAGCCTCGATGATCTTGTCGAGATCGTAGCTTCCCGCCATGTGGCCGAGGATGAGAAGTCCGGCCAAAAGGCTGAAACCGCCGATGCCGGTCACGGTCAGCGCCATGCGGGCGCCATCACGCGCGCCGGCATTCTGGTGCCAGTAGCCGATCAACAGGAAGGAGAAGATGCTGGTCATCTCCCAGAAGATCGACAGCAGGATGACGTTGCCGGACAGGACAACGCCGAGCATCGAGCCCATGAAGGCGAGAAAGAAGGCAAAAAACCGCGGGATCGGATCCTTGGAGGACATGTAATAGCGGGCATAAAGCACGACGAGCAGGCCTATGCCGGTAATGAGGATCGCGAAAATCCAGGCAAAACCGTCCAGCCGCAGGGTAAAATTGAGGCCGAGCTGCGGAAGCCATTCCACATCATATTTCAGCACGCCGCCGCCGCTGATGGTGGAATATAAAAACATGCTGCTGACGAGGCCGAAGAGGGCGACGCCGCCCGCGACGGAGGCCGGACCGGCGGCCGCACCATCGCGCGGCATGAAGGCCGTGAGGAAAGCGCCGACAAACGGCAATGCGACAATAAATGGGAGAAGGGTTGCAAGTGTCATATGCGGCGGCGGTTTTCTTTCTGGAATGGGAGCCTACGGCGGGTTTCCGACGACTCCGATCCCTCAAGGTTCACAATGAACCCAATGATGATGACCGCCGGATGACTAATACATAATATGCGGAGGCGCGCGGGGAACCACGCTGGCAAAGTCTCGGAAAGCTTGTGGCACGATGGCAACAGCAACAAGGGAGGCCTTGGTATTTTCGGTAATGCTGAGCGCGGGTGAGGGGAACTCCCCGTGCTGGAACCCTCGGCCGGTATCGCTGCTCCGGCAGGTGTAATCGTTGCCGCTATCGCAATCCTTATCGCGAAGGGAAAGCGAACGGCTGAGATCGACGGTCTGTAACCGCTCGAGGCGGCTAGCCTTGGAGAGTGCCTTGACGCCCGAGGGTACCTGAAAGCCGATCATGACAAGCAGACTCGCGACCACGAGACCGATGAGCACTTGCGGATGGCGCCTTGAACTGCGGCCTTTCTCCATCCGTGGCAAGTTGGCATCTCCTTGGTCGAAAAGGTCTCTCTAAAGCATCACCGCTGAGCGAATATCCCGTTGATTTGTTTTAGGGGAACCCGCACGCGCTTGTCCAGCGCGCAGGCCGGAAAAACCGGCCGGAGCGTCCGATTCCTTTTCGTTTTTGCCCGTTTGCGGCAAAGTAAGGGCGACAATGGCTAAAAGCTTTTACAAATTTTACCGTTTGAGGCCGGTGCTTATGTTTCTTAACTTTCAAGCAAGGAATTAACCATAAAGATTGGTGGTATTTCCACGGCGGAATGGGGTTCCTCCCCTTCCAGGCATGACGCCGCACTGCCGTACCGGGCTCGATCCGGTATTTTCGTTTCTTGGTTCAAGAAGGTCTGGCAAGCGTCGATGCCTCATCGTCCACGATGGGTATGTTCGTTCAAAAATCCCTGGAGGGTGCTGGCGTTTTGAACCTTGGCCAATTGGCCGGGTTTTACCGGCCATCATGTTGTTGGGGACGTCGGTTGGGGCACGATTTGCCATCAGATCAAGCGCGTAGATCGGCAGGCGGAAGCCTGGCAGGACGGTTGCGCTTTGCCGGCCTTGATGAGATGCAATCCGATTTCCTGCGCAATTATCGCGGCATGCTGGAGCCTTACGTCAAGGCCGGCCTGCGCGACGTGATGACCCGTTTCCAGTCCATGCCGGACTGTTCGCCGTCCTTCGAAAGCGAAAACCAACTCGATCGCCTGCACGATCTGCAATCCTCGCACTGGAGCGTCCTGACGGATGCGCGTTTCGATGCGCTTTATGCCGAGCGGGTGAAGGTTCTTTCCGATAATGCCGGTCGCATGGGTCTCGATCCGCGCTGGCAGATCGCTAGCCACGCCGTCGTTCTGGAGCATCTGCTCGGCGGGCTGGTGGCTGAACACGCGCCCCGCTCCATCCTGCCCGGCAACCGTAAAAAGAGCCGCGAACTGGCGGACGCCGTGAAGAACGTCGTCCGGCTGGTGATGGTCGATACCGAGATTGCCGTGTCGCTGCGCTTCAACGAACTGCGCCTGCGCCATGGCCGCGAACTCCAGGAACAGCGCGAGAATGACCGCTCGGAAGCGGCGAATTTGCTGGGCACGGCCCTGACCGCCTTTGCCGCGGGCAATTTGCAGGCCCGCATCGGGGACGATGTGCCCGACGCTTACAGGGACGTCGCAGCCACCTTCAACACGGCGCTCGAGACGATCGGCGCGTCGCTGATAGCCGCCCAGAACGGTGTAGGCGAGGCCGAGGCGCTGAGCGCCCGCTTTGCCGATATCGGCCGCTCGATTGCGGAGCGTTCACGCCAGCAGGCCGAAGCGCTTACCGAGACCTCCCGTGCACTCCAGGTGATGATTGCGCATGTGGCTGAAAACGGCGCCCGTATATCGGCGACGGAAAAGGCGGTTTCCAGCGCCCGCGACGCGGCCGTCGAAAGCGGGAGGGCGATCGGCGAGGCGATCGACGCCATGTCGGATATCGAACAATCAGCCGAACAGATCGGACGGATCATCGGCACCATCGACGAGATCGCCTTCCAGACCAACCTTCTCGCCCTCAATGCCGGCATCGAGGCGGCACGGGCCGGCGACAGCGGACGCGGTTTCGCCGTCGTTGCGCAGGAAGTCCGGGCATTGGCCCAGCGTTCCGCCGATGCCGCAAGAGAGATCAAGAGCCTTGTCGGCTCCACCAAAACGCAGGTCGAGGGTGGGGTGCGCATGGTGAACCGCACGCAGGAGGCCATTGGCGGGGTCGTCCGGCAGGTATCCGGGATCAACGACATGATCGCCGAGGTTTCGCGGCACACCGCCGACCACGCCGGAGAATTGCAATCGGTCGCCGGTGATATAGACGAACAGCAACGGCAGGCCGGGCGGAATGTCGCCGACATGGGCGCCAGCGCCTCCGAGGCCGATGCGCTGCACACCGTCATTCTGGAACTCGGCCGCACCGTGCGCGCGTTCCGTATTGCCCGCCAGGAACATTTCGCTGCCGCCGCCGGTGCGGACTGGCAGCACTCATCATTTATGGCCCGTGGGGATAACCGCACGGATAACAGCCAGAATTACCAACAATTCAGACGTCAGGGAGTCATGTAATGGCAGCCAGAAAAGCAGCTGAGGCGACGCTGAAACTGTCACCGGTGCTGGATCTCAACGAAGCATCGGCTCTGCACGGCAAGCTGATGACGCTGAGAGGAGCACCTTTGTCGGTCGATGCGTCCGAGGTGGAGCGCATTGGCGCGCTTTGCGCCCAGGTCCTCATGGCCGGCGCGAAATCCTGGGAAGAGGATGGCAAGCCCTTCGGTTTCGCAAGGGTTTCCGATGCATTCGACAAGACCATGAAACTGATAGGCGTCGATATCGACCATTTGCTCCCTAAGGAGATGCAAAAGTGAAGAAAAAAGTTCTTACCGTGGATGATTCCAGAACGATCAGGAACATGCTCCTGGTCACGCTCAACAATGCCGGTTTCGAAACCATTCAGGCCGAAGACGGCATCGAGGGTCTCGAAGTGCTGGAACAGAGCAACCCGGATGTCATCGTAACCGACATCAACATGCCGCGTCTCGACGGTTTCGGCTTCATCGAGGGCGTGCGGCGCAACGAAAAATACCGTGCGATCCCGATCCTCGTTCTGACGACCGAAAGCGATGCGGAAAAGAAGAACCGCGCCCGCCAGGCCGGTGCGACCGGCTGGATCGTCAAGCCGTTCGACCCTGCAAAACTCATCGATGCCATTGAGCGCGTAACCGCCTGATACGGGACATTTCACGATGGATATGAACGAAATCAAGGAAATCTTTTTCCAGGAGTGCGAGGAACAGCTCGCTGAACTGGAATCGGGGCTTCTTAAATTGAATGACGGGGACCGTGATCCGGAAACCGTCAACGCCGTTTTCCGTGCCGTTCATTCCATCAAGGGCGGGGCCGGTGCCTTTGGTCTCGATGATCTCGTGGCCTTCGCCCACGTTTTTGAAACGACCCTCGACTGCGTTCGCTCCAACAAGCTGGAACCGACACAGGACGTTCTAAAAGTCATGCTGCGCTCCGCCGATGTGCTGGCGGATCTGACCAACGCGGCCAGAGACGGCGGCAGCGTCGATGAAAGCCGCACCCGTGGCCTCGTCAAGGAACTGGAAGCGCTGGCCAATGGCGAAGCCGTTCCGGCATCCGCGCCGGCTCCTGTCGCTGTTAAGGCGCCGGAACCCGTCAAGGCGCCCGCAGCACCGAAGCCGACGGATGAAAGCGGTTTCGAGCCGATCCCGTTCTCTTTCTCCGATTTTGCCGACGAGACGACGCCGCTGATGGAGGTGCCGACCTTCCAGATTACGTTCAAGCCGCACGCCTCGCTTTATTCCAAGGGCAATGAGGCGGCACTTCTGCTACGTGATCTCTCGCGCATCGGCGACATGAGCGTCAATTGCGACATGTCCGACCTGCCGGCGCTCGACAAGCTCGATCCCGAAGCCTCCTATCTCTCCTGGACGGTTTCCATCGCCACCGAAAAGGGTGAGGAAGGAATCCGCAGCGTCTTCGAATTCGCCGAATGGGATTGCGATCTCGAAATCACCGCAGTTGTTTCGGACGCGTCCGCGGACGAAGAAGAACTGCCGATGATCCCGGTTCCGTTCGATCTGTCTGCTCTCGATGGTGATGCGCAGGACGAACCCGCCGTCGCGACCCCCGCGATGGAAGATGCCTACGTTGCCGCAACCGTCGAAGCTGCCGTCGCGACGACGCAGATCGCCCAGAGCGTCAATGCCGCTATCGAAAAGCGCGAGGCGGCGGCAGCGCCGGCCGCAGCGCAGGCGAACGCCAATGCCGCCGCCAATGCGAGTGCCGGCCAGACCATCCGCGTCGACCTCGATCGCGTCGACCGCCTGATCAATCTCGTCGGCGAGCTTGTCATCAATCAGGCGATGCTGTCGCAGAGCGTCATCGAAAACGATGCGAGCGGCACCTCCGCCGTTAATATGGGTCTGGACGAGCTGCAGCAGCTGACGCGCGAAATCCAGGACAGCGTCATGGCCATCCGCGCGCAGCCGGTGAAGCCCGTCTTCCAGCGCATGTCGCGTATCGTCCGCGAAGTCGCCGACATGATCGGCAAGCAGATCCGCCTCGTCACCGAAGGTGAGAACACGGAAGTCGACAAGACGGTCATCGACAAGCTGGCCGAACCCCTGACCCACATGATCCGCAATGCCGTCGACCATGGCATCGAGACGCCGGAAAAGCGCGAAGCCGCGGGCAAGAACCCGGAAGGCACCATCAAGCTTTCGGCCAAGCACCGTTCGGGCCGTATCCTCATCGAGCTTCAGGACGATGGCGCCGGCATCAACCGTGAGCGCGTCCGCCAGAAGGCGATCGACAACGATCTGATTGCCGCCGATGCGAACCTGACCGACGAGGAGATCGACAATCTGATCTTCGCGCCGGGCTTCTCGACGGCAGACAAGATTTCCGACATTTCCGGCCGCGGTGTGGGCATGGATGTGGTCAAGCGTTCCATTCAGGCGCTCGGCGGCCGCATCAGCATCTCGTCGCGTCCGGGCCTCGGCTCGACCTTCACCATGAGCCTGCCGCTGACGCTTGCCGTTCTCGACGGTATGGTGGTGACCGTGGCCGGTCAGACGCTCGTCGTTCCTCTGACGGCAATCGTCGAAACCCTGCAGCCGGAAGCGAAGAACATCCACTCCTTCGGTTCCAACCAGCGGCTGATCTCCATCCGCAACTCCTTCTGCCCGCTGGTGGATGTCGGTCGTGTCCTGAACTTCCGTCCGACCCAGGCCGATCCTGTCGAAGGTGTGGCGCTTCTGGTGGAATCGGAAGGCGGCGGCCAACGTGCTCTGATGGTCGATGCGATCCAGGGCCAGCGCCAGGTCGTCATCAAATCTTTGGAAGCCAACTATACCCATGTTCCGGGCATCGCCGCCGCCACCATTCTCGGTGACGGACGTGTAGCGCTCATTCTGGATGTCGATGCCATCGTCAGCGCCTCGCGCGGACAGCCACTGAAACAGGAAATGTCACTCGCGGCGACGGGTTGAAGGCGGATATCCAATGGCAGCACTTAATCTCAGCGATCAGCGACAGTCTCCCGATGACGTTCTTGCCAGCGGCGAATATCCGCTGACACGGCGCGATTTGTCGGAGATCGCTGCGATGATCTATGCCGATGCGGGCATCTATCTCAACGACACCAAGGCGTCGCTGGTCTATTCCCGCCTCTCGAAACATATCCGCAATCTCGGTCTTTCCGGCTTTCGCGAATATTGCGCACTGGTGTCTTCGTCCGAAGGTGCACAGCCGCGCCGGGAAATGCTGTCGCACCTGACGACAAATTTCACCCGCTTCTTCCGCGAGAACCATCATTTCGAACATCTGCGTGACGAGGTCCTGCCGGGCCTCATCGCTCGTGCCAAGAGTGGCGGGCGTGTCCGCATCTGGTCGGCGGCCTGCTCCGACGGGCAGGAACCCTATTCGATTGCGCTGACCGTACTGGCCATGTTCCCGAATGCGGCCGATTACGATTTCAAGATTCTGGCCACCGATATCGATCCCAAGATTCTGGCGCAGGCCCGTGCCGGCGTTTACGATGACAACGCGCTTGAAACCGTGTCTCCTGCCATGCGCAAGCAATGGTTCACCGAGGTCGATGCCGGCGGTCGCCGCAAGTTCCGCATCGATGACAAGGTCAAGCGTCTCATCACCTTCAACGAGCTGAACCTGATGACGCAATGGCCCTTCAAAGGCAATTTCGACGTCATCTTCTGCCGCAACGTCGTCATCTATTTCGACGAGCCGACGCAGGTGCGCATCTGGTCGCGTTTCGCGGGCCTGCTGCCGGAAGGCGGCCACCTCTATATCGGCCATTCCGAACGTGTGTCCGGTGACGCCAAGAACGTGTTCGACAATACCGGCATCACCACCTACCGCTTCATCGGTCACGCATCCGGGAGGAAGGCATGAGCGCACTCGCACGGGTCCTCGTCGTTGACGACTCCCCCACCATGCGCGGCCTGATTTCGGCCGTCCTCAAGGCCGATCCGGAAGTCGAGGTGGTCGGCCAGGCCGGCAATGCCATGGAAGCACGTGCCGCCATCAAGCAGCTCAATCCCGATGTTGTGACGCTCGACATCGAGATGCCCGAGATGAATGGCCTCGAATTTCTCGAAAAGATCATGCGCCTGCGCCCCATGCCGGTCATCATGGTCTCGTCACTGACCCATCGCGGCGCGGATGCATCGCTTGCCGCGCTTGAAATCGGCGCTTTCGACTGTGTCGGCAAGCCGGCTCCCGGTGACGCGCGCCCCTTCGGCGATCTGGCCGACAAGGTGAAGGCCGCCGCCCGTTCGCAACATGCCGCCTACCGCGCCACCCGGCCGGAAACCGCTGCCGCACCGCAGCCGGTTCCGATGAGCGAATATCGGGCGGGTCGTAAGGTCGTCGCCATCGGCTCCTCCACCGGCGGCGTCGAAGCGCTAATCGCGGTGCTGCAGAAATTCCCGGCCAATTGCCCGCCGACAGTCATTACCCAGCACATGCCGCCGACCTTCACCAAGAGTTTCGCGGAGAGGCTGAACCGCATCTGCGCCCCCGTGGTGGAAGAGGCGACGGACGGCGCGCGCCTGCAGACCGGCAAGATCTACCTCGCGCCGGGCGGTGAGCGTCATTTACAGATCGCCAACCGGTCCGCACCCTGCTGCCGGCTTCTGGACCGCGACCCCGTCAATGGCCATCGCCCCTCCGTCGATGTGCTGTTCGATTCGGTGGCCGAGCTTGCCGGACGCAACGCCGTCGGTGTCATCTTGACCGGCATGGGCCGCGATGGCGCGGCCGGGCTTTTGAAAATGCGCCATGCCGGTGCGCGCACCGTTGGCCAGAACGAAAAAACATGTGTCGTCTATGGCATGCCCCGCGTGGCCTATGAGCTTGGCGCGGTGGAACAGCAATTGCCGTTGGCCTCCATCGGCGAAGAAATCCTGAAACTAACCACTGCCCGCAAAGAAGGTGCTGACTAATGTCTCTCGCAGAAAAGATCAAAGTTCTGATCGTTGACGATCAGGTGACCAGCCGGCTGCTCCTCAGCGATGCGCTGACACAGCTGGGCTTCAAGCAGATCACCTCCGCTGGCGACGGCGAGCAGGGATTGAAGATCATGGAGCAGCAGCCCCATCATCTCGTCATCTCCGACTTCAACATGCCGAAGATGGACGGCCTCGGTTTCCTGCACGCGGTGCGGGCCAACCCGACCACCAAGAAGGCCGCCTTCATCATTCTCACCGCGCAGGGTGACCGCGCGCTGGTGCAGAAGGCAGCCCAGCTCGGCGCCAACAACGTGCTGGCCAAGCCCTTCACCATCGACAAGATGCGCGCGGCCATCGAAGCGGTTTTCGGATCGCTGAAATGATGGAAGCTGCGGCCAAGCGCGTACATATCATTCAGGGCGAGTATAAGGTTGTCAGCGATCCCGACGTGGTGATGACGACGATACTCGGTTCGTGCGTGGCCGCCTGTCTGAGAGACCCCGTTGCCGGCCTCGGAGGAATGAACCACTTCCTGCTGCCGGGAACGGGCAATGTGACCGGCGGAGATGCGACGCGTTATGGCGTGCATCTCATGGAGCTGCTGATCAACGGTCTCTTGAAGCAGGGCGCCCGCCGCGACCGGCTGGAAGCCAAGGTTTTCGGCGGCGCCAAGACGATCGCCAGCTTCTCGAATGTCGGCGAGCAGAACGCCATCTTTGCCATGCAGTTCCTGAAGGACGAAGGCATTCCGGTCATCAGCTCCTCCACGGGCGGGGATCATGGCCGCAAGATCGAGTTCTGGCCGGTCTCTGGACGCGCGCGTCAGCATCCGCTCAGCGGTGCGGAAACCCAGAAGACGGTTGCCATGGAAACACGTCCGGTGCCGGCACCCAAACCCGTCGCCAACGACATCGAATTTTTCTAGTCACGGAGTTTCCAATGCAGCTTGCAGAGCACACCGCCACCACTCCGTTCGAAGAAGCCCTGCCGGATGTACTGATGCGGGTGGTATCGGAACTGCACGACGTCGCCTATCTCATCGAGCGCATCGAGCCGCAATTGCTTGATGTGACCAGCGGTCAATTGTCCGCCGAAGGCGTCAAGCTGTTGCAGGGCATCGACCTTGCCGTCCAGAAAACCCGTGGCCTTGCCGAATTCATCGATACCATCACCGGCTCCATCCCCGCAGACTGGTTCGTGGATGTCTCCACCGCACTCAGCCTCGTCAAGCTTGCCGAAATGCAAAAGGCGCTCGGCGCGGCCTTCCGCCACGGCCATTCCCAGCCGCTCGACAAGGCTTCCGGCGACTTCGACCTCTTCTAGAACATATTCCGGCCGTTCCTTCCTTCGCTGAATGCGGAGGAAGGCAACGCTCGCGCAAGCTTCGCACCCTATTGTCACGACGGGGCCAAAAGGTCTCGGACTCTATGAATGACGGTGCGGAACAGAATGAATCTGTTAAATCAAATCCCTCAGGTCTTGAAGAATGTCGCGGCGCTGGGCCAGACGCGGCTGCTGATGCTGGGCGGCGTGGGCGTATTGTCCATGGCCATCATCCTGGCTGCAGCGCTTTATGTGAACCGTCCTGCTTACGAGACCCTCTATGTGGGTCTTGAAAAAAGTGACCTCAACAAGATCAGCATTGCACTCGCCGAATCGGGTCTGGACTTTCAGGTCGGGACCGATGGTTCCAGCCTTCAGGTTCCGGTCGGGCTCACCAGCAAGGCACGGCTGCTTCTGGCTGAACGCGGCCTACCCGACAGTGCCAATGCGGGTTATGAGCTTTTTGACAATGTCGGCTCCCTCGGCCTGACGTCCTTCATGCAGGAAGTGACGCGCGTTCGTGCCCTTGAGGGCGAGATCGGCCGCTCCATCCAGCAGATCGATGGCGTTTCCGCTGCCCGCGTTCATATCGTCCTGCCTGACGTCGGCAATTTCCGCCGTGGCGAACAGAAACCCACGGCATCGGTGATGATCCGCGCGAGCGCATCCGCAGGCCGCAAGGCCTCCGCCTCCATTCGCCATCTCGTCGCCTCGGCCGTTCCCGGTCTCGAAGTCGATGACGTGACACTGCTCGATTCGACCGGCCAGCTTCTGGCCTCCGGCGATGATGTCACCAACGCCGCGATGAACCGGTCGCTGACGCTGGCCCAAAATGTTCAGCAGGAAATTACGACCAATATCGACAAGGCGCTGGCGCCTTTCCTCGGCATAGACAATTTCCGCTCGAGTGTGACGGCGCAGATCAATACTGACAGCCGCCAGGTCCAGGAGACCGTTTACGACCCGGAATCGCGCGTGGAACGCTCCGTTCGCACGGTGAAGGAAGACCAGAAATCCCAGGAAACGCAGCCGGATACGGCCGCGACCGTGGAGCAGAACGTGCCGCAGGCCGCGCCCCAGGGCGGCGGTGGTGGCCCGCAGTCTTCCGATCAGTCGGCAAAGAAGGAAGAGCAGACCAACTACGAGATCAATTCCAAGACGGTTGCCACGGTCAAGAACGGCTATACCCTCGAAAAGATTTCGGTTGCCGTGGTCGTCAACAAGGGCCGTATTGCCAAGATGGTCGGCGAACCGGCCGATCAGGCCAAGATCGACGCCTATCTTGCGGAAATGCAGAAGATCGTCACCTCGGCCGCAGGCATTTCTTCCGATCGTGGCGACATTGTCACCCTGACGGCGATGGACTTCCTCGAAACGCAGCTGCTTGACGAGGCTGCCAGTGGGCCGGGTGTCATGGAAGTGCTGAGCCGAAATTCCGCCGGCATCATCAACTCACTCGCCTTCGTCGCCGTCGCCTTCCTCGTAGTCTGGCTCGGTGTACGCCCTCTGGTCCGCACGGTCACTGCCAACGGTTCGGCTGCGGCTCAGCTCAGCCAGGAGTCCGCCGGTCTCGAATTGCCGGACTTCTCTCCGGGCATGGAGGCGGGTGCAGGTGGTCTCATGGAAGGTTTCGGGGCGGATTTCGGTTTCGACAGCACCGACGATCTTCTGGCTGGCGGCGATGGCGAAGGCACATTCAACCGCCGGGTTCGCGAAGGACCCGAACGCAGGCTCTCCCGCATGGTGGAAATCAGCGAGGAGAGAGCCGCCAAGATCCTGCGCAAATGGGCGGTGGAAAAAGCAGCATAATGACAAAAAGGCCGGTTTTACCCGGCCTTTTTTCCGTTTCTGGGGTTTTTGCTATGCTTGGCGGGCACATCGTGGCAATCTCGTTTCGGGACAGTGTTTACAAAAAATTCAGCAACGATACAGTTTGCTGGGAATTGGCTGAGAATGCCGTTTATGGATTGAACAGCTTTTCAGTATGTTTTTTTAGCAATAGACGAACTGGGAAATACGTGGAAAGGCTGTTGCCAGGTAATGGCAAACTCCGGTCGGTTCCATAAAATGAAGTGATTCGGTCTCCGGGGGCGCGCCATTCCGTTTTGGTAAGCTTCTTGAATGGAATGATTCCATCCCGAGGTATAATCTCCCGCTGGGAGCAAGAGGGCGTAGGCGATTGAAAGTCGATGTTGATATCCGCAGGCTGTCTGCCAAGCCTCTGGAGGGCATGGGTAAGCCCTTGCCGCGCGATCAGCTTGCTAAAAACGTCGCAGCCACGGCTGCTGCCGGTAACGTTGCAGGCGCACTGGATCTGCTCGTAACCTATGCTGGCGCCTCGCATTATTTGCTGGCGCGAGATGATCTTCTCGAAGAAACCGGGCTGAAATTCATCGTCACATCCGACTGGCCTTTCGATCTGGTCCGCAGGCTCGGCATTGAACTCACCAACAGCCAGAACCGGTCGAGCGAAATGGAGAAGTGCCTTTCGCTGCTTCAGCCGCGATTGCTTCTCCTTCCCGACGATGTTTCCGTGCCCTATGGCATAGACAGGCAATATTCGGCACTCTCCTTTTGTGTGGGCCGCATCCGCCTTTCCCTTTTGCTGCTGTTTCCGGAAGAAGCGGTTCCGTCACCGGAGCGCCTGCGGGAAATCGCCCTGCTGACGGGGTATTGCGTCAGCTTCGGCATCGCCAGCGAAGCAAAGACCGTGCGCGATATCGATCTCACCGAGCGTGAGCTCGAGTGCCTGTTCTGGATCGCGGAAGGCAAGACAAGTGATGAAATTGCGATGATCCTTGGCATTTCACGCAATACGATCAATAATTACATCACAAGCGTGATGCGTAAAACCGCGACAAAAACCCGCTCGGAGGCAATTGCCTACGCCGTGCGCAACAACCTCGTATAATGGTCGGACGGATGGTACAGACGAAAGACAATGAGGGTACAGGTCGAATGGGCATGTTTTACCGCAGCCCTGTCGTGACGAGCCGGTCGGATTTGTTTCCGAAGCTTGTCGCCATGCAGAAGCTGGTCGGCGCGCGCAACTTCGTTGTCACGAAGGCTGCCGCTTCCGGCTTCCCCAACAAGAAGAAGATGACCTGCGAGCTGGAAAACTGGGGCATGAATGCCGCAGAACAGAGCGCGCAGTTCATCCGCGCTGTCGGCGACATTCTGCTCGACCATATCGAGACGTCGCTTTTGCCGGTCATCTGGCGCAACAAGAATGCCGGTGGCTTTGCCGATCTTCCCGATGTGCCGGCGCTTCTGCGCCGTATCGAGAACGATACATTGCCCTATGCGGGGCTGGCTCTGCCGGTGCGGCTCGGCACCATCGGCAACGGCTACATCGTGTTCTGCGGCACCAATCTCATTCTCGACAATGAGGTCGTGATCGAGCAGCATATCAAGTGCTGTGAAATCATGGTGGACATGCTGGCGCTCGATGAGCGCAAGGTTGCCCCTTCGGAAGCCCTGAGCGAGAGGGAAATTGCCTGCCTGCAGCTGGCGGGGGATGGTCGTATCAGCGAAGAGATTGCGGTCAAGCTCGGCCTTTCCGTGCACACCGTCAATGCCTATCTCGGTTCGGCAACGATCAAGCTCGATTCCGTCAACCGCATCCAGGCGATCGCCAAGGCCATCAGGCTCGGTTACATCCATTGATGGCGGACGGGGTTCTCCCGTCCCCTTAAGCCGGTCAAACGCCCGGCTGGGCTTTTGCACTCCGCTAAAAGGCGCCATCGGCACTTCGCGTTTTTTTAACAGTTGCCAATTAGAACTTTTTATAAGTTTGGCTTTGGGGAACTGTTTCATGCACAACCGGCTCTTTAAGTCCGTTGCTGGCAAGGTCGTCGCGCTGACGATCGGCCTGATCACGCTCAGCGTGGCGGCAGTTGGTTTTTCGACCTACATTCGCTTGAAGGACAACATCATCACCACCGCGCTGCGTGATACGCACGGCGCGATGCGGGGCATGGCCATCCTTTACGAGATGAAGGTTGGCGGCGTTGCCCTCGAAATGGTGGATGGTGACCTGAAGAGTGTAGGCCGTGCCAGCATCGGCACGATGCGCGACAACGATCTCGTAGACCGCACGGCTGCGGGCAACGGCGGTATCGCCACGGTTTTCGAAGCCAAGGCCGGCGAATTCATTCGACTGACCACCAATCTGAAGAATGAAAAGGGTGAGAGAGCGGCAGGCACCAAGCTTGCCACCGATCATCCGGCTTTCGAAAAAGTCTCCAAGGGCGAGGCCTATTTCGGCACTGCCACGCTGTTCGGCACCAGCTACATGACCGGTTATATGCCGGTCACGAACAAGACCGGCGCAACCGTCGGCATCCTGTTCGTGGGTGTGCCCATGGATTTCTACAATGCGCAGATATACAGCCTGCGTGATATGATGGTGGTTTGCGGCGCGCTTGCCATGCTTGGCGTTGGATTACTCGCCTATTTCGTCATAAAGCGCACGCTTCAACCGCTTAGCAAGCTGACAGATGCCGTGAAATCGCTTTCGGACGGCGATCTCGAAACGCCGATCCCCTACGCCACCAACACCAATGAATTCGGCAATATCGCCCGCGCTCTGGTGATTTTCCGCGAGAATGCGATTGAGAAGCTGGCGATCGAGGGCAAAAGTGCGCAGGAACGCTCCGCGGCCGAGTCCGAGCGACACCGCAACGATGCCGAGAAGCAGGAACTGGACGGCCAGATCGAGTTTGCAGTGGGCGAGATCGCCTCCGGCCTCGGCAGGCTTTCGCGTGGCGATCTGAGCCGCACGATCGAGACGCCCTTTGCAGGCCGCCTCGACCGGCTGCGCACGGATTTCAACGAATCCTTGCTCAACCTTCGCGATGCGCTGGGGCAGATCCGTGAGCGCACGCTCATCATTCAGAATAGTGGCATCGAAATCGAACAGTCTTCGGTCGATCTGTCGAAACGCACGGAAAATCAGGCCGCCTCGCTGGAGGAGACCGCCGCTGCCGTGGAGGAGATCACCGCTACCGTGAGATCGTCGGCCGAGCGGGCACGGGAGGCAAATGAGGCCGTACGCGTCACCAAGCAGAGCGCCGACAGTTCCGGTTCGGTTGTCAGCAATGCCGTCGACGCCATGAGCCGTATCGAAGGCGCCTCGCGCAAGATCGAGCAGATCATCGAGGTCATCGACGACATCGCCTTCCAGACCAATCTTCTCGCTCTCAATGCCGGCATTGAAGCGGCGCGCGCGGGTGAGGCGGGCAAGGGTTTTGCCGTCGTGGCGCAGGAAGTGCGCGAACTTGCCCAGCGCTCTGCCGACGCAGCCCGTGAAATCAAGCAGCTCATCAACCAGTCGACCCATGAGGTCAGCTCCGGTTCGAAGCTGGTGCAGGAGGCGGGCACCGTTCTCTCCGCCATCAGCCGGCAGATCGTGACTGTCAGCCAGCATGTCGAAACCATCGCGACGGCGACGCAGGACCAGTCCTCAGCCCTTCACAACGTCAACGGCTCCGTTAACCAGATGGACCAGATGACGCAGCAGAATGCAGCGCTGGCCGAACAGTCGAGCGCGGCCAGCCGGGTACTTTCCGGCGAAGTGGAGGCGCTGCTCGATCTGGTACAGCGGTTCCAGATGGAGCAGGGGTCTGCTGCCGGTTCGGGTCGATTGAACCGGGCGGCCTGATCTCTCCATTTTTGAAAGTCAATGCAGCTCCCGGATCGCAAGGTCCGGGAGTTTTTATTCGGCCGCTGCCCGCGCCGTACCGGATATCTGGTTGATATAGGCACGCAACGCCGCAGGCTTAACCGGTTTGTGCTGCACGGAGATCCCGTATTTCTCCGCATCGCTGCGCACTTCCGGGCTGCGATCCGCCGTTACCAGCAGGGCAGGGATCGTCTTGCCGTAAAATGTCCTGATGAGGCGGATGGCGCTGATACCGTCACCATCATCTAGATGATAGTCGGCGATGATGACATCCGGGGCCGCGGCCAGAGTGAGGAAGGGTTCTTCCAGCGCCGCCACGGAACCTGCGGGCAAGACATCGCAACCCCATCCCGTCAAAAGCAGCGTCATGCCCTCGAGGATTTTCGGCTCGTTGTCGATGCACAGCACCCGAATGCCATGAAGACGGTCGCTTGCTGCGGGACTGGTTGTCCCGCCCTCCGTCTTGGCAGGAGCAAGACGATCCGCCTCACGCGGCAGATGGATGCGGAAGGTCGTGCCTTTGCCGGGGGTGGAAATGAGCTGCACCGGATGGTGCAGCATGCGTGATAGCCGATCGACGATGGAAAGGCCGAGCCCAAGGCCAGACGCCGTTTTTGCCCCTTCGTCCAGCCGGGCGAATTCCTTGAAAACCGTGCGGAATTTCGAGGCGGGTATACCGATGCCCGAATCCGTCACCTGGATGACGACCTCGCCGCCCCGACGACGCGCGCCGACGACCACCTTGCCCTCAAGCGTATATTTGATGGCGTTGGAGACGAGGTTCTGTATCAGCCGCCGCAGCAGATTCGGGTCGGAGCGGACCGTGAGCGACGTGGGCATGACAACAAGATCGAGGTTCTTCTCCTGTGCCATCGGCGCGAAATCGGTCTCGATGCGTTTCAATAGCTCATTGAGTGGCACCGATGTCATCCGCGCCTTCATCGAGCCCGTGTCGAGGCGGGAAATATCGAGAACCGCACCGAGAATGGTTTCCACCGATTCCAGCGCCGAATCGATATTGTGAACGAGATCGCTTTCGCCAGAAGCGCCAAGTCGTTCAACCAGCGAGGAGGAATAGAGGCGGGCGGCATTCAACGGCTGAAGAATATCGTGACCGGCGGCAGCGAAAAACCGCGTCTTGCCGATATTGGCTTCGTCGGCCGACGCTCTCGCCTCTGCCAGCGCGCGGTTGACGCGGGTCAGCTCCACGGTGCGTTCCTCCACGCGCTGCTCCAGCGTTTCATTCGCCTGTTTCAGTGCCTGGTCGCTCGCCACCCGCTGGGTGATATCGGTGAAGGTGGCGACGATGCCCTTGTCCGGCATGGTGTTGGAGCGCACCTCGATGATGCGCTCGCCGCCCGCCAGCACCAGCGAGAAGGGCAGGTCCATGGTCAGGAAACTGGTGATTAGCTCATCCGTATCGCCGGGCGGCATGTCGCCGCGCTCCTGCAGCATGGTCACGATTTCGGTCAGCGGCACGCCCACCTGGCCGAATTGTTCTGGCAGGTCCAGCAGGGTGCGGAACCGCCGGTTCCAGATGGTCAGCTGCTGCGAACTGTCGAAAACGGCAATGCCCTGATCCATCTGCGCCAGCGCCGTCTGCAACATGTCCTGATTATACTGCAGCGCCTCGCTCGCCTGATCGAGCAGCCAGGCCGTATCCGCGCTGGTATCTTCCGCCTTCTGGAGAATGATCGAAAGCACGAGGCGGGCGGAGGAGGAGCCGATGGCGCTGCCCAGCAATTGCTCAGAGAAATGGATCAGCGCCATATCCGCCGGCTGGTCGTCATTGAGTTTCCTGCCCGCCGTTTTCTCATAGGTCGCAAGCGAGCGCAGCATGCGCTCTTCGCCAAGATAACGGGCAATCGCGCTTTTGAGGTCGCCGACGCTGACACGGGTTTTCCAGCCGCGCGTGGCGAATTGCGATTTCGAATGGCGCTTGACGAAGATACCGGACTGGATGCGCTCCACCGGCCGCGGATTGCGCGAGAGCGAACCCAGCACGAATGCGAGGCTGTTGACGAGCAGGCTGAGGATGACCGCATTCACGAAAGGATCGGCTTCGGGACCGTTAAACACCGTGCTGCCGGAAAACAGGAAGCCGAGAATATTGGCCGCGACTTCGGAATTGTCCGGCCCGCCGAAGCTCGGCAGGAACAGCAGATAGGCCCAGACGAAGAAGCCCGAACTGAGACCCGCGATTGCGCCACGGGCATTGGCGCGACGCCAGAACAGCCCGCCGAAGAGGGCAGGGGCCATCTGGGCGATGGCGGCGAAAGCCAGAAGGCCGATGGAGGCAAGGCCCGTGGCGCTGTCGGCGGCGCGGTAATAACCGTAACCCAAAAGCATCACCGCAAAGATCGCCGTCCTGCGGATGTTGAGCAGCGTCTTGGCGAAGTCGTCCCGGTGCGGCGAGCGGTTGAGTAGCTTCTGCCGCAGGAAGATCGGCATGACGATATCGTTGGAAATCATGATCGACAGCGCCACCGAAGCGACGATCACCATTGCCGTCGCCGCAGAAAAACCGCCGATGAAGGTGATCAGCGAGACAACAGGCATCTGATGATTGAGCGGCAGTTGCAACACGTAGAGATCGGCATCGCCATTGGCGCCCAGCGTCAGGATACCCGCGAGCGCGATCGGCAGCACGAAGATGTTGATGGCGATGAGATAGAGCGGCAGCAGGAACCCCGCCATGCGCAGCTCTTCCGGCGTGCGATTTTCGACCACGGTGACGTGGAACTGACGCGGCAGCAGGATGATGGCAAAGCCGGAGAGCAACGTCATCACGATCCAGCGGCTGATGGGCGTGTGATAGGAGATGGCCCGCATGGCCTGCTCATTATCAGTCGCCAGCTGCCACAGATGTGCGGGGCCATCGAAAAGCACGAAAAGCACGTAAAAGCCGACCGTGCACATGGCGACCAGCTTCACCAGCGATTCCATCGAAATTGCCAGAATAAGCCCGTCCTGATGTTCGGTGGCATCCGTGTGGCGGGTGCCGAACATGACGGCGAATCCGGCCATGACGAGGGTGACGACAAGCGGCAGATCGAGGAAATAGAGATTGCCGCTGCCGATACCGTAATCGCCGGGATCGACCATTGTTGCCACGGAGCTGGACACCGCTTTCAACTGCAGCGCGATATAGGGAATGGCACCGACCAGCGCGATGATGGCGACGATCATCGCCACGGTGGAGTTCTTGCCGTAACGGGCGGCGATGAAATCCGCAACCGAGGTCAGCTTTTCCGTCTTGGCGAGATCGACGATGCGGCGGATGATCGGCATGCCGAGGGTAAAGGCAAGGATGGGACCGGTATAGATGCCGAGGAATTCTAGACCTTTATCGGCTGCAAGCCCCACGCCGCCGAAATAGGTCCAGGAGGTGCAATATATCGCCAGGCTGAGCGCATAGACGAACGGACGCCCCTTTTTTGGCGCGTGTCTGTCACGGCTTTTCCTGTCCCCGTAGCTCGCGACCGCAAACAGCAAGAGGATATAAGCGAAGGCCGAGCCGAATATGATCCACCCAGGAAGCACACATCCTCCCCATGCAGGAATTCCCTTGAATGAGCATAGGCGAATTCCGCACCGTTGAGAATGAGTGCGGTCTGATCATAAAGTTGAAGATGAAAGCATGTCCCGCAAAGATGCATGGCGGTTTTACGTCCGGAAAATGCGAGGAAAAAGAGCGCTGAAGCACGTCCGCCGATGCCGTTTCACCGGACACGCAAGAGGGTGCAAAAAAGCTAATAAATGCAATCTTGACGAATTCCAAATGTGTAAGGGAATCTGTATGGTTGAAGACGTAGGGACAGTCACATAGCTTCAGCTCGCGAAGCAGGAGAGAGGGACAATCTGAATGCTTAACGAATTTAAAACCTTCATTGCCCGCGGCAATGTCATGGACCTGGCCGTGGGTGTTATTATCGGTGCGGCTTTCAGCAAGATCGTCGATTCCGTTGTCAACGATCTCATCATGCCGATCGTTGGCGCAATCTTCGGCGGGTTCGACTTCTCGAACTACTTCCTGCCGCTGAGCTCCAACGTCAACGCCACCTCGCTCGCTGCCGCCCGCGAACAGGGTGCCGTCTTCGCCTATGGTAACTTCCTGACGGTTCTTATTAACTTCCTCATCCTGGCCTGGATCATTTTCCTGATGGTCAAGGGTGTCAACAAGCTCCGCGATTCGGTTGACCGCAAGAAGATTGAAGAAAAGCCGGACGCAGCTCCGCCGCCGGAAGACGTCAAGCTCCTCACCGAAATCCGCGATCTGCTGAAAACTCGATAAGACCCGGATCAGTCCCCGGCCTGATCTGCCTGCCTGTGCGGTCGGCGGGTTCCTGCCGGGGATGATCCATAAAGAAAATCCATGATCGCCTCACGGAATATCATGCACATGGCTGGTCCGATGCGATAAGAAGGCACCAAACGGAGTGTCTTTAATGTCCATTTTGAACAGTCTGAGTGCGCGCTCTCTGGCAGCGCCCGAGAGCGGTATTGTCGAAGTCGTGAATTATGCCCGGGGGCGGGACAATCTCCTGCCGCTCTGGGTTGGTGAAGGCGATCTGCCGAGCCCCGACTTCATCAATCAGGCCGCCATCGATGGGCTGAACAATGGTGAAACCTTCTATACCTGGCAGCGCGGCATTCCGGAATTGCGGCAGGCGCTGAGCCACTATTACGAGCGGCATTTCGCGGCGTCGCTGCCGCCGGAGCATTTTTACGCCACCGGTTCCGGCATGCAGGCGATCGTGCTTGCCGTGCAGGCACTGACCTCGCCGGGTGACGAGATGGTGTATCTTTCGCCTACATGGCCCAATATCGTCGCAGCCATCGGTGTGGCCGGCGCAAAGGCGGTTCCGGTCGGCATCGATTTCCGCGATGGTCGTTGGGATCTCGATATCAACAGGCTGGAAAGCGCGATTACCGGCAAGACGAAGGCGCTCTTCATCAACACGCCCTCCAACCCCACCGGATGGACGGCAACACGCGACAATCTTCGTGACGTTCTGGCGCTCGCCCGCAAACACGATCTGTGGATCGTCGCGGACGAAATCTATGCGCTTTATCACTATGCCGGCAGCCGCGCGCCGTCCTTCCTGGATGTGATGGAGCCGGACGACAAGATCGTCTTTGCCAACTCCTTCTCGAAGAACTGGTCGATGACCGGCTGGCGCGTCGGCTGGCTTGTTGCACCGCCGGCCATCGGTCAGGTGATCGAAAACCTCATTCAATATTCAACGTCAGGCGTGGCGCAGTTCATGCAGCGCGGTGCCGTCGCCGCCCTTGATCACGGTGATGGTTTCATCCGCGAGAACTACGAACGCGCTTTGACCTCCCGCGACATTCTCTGTGATGCGCTGATCGCCACCAACCGTGTGGAAACCCTGAAACCGGATGGCGCCCTTTATGCCTTCCTCAAGATCGACGGCGTCACCGACAGCCGCGCCACCGCGCTCGATATCGTCGACAAGACCGGCGTTGGCCTTGCGCCCGGCACGGCCTTCGGCCCAGGCGGAGAACTGTTCCTGCGCGCCTGCTTCCTGCGCAACCCCAGGCAGATAGAAGATGCGGCCGATCGGCTGGCATCTTACATTCTCGGCAGGTAAGCCTCGATCGTCCCTGCAACGGGTTTCCCCTGACGGGCAGGGCATCGCGCCGAAGTAGGGAAATCGGCAACAAAATCACAGTAGAGACCTGAAACTGCAACCCCACGGCGTAACCATCGACGTGGGGGATTTTCTGTGATATGCGCTTCTTGTTCCATATATGAGAACATTTTCATCTAATCACTAAAAAGAAACTCATTGCGCTAACCAATCGTAAGCCACCTTTTTAATGGGGTGGGGGATCGGTTGTGTATTCGCTGTGCAAGTAATCAATGATGAAGAATTATTGGCTTTGATAGGCTCAAGAAAAGCAAACAGGGAAGTAATGTCATGGCTGTTCTGGTCACGGGTGGGGCCGGTTATATAGGAAGCCACATGGTGTGGGCTTTGCTCGATGCCGGGGAAGAGGTCGTTGTCGTCGACCGGCTTTCCACGGGGTCGCGCTGGGCAGTCGCGCCAGCGGCGCGTTTTTATCTTGGAGATGCGGCCGACCGCGCCTTGCTCGATCAGGTTTTTGAAGAAAACCACATCGAGACCATCTTCCACTTCGCCGGGTCCGTCAGCGTTCCCGAGTCGATCAGCCAGCCGCTGGAATATTACGAAAACAATACCGGCACGACCCGCGCGCTTGTTGCCGCGGCGGTTCGCAGCGGCATCCGCAATTTCATCTTCTCCTCGACAGCCGCCGTCTATGGAAACCAGCCCTTTGATGGTCCCGTTCCTGAAACGGCGATCCTGAGCCCGGAAAATCCCTACGGCCTGTCGAAACTCGCGTCCGAAATCATGCTGCGCGATGTCGTGCAGGCGCATGATTTCAACTATGTGGCGCTGCGTTATTTCAACGTTGCCGGAGCCGACCCGCAGGGCCGCGCCGGGCCTTCGCCGACGGGCGTTGCAAACCTTATCAAGGTTGCATGCGAAGCCGCGACCGGCCGCCGCGACCGGGTGGAGGTTTACGGGACGGATTACCCGACCGCCGATGGAACCGGCGTTCGCGACTATATTCATGTCAGCGATCTGATTGATGCGCATATGCTGGCCATGGCGCATCTGCGCGCCGGCGGCGGTACACGAACCCTGAACTGCGGTTATGGTGTCGGTTATTCGGTTCTGGACGTCCTCCAGGCCGTACAGCGCGAATCCGCATGTGAATTCGCGGTCATCCATTGTCCCCGCCGTCCGGGTGACATTGCGGCCATGGTGGCGGATTCGTCGCGTATCCAGTCGGAATTAGGCTGGCGTCCTCGCTTCAACGATCTGGCGACCATCGTTCGCACTGCGCTTCAATGGGAAGCCAAGCGTCAGGCCCAGCAAAGCGGCAGAATACCGCCGATGCGGCGCAAGCTGGCAGCGATAGGCTGAGCCGTCTTTATGTCACGGGACGTGGCTTTTCGTGACGGAAGGATGCGGTATCGGCCGATCCGAAAGTGCGGCCGGGCGAAGCCAACGGTCCCGGTCGAAAAATGCGCGTGTCAGCTTCACCCCCGGCGGTTCCTCGCTCGCCAGTAAAATCACGTTCAGCCGGTGCGGTGCGGTTGGTTCCGGTTTGATGGAAACTGAGATACCGAAGTGCTGCGCTTGATAGGCCTGCATCCTGCGAGCCGGTTCAAGCATGCTGGCAAGATCAGTCCAGTGGGTTTGCGCGATGACCAAAGTGAGCGTTTTCTCAAGCTTCGTTAAAATGGCGGCGCCGTCAGGCGTCTCCGGGGCAACCGCCTTTATTCTGATGGAGCGAATGTCGCCGGAAGCCTCTCCCCTGATGTCAATGAAAAGCGATGCGCGCTGTGCCGGGTCTTCCGCCTTTACCGCGGCAAGGTCGGCCATGCACTCGAAGTTGCGGATGCTGACCGGGCTGGCCTGCCATCCCTTCGGGTTGGAAAAACCGGCGGCGGTGAAGCGGTCGCAAAGGTCTTTGCCGGAAATAACGAAGTCCCGGGCGAAAGATGGCCTATCGCCAGCCCGTTCGAATTTCAGCAGGTGCGGCGGCAGGTAAACCGTTCTGGCTGCAAGCTTCTGTCGCTTGGCGTGCTTCATCTTTGGTGGCGGTTCGGCAAAGCGTGTGGCGGGCGCCAGATTGAGATAGGTCAGCAGGCTCTTGAGATGCTTCTTGTCATTGGCAAGCAGCACCGTCGCCCCTATGGCAAAACAGACGGCCAACACCGCAAACAGCAGTGCGCCAGAGCTCACTCTCTTTTGCAAGCCTGCGTCCATCGCAAGACCTTAAGGGGGCTCGGAGAAAGACCTCAGCCGATTCTGATATGGCTTTTCGGGCTGGGGGCAGCCCGGTGAATATAAGGTGTGAGCAGAGGCTCTGAAAAATCTTTTGCAATTTACCGCCGAAATTTCCGGCGATGCGGGTTCTTACTCGGAGTTGTTTTTGCCGCCGTCCTGCCCACCGGCGCTGCTTTCGTCGTCCGCAACGGGAATGGCGTAGGAGCCGTTCAGCCAGCGGGCAAGATCGAGCGAGCGGCAGCGATCCGAACAAAAGGGATAGTTTTCCCGCGTCGACGGCCGGCGACATTCCGGGCATGGCTGGGTTTTGCGAAGTGGGGTGACCTTTCCGGCGCCTTCTGTGGAGGGTTTTGCCATGGGACTATCCTTCGAGCCAGCCCGACGTCACCTCAAACCCTTCACCGGACAGAAGCGACATGGTCTCATAAAGCGGCAATCCCACGACATTGGTGTAGGAACCGGTCAGTTTCTGCACGAATGCGCCGGCAATACCCTGAATGCCATAGGCTCCCGCCTTGCCGCGCCATTGGCCGGAAGCGATGTAAGCGTCGATCTCGCGCGTGGAGAGGCGCTTGAAACGCACCTTGGTCTCCGCCACCTTCTGACGGATTTTTCCGTCAGGCGTCACCAGGCAGATGCCGGTATAGACCCAATGGCTGCGCCCCGAGAGTAGGTGCAGCGCCGCCGAGGCTTCTTCCGTGTATTCCGCCTTGCCGACGATGCGGCGACCAACGGCGACCACCGTATCGGAGCCCAGAACATAGGCGTCTTTCCACGCCTGCTCGCTCTTCAGCGCCGCCTGCGCGGCTTCCGCCTTCTGTTGCGACAGACGACGGCAGAGCGTGCGTGGATGCTCGAGCTTTACGGGTGTCTCGTCAATATCCATCGGCATCAGACGTGCCGGTTCGATACCGATCTGATGCAACAGCTCCAGACGCCGCGGCGAACCGGATGCCAGAACGAGCTTTTGTTTTGAATTGGTCATTGCGCGGCCCGGGCGTCCGATGCGAAAGGTGGATTACTTGAAGCGATAGGTGATGCGGCCCTTGGTCAGGTCGTAAGGCGTCATTTCGACCAGCACCTTGTCGCCCGCCAGAACGCGGATACGGTTCTTGCGCATGCGGCCCGCCGTGTGGGCGATGATCTCGTGTTCGTTCTCAAGCTTCACGCGGAACGTTGCGTTCGGCAGCAATTCGGTTACGATGCCCGGGAATTCAAGGACTTCTTCTTTTGTCATGTAAGGGTTTTCTTCCTGTTGATAGTGCCGGACGTGTCCTGTCCGGGAAAATTGCGCGGAAACTACACAATCCCGGCACATTTGTGAACCTCTAAAGCATCGGCTTAAAAATCAGTACCGATTTTCCCGATGTAAGGGCAGTTTTCAGTCTTTTGAAAGCGCATCCGCCACCGGCTGCTGCCGCTTTGGCAGGCGTTCGGCAATCAGTTTTGCAAGATGATCCCGCACCTCGCGATAGGCGTCGAGTATCTGCTCCCGCGTACCTGTAATGACCGTCGGATCCATCGTTGGCCAATAGACCACATCGAGAGAATTCGAGCGCGTCAGCTCCAGTGCGGCGTGATGGGCTTCGGGTGTTAATGTAATGATCAGATCGAAAAAATCATCCTCAATCTCGTCTAGGGTGCGCGGTTTGTGTTTGCCGAGCGAAAAACCCTGCTCTTCCAGCACCGCATCCACGAAGGGATCGCGTTCGCCCGCCCGCACGCCGGCCGACTGTATGTAGATGCCTGATGCCACCAGCCGTTTGGCGATGACCTCCGCCATGGGGGAGCGGATGGAATTCATACCGCACATAAAGAGGACCGATTTCGGTGCTCGTCCCTCGTTTGGCGCTGCGGCAGGATCGCTCATCTCTAACCCCGCCAATAAAGCACACAGACAAGGGTGAAGAGGCGGCGCGCCGTATCGAAATCCACCTTGATCTTGCCCGATAGCCGGTCCATCAGGGTCTGCGAACCATCATTGTGGATACCCCGCCGGCCCATGTCGATCGCCTCGATCTGGCTTGGCGTCGAGGAGCGGATTGCCTCGTAATAGCTTTCGCAGATCAGGAAATAATCCTTGATGATGCGGCGGAACGGCGTCAGCGAGAGGATGTGGGTGGAGACATCCTTGTCGTCCTCGGTCTTGATCGCGAAGACCAGCTTGGCATCGACGAGCGATATGTGCAGCCGGTACGGCCCGCCGTCATGCCCGGCAGGCTCGAAGGTGTTTTCTTCGATCAGGTCGAAAATGGCGACGGCGCGTTCATGCTCCACATCAGGCGTGGACCGGCCGATGCTGTCGTCCAGTACCACGTCGCAGAGCCGGAAATCGCCTGAAGCCATCGCTTAACTTTCCGGATTGAGGCGAATGGAGACCGAGCGCGCATGCGCGTCCAGCCCCTCCGAGTGGGCAAGGGTGATCGCCGCCGGCGCAAGCTGGCGCAACTGCTCGGGCCCGAGCCGCAGGATCGACGTGCGCTTGACGAAATCCAGCACCGAAAGGCCGGAGGAGAAGCGAGCCGAGCGTGCCGTCGGCAAAACGTGGTTGGAACCGCCGACATAATCGCCGATCACCTCAGGGGTATGACGCCCGACGAAAATCGCCCCGGCATTGCGGATGTGGGCCATCAAGGCATCCGGGTCATCGACGGCAAGCTCCAGATGCTCGGCGGCAATGCGGTTGGCGAGCGGAATGGCGTCGGTGAGTTTTTCGACCAGAATGATCGCGCCGAAATCGGCCCAGCTGGCCGCCGCCGTCTCGGAACGCGAAAGAAGCTTCAGCTGCCGCTCGACGGCTGCCCCCACCGCCTTGCCGAGGTCGGCATTATCGGTGATGAGAATGGATTGGGCACCGCGATCATGCTCCGCCTGCGCCAGAAGATCGGCGGCCAGCCAGTCGGGATCATTGTCCTTGTCGGCAATAACAAGCACTTCGGAAGGTCCGGCGATCATATCGATACCGACAGTGCCGAAGACCTGCCGCTTGGCGGCCGCCACATAGGCATTGCCCGGGCCGACGATCTTGGCGACCGGCGCGATGGTCTCCGTGCCATAGGCAAGTGCGGCGACAGCCTGTGCGCCACCAATACGGTAGATTTCCTCGACGCCTGCAATACGTGCCGCAGCGAGTACCGCGGGATTGACCGCACCGCCATTGGCCGGCACGACCATGACGATACGCTCCACGCCGGCGACCTTTGCCGGTACGGCATTCATCAGCACCGAGCTCGGGTAGCTCGCCGTGCCGCCGGGTACATAAAGCCCCACGGCCTCGATGGCGGTCCAGCGCGAGCCGAGGCCCACGCCGATATCGTCCTCGTAGATGTCATCCTTCGGCATCTGCCGCGCATGGTGTTTTTCGATACGCCGGGCTGCGAGTTCAAGCGCCTCGATGACGGCCCTGTCGACTGCCGAAAACGCGGCGTCGATTTCATCCGCCGTCACGCGCATCGAAACCCTGGTAAAATCAATGCCGTCGAATTTCTGGGAATAATGGGCAAGGGCCGCATCGCCGCGATGACGGACATCGTTGATGATGTCGCGAACCGTCGCGTTGACGTCTTCGGAAACTTCTCTCTTGGTTGTCAGGAAGGCAGCGAATTTCTGTTCGAAATCAGCCGATGCCCGCTCCAGCCAGATTGCCACGCCATTACCCTTTCATTGTCCCCGCGGGCGATCCCGCGAGGTATACGAACTTGCCGCGCAATAATCACGGCTCTGGTAAGTGGCATAAATCGAAACGGCAAGGAAAGGCAACCGTTGCGAGGGCTCGCAACGTTTATTCGCTGTCGGGATGATGCGGTTTGGCGGCGGTTTCCCAGGCGCCGCTCACGTCGGTCAGCTGCGCCTCGATGCATTCGACATCGAGTGCAATGGTACCACCGCCCGAAAGCGCCAGTTCAACGACACCATCCGGCCCTTCACCATCAGGGGTAAAGCGTATTGCCAGAAGCGAAAGCACCTGCTCCCTGTCGGCCAAGTTGATGGACTGCGAACGGACGGCAGACACACGCTTCAGGAAAATCACGCTGCGGCAGCGCTCGGGGGGCAAATTCTTTTTGCTGGCGCTTTCCCAAACGAAACGGTTGGCGGAAAGGGTAAACTGCCCCTGCCTCGGTTCGAAGGCAACATCCTTGAGCTTGAAGACGCTGTCCTGCATGTGTGTCGAGATGATCGAGAGATCTTCGGTATCCAGCGCCAGCAATTTCAGGCCGCTCATCATTTCTTCCTTTTCCGCGGACACGGGCCGCAATGTCTATTTCTTGTACTGGAAATAAGCAGTCGCGGCCCGCTGTGCAACGGGTGGAAAATCGAAGAGCGGCAATGAAGGTATCAATCGCTGACGCGTTCAACCAGTGCGCCGCAACGGGTAAGCTTTTCTTCGAGGCGTTCGAAACCGCGGTCGAGGTGATAGACGCGCGAAACCATGGTCTCGCCTTCTGCCACGAGGCCCGCAATGACCAGCGACACCGAGGCGCGCAGATCGGTCGCCATGACCGGCGCACCCTTGAGGCGGGTAACGCCTTCGATGCGAGCCATCTGGCCGGAGAGCGAAATTTTGGCGCCGAGACGGGCCAGTTCCTGCACATGCATGAAGCGGTTTTCGAAGATGGTCTCGGTAATGTGCGAGACGCCCTGCGAACGCGTCATCAGCGCCATGAACTGCGCCTGCAGATCGGTCGGGAAGCCGGGGAAGGGCTCGGTGACGATATCGACCGGTTGAATGCCGTTGCCGTTGCGCACGACGCGCAGTCCTGTATCGGTGTCACTGATCGTGACGCCTGCCAGCCGCAGCGTGTCGAGCGCATTGTCGAGCAGCGATGCGCGCGTGCCTTCCAGCACCACGTCACCTCCGGCCATGGCGACCGCCATGGCATAGGTGCCGGTTTCGATACGATCGGGCAGAACCCGGTGGCGCGCGCCGGAGAGCGAAGTGACGCCCTCAATGGTGATGGTGGAGGTGCCGGCGCCTTCGATCTTGGCGCCCATGGCGATCAGGCAGTGCGCGAGATCGACCACTTCCGGCTCGCGGGCAGCGTTGTGGATGACGGTGGTGCCGCGGGCAAGGCTTGCTGCCATCAGCATCACATGCGTCGCGCCGACTGACACTTTCGGGAAGGTGTAGACAGCGCCGATGAGGCCACCCTTGGGGGCGCTGGCATTGATGTAGCCGCCATCGATCTCCATCGTCGCACCAAGCGCCTGCAGGCCCTCGATGAAAAGGTCGACCGGGCGCGTGCCGATGGCGCAGCCGCCGGGCAGGGAAACGCGGGCGCGGCCCTCACGCGCCAGAAGCGGGCCGATGACCCAGAAGCTCGCGCGCATCTTGGAGACCAGCTCGTAAGGGGCTGTCGTGTCAACAATGGTACGGCAGGTGAAATGTACGGTGCGGGAATAGGCCTCGCCCTGGCTTTCGCGACGACCATTGACGGAAATATCGACGCCATGATTGCCGAGAATGCGGATGAGCTGCTCCACGTCAGCCAAATGCGGGACGTTTTCGAGCGTCAGCGTGTCGCTGGTCAGAAGCGAAGCGATCATCAACGGCAAGGCGGCGTTTTTGGCGCCGGAGATGGGGATGACGCCGTTGAGCTTGTTGCCACCCGTAATTCTGATGCGATCCATGCGTCCCTACGGGCCTGTGCCCGCCTTTCTTATCATGCCTTGCGGAAAGACGCGTCCTTAGACGAATTTCCGCGGCGTTTCAATTTTATGCTGGTGAATTGTCTATGAGGATGATTCGTCCGTTTTTGCGGCAGGCAGGCCAATCGTCTGGTCTTCTTCACCTGCGCGGCGTGCCCGAACCTGCTGTTTGCGCTTCAGAAGATTTTCACGAAGCTTCTTCGCCGCCCGCGCCTTGCGCTCCGCCTCACGCTGGCGCGCCTTTTCACCGGGGCCGGCCTGCGTGTTGCCGTTTGCCACTACGGCCGACGGTTCCTTCGAAATGTCCACGGAAACCGCCGCCTTCGCCTGTTTGTCATGTTGTTCGTTCATAGATTCAGCAATATCTGAAAAATGCGTTTTTCAACAGGGGGCACGCTTTTTTGCCCCACTGGATGAAGAATATCGTTTTGCGACTTGCGCTCGTCAAAAACCTATGGCAATAGGCCGCCACGCTTGATGCTGAAGCAGACGCTTCGGCACCGGATGCTGCTATAGCTCAGGGGTAGAGCACTCCCTTGGTAAGGGAGAGGCCGAGAGTTCAAATCTCTCTAGCAGCACCATTTTCTCCCATAAAACAGATACTTAGATAATCGCAAACGCCGAAGGCGTCGTCGCGCTTCGGTTCGCACGCGTTGCATCAGGCCGCGTCAAATGGAAAACCGCGCCTCTTGCGAAGCGCGGTCTCCATATCCGAATATTCTGTTGCTGCCAGAGCGGGACGAAACCGCCCGTAGCCAACGGGCGCCGCTTACTGGCGGAATAGCGACAGGATATTTTCGGAACTGGTATTGGCGATGGAGAGCGACTGGATACCCAGCTGCTGCTGTGTCTGAAGAGCCTTGAGCTTGGTGGATTCTTCGTTCATGTCCGCATCGACGAGACGGCCGATGCCCTTGTCGATGGAGTCGGTGAGTTTCGAGACGAAGTCTTCCTGCAGGCCAATGCGCATCTTGATCGAACCGAGAGCGGCGGATGCACTGCTGATCGACTGAAATGCCGTTTCGACATCGGTGAGAAGGTTCCCGATGGTGTAGGTCGGCGGCGTTGCAGAATTGAACAGCTTGAGATCGATATCCCATACGGAAATGCCGGAAGCCGTGCCGGGCTGGCCGATGATACCCTTTGTTGTGTCAAGCGTTGCGGGCGAGCCGGTCAGGCCGAAAAGCACGTTGGCGGTTGTTGTGCCGGCGGTGGTGTCGATAAGCGTATAGTCCGTTTTCGTAACGCTGACGGTGCCGCCGCCATCGCGCACAAAACCGGAAACGACGGTCTTGGCGCCCGTGCCCAGCAGCCAGTTCTCGCCACTGAAAGATGCACCTTGTGCAATCGATTCAAGCTGTTTTTTCAGCTGGTCGATTTCTTCCTGGATTTTGGTCTTGTCGACACCCTCTTCGGTTGCCGCGACGATTTTCGACTTGATTTCCTTGACGACTTCGACGGTACTTTCCATCGCGGAATAAGCGACGTCGACCTTGGCCGCGCCGAGACCCAATGCATCCTGAACGGCGGAGAGAGCCATGTTGTCGGAACGCATGGTCGTCGCGATCGACCAATAGGCGGCGTTATCGGAGGCCGATTTTACGCGTAATCCAGAAGAAACTCTGGATTGTGTGTCTTCGAGCTGGCCGCTGATTGCGCGCAAGGTCTGGAGCGCCGACATGGCGGCGGTGTTCGTCAGAATACTTGTCATAATTGCCCCTCTGAGCTGGCTAAATGGGAAGGGACATTCCGGGATCGCCGGAAACGACTGAGCGGCTTGATGCCTGTTAACCTCTTTTTCGTCTTGGTTAACGAGTCGTTTCGATGCGCTGATTTAGCCGTGATTTGGTTAATGAACTCTTAATCAAAAAATCTCGTGAATTTCGCAGGTAAGAGCACAAACAAAAACCGCGCCTTTCGGCGCGGTTGATGTTTTCGGCTGCAGCTTTCGATTAACGGAAGAGCGACAGGATGCTTTCGGAGTTGCTGTTGGCGATCGAGAGAGCCTGAACGCCGAGCTGCTGCTGTGTCTGCAGAGCCTTGAGGCGGGTGGACTCTTCGTTCATGTCAGCGTCCACGAGGCGGCCGATGCCCTTTTCGACGGAGTCGGACAGCTTGGAAGCGAAGTCTTCCTGCAGGCCGATACGCATGGAGAGCGAGCCGAGCTTTGCAGCGGCGCTGGTCATTGCCTTAAGCGAGTTTTCAACCAGCGTCAGGGCTTCTGCCATGTTGGTGGCGCGGTCTGCGGCGGCGTACTGGGTGATATCCAGTGTGTAGACAGACTGGGCAGCGACCGTCGTGAACGTGCCAACAGTGCCGAGAATGCCGGATGCGTCGGGAGTGCCGGTACCGTCGACCGAACCGAACAGAACGTTGCCGGTAGCGGTGTTGTCGAGGGCGTATTTCGTGGTCGTAACGCTAACTGCACCGCCGGAAGCGCGGACGAAGCCGGCGACGACAGACTTGTCCGGGTCAGTGCCGGGCGTTGCTGCGCCGAGCGTCGAGACGCCGACGAGCCAGTTTTCGCCGTAGAAGGAAGCGCCCTGCGAGATCGATGCGAGCTGCTTCTGCAGCTGGCCGATTTCTTCCTGAACCTTGGTGCGGTCGACGCCTTCTTCAGTCGCGGTGACCAGCTTTGCCTTGATTTCCTTAACGACGTCAATTGCCGAGCTCATACCGGCGGAAGCAGTGTCCACCTTTGCGGCGCCGAGGCCGAGAGCGTCGGAAACGGAAGAGAGAGCCATGTTGTCGGAGCGCATGGTGGTTGCGATCGACCAGTAGGCAGCGTTGTCGGAAGCATCGCCGACGCGAAGGCCGGAGGAGACGCGTGCCTGGGTGGATTCCATGTTCTGGCCGATAGAGCGCAGGGTCTGGAGCGCAGACATTGCTGCGACATTCGTGATAATGCTCGTCATAGTAGTGTGCCCCTTGAATGGCTGATTAAAGAAGGGACATTCCGGTTTCACCGGGAACGGCGCACAGCATCATGCCTGCTAACTGGCTGATTTTTAACGTTAGCTCGCCGTTTCGATGAGCATTAGGTAACGCGGGTTTGGTTAATGAATTGATAAGCGCGGAAAGAAATTCATTCCCGGCAAAATTAAAATTGCAACCCTCACGCGCACGCGCGCGTATCTGCAAAAGTTTAAAAAAAAGATAAGGCCGCATCCGTTTCCGGATGCGGCCTCGTGGATGCATTCAGTCCGATTCAGCCTTTCGGACCTTTATGCTTTCTATCCCAATCTGCGTTCGGTCAGCCCCCGATTGCTTGTGGGAAGAAATGGATCCCCCAGCCCCGAAGGGCTATGAGAAGCTCGGCTCTTAGCGGAAGAGCGACAGGATGTTCTGCGAGTCGCTGTTGGCGATCGACAGAGCCTGGATTGCCAGCTGCTGCTGCGTCTGCAGAGCCTTCAGCTTGGTGGACTCTTCGTTCATGTCAGCGTCGACGAGACGGCCTACACCCTTTTCGATGGTGTCGGACAGCTTGTCGGCGAAGCCGCTCTGCAGGTCGATACGTGCAGACAGCGAACCGAGCTTGGCGCCAGCGCTGGTCATCTTCGTCAGAGCGGTTTCAACGGAGTAGAGAGCGTTGTCGAGGTCGTCGGTGCCGACGTTCATGTCGAGCACGGAGATCTGTGTGTAGGTCTTGGCGCCGACGGTGGTCGTTGCACCGGTCGCGTTCAGGATACCGGAGTTTGCGTCGATCGTGCCCGGTGTACCTTCCGTGTAAAGCATGGAGTTGGCGTCCAGCGCGTAGTCCGTCGTCTTGACGCTAACGGTGCCGCCAGCGTCACGAACAAAGCCGGATACAACGGTCTTGGTAGCATTGGCGCTGGAAACGAGCCAGTTTTCACCGTTGAAAGACGCGCTCGTGCCGATCGACTTCAGCTGATCGAGAAGCTGAGAAACTTCTTCCTGAACCTTGGTCTTGTCAACGCCCTGTTCCTTGGCGGCAACGACCTTTGCCTTGATGTCGGTCACGACCTTGATGGCGGCGTCCATACCGGCGGAAGCGGTGTCAACCTTGGCAGCGCCCATGCCCAGCGCGTCAGAAACTGCGCCGAGAGCCTTGTTGTCGGAGCGCATGGTGGTCGCGATCGACCAGTAAGCAGCGTTGTCCGAAGCCGAGCCAACCTTCAGGCCGGAAGAAATACGGTCCTGCGTGGTCGACAGGTCGGAAGCGATGGAACGCAGGGTCGAGAGAGCGGCCATTGCGTTGTTGTTGGTCAGAATGCTTGCCATAATAAATGTGTCCCTTGTTTTTACGAGATACGGAGTGGGGACATACCGGGTTGGATATTACCGGTCGCAACGTTTCGGCTTCATGCCACTCGGTTCAGAAACGCTTAGTTCCAGAAACCAAACCCGCTGCGTGTGGGAAGAATTTCGCAGCGAATAATTGCGCAATCATTAATTTGAGCGTTAAGAAATACTGTAAAATACTTATGGTTACTTTTTGATTTAGCTTAATAGTAACTTTTTTATTTAAAAATATAGTTACCCAGTCGCTAGTGAAAATGGTAACCAAAGCACTAAAATGCGAAAACCCCGCGGCCTTGGGCGTGCGGGGTTAAAAAACAGGGTTAATCTGTATCAGCGGGGTATAAGGGCCGTCAGTTGAACGATCTGACGAGGCTTCCCACGAGCAGGTTCCAGCCGTCGATCAGCACGAAAAACAGGATCTTGAACGGCAGCGAAATCGAGGTGGGCGGCAGCATCATCATGCCCATCGCCATGGTAATGGTGGCGACGATCAGATCGATGACGAGGAACGGCAGGATGATGAGGAAACCAATTTCAAAACCGCGCCGGATTTCCGAGAGCATGAAGGCAGGAACCAGTACGCGATAGTCCACGACATTGTCGGTCATGACCACCTGTCCGCGCTCGCGGGCGATGTCAACGAACAGCTTCAGGTCCTTGTCACGCGTATTGGCGTTCATGAAGGTGCGGAAGGGTTCGGCAATGCGTTGCACGGCCTGCTGTTCGTTGATCTGGTTCTGCAGCAACGGCTGCACGCCATCCGTCCAGGCTTTGTCGAAGGTGGGGGACATGACGTAAAAGGTCATGAACATCGCCATCGACAGCAGGATCATGTTCGACGGTGTCGACGCAAGTCCCATGCCGGAGCGCAGGATCGAAAAGGCGATCACGAAGCGCGGAAAGCTCGTGACCATGATCAGGATGCCGGGCGCGACGGAGAGAACCGTCAACAGGCCGAAGGTGCGGATGATCCATGCCGCGACGGAGCCGTCGATCTGCGTGTTGAACAGATCGGACGGAAATTGCTGGGCATTGGCAAGGCCCGGCAAAGCGAGGAGGACGGCGATGGTTACAAGAAATCGAATCATTCGATGACAAAGGTCCGGAACATGACCTTGGATACGCGCCCTTGAGAGCGCAGGTCAACTCGTTCCTGAATGTCATCCTTAAGATATTGAAAGCCGCGCGGGCCTTCCAGCTGCTGGAGGGAAACGGTCCGGACATAGGCCATGATGTCCTGGTGGATATCCTCCGCCAGCCCGACTTCCACCGGCCCCTTGAACATCAGCGCCACTTCCAGCCGCACCCAGTTGGTCGAAGGGTAGGCGAGATTGGTGGTGATGGGATCGAGCTGGACGATGCCGTTCGCTTCGGCGTCGATTTTATCGAGGCCTTCGCCCTTCTTCTCGCCATGGCCGCCGGCCGCAGCGGTGGCATGGGCCTCCGTTGCGGCAACTTTCGGGGCGATCATGCCGCCCACGAGCCAGCCGCCGCCCGCACCGAGCAGGGTGAGGATCACAACGCCTGCGATGGTCATGACCAGAGGGGAGGATTTTTTTTTGCCCTCAGCCTGTTCGTTTTCCATGGGTCAGTCCGTTCCCGTGTGCGGCGTCAGAGCGGCGAGAACAGGTCAACGACCTGCTGCCCGACCGGGGGCTGCTGCACTTCCGTCAGACGGCCACGACCGCCGTAGGAGATGCGTGCTTCGGCGATGCGCTCGTAGGAGATGATGTTCTGGGCATCGACATCCTGCGGACGGACGATACCGCCGACGTTGAGGATGCGGATTTCGTGGTTCACACGCACTTCCTGCGAGCCGCTGATGATGAGGTTGCCGTTTTCCAGAATGCCGGTCACGACGGCAGCCACCAGCAGCGTCAGCTTTTCGGAGCGCTTGGTCTTGCCCTTGGCCTGTGTGTCGGTGTCGGAGCCGTATTTGATGCTGGAATCCGCATCCGGCGTCCAGCCCAGGATCTGGGCTTTTGCCTTCCAGTTCAGGCCACTGGCATTGGTGCGGTTACGCTCGGTCTCGTTGTCGAAATCGGCCTTGTCGTTGATCTGGATGTTAACGGTCAGGATGTCGCCGATATTGAGTGCGCGCAGATCCTTGAACAGCGCACCCTGGCTGTCGCTCCACAGCGAATAGCCGCTTGCCATGTGTTTCGGCTGCTTGGGATACATGCCCATCTGCGGTGTCTGGCTGAATTGCAGGCCGCTGCCGATCGGGCTCATCGCGGGTGCGTTGCCGATTTCCTTCAGGGTCTGGTTATTCTGGCAGCCGGCCAGGAGAGCGAGCGGCAGGAGGAGGGCCGGAAGACGACGCGTGCTCATGAAGGATCCTTCGAAGTGTTTTTGTCGATTGCCTGCGACATGATGCCGGCGACGGTTGCGGCTTTCTGCGCATCCATTTCGCTGAGGATGAGGCCCGATTGGCGCGGTGGCAGCTGCATGATGATGGCGGCCGCGATTTCCACATGCATCTTTTCTAGCTGGGGAGCTGCGGCGTCCGCCTTCATCGTCTTGTAGATGTCGACGAGGTTGCTTTTGGCCTGATTGAGGAAATGTTCGCGGCGCGCCAGCCAGTCCTCATATTCCGCCTTGCGGTTTTCCAGCACGGAAATACGCTCATTGACGTCGGCCTGAAGCTTTTCAAGGTCCTGCTTCTGCATGAGGTAACGCTGGTCGCGGGCCGCATCGGCAATATTGGTGCAGAATTTCTGGATTTCGTCCTGCGTGCTGAGTTCAGACACCACGTTCTGCTGGCTTTCGGCGCCGGCAACCGGCAACAGGAACAGCAGCGACGCGACGGCCGCAAAGCGGACGAGGCCATTTGAGAGCGGATTTTTGGTCTGACGTTCCATCATTGCAGCACGAGCTCCGCCTGAAGGGCGCCGGCGGATTTGATGCCTTGCAGGATGGCGATGATGCCGTCCGCCTTGAGCCCGATGCTGTTGAGACCGGCAACCAGCGTGCGAAGGTCCGGGCCTTCGACGATGGCGACCTTGCTACCTTCCTGCATGGCCATGATATCCGTCTGCGGCTGCACTGCCGTCTGGCCGCGCGAGAAGGGTGCGGGCTGAATGACCTGCGGCGATTCCGTCACCTGCACGGTGAGCGTTCCATAGCTGACGGCGACGCGGGAAATGCGCACATCCGCTCCGATGACGATCGTGCCGGTGCGCTCGTTGATCACGACCTTGGCAGGCGTATCCGTCTCGACCGTCAGATTTTCGATTTCCGCCATCAGCCGGGTGAGGTCTGCGACGCGGGGTTTCTGCACCGCGATTTCCTGCGAATCGCGCGGTTCGGCGATCGGGTCGCCATAACGGGCGCGGGCAAAGGCGTTGACGACATCAGCCACACGCACGGCTGTCGAAAAATCCGGGTTGCGCAGCTGAAGGACCAGATTGACCGAATCCTTGAACTTCGACGGCAGTTCCCGCTCGATGATCGCGCCGTTCGGCACGCGCGCCGACGTGGTGACGCCCTGCGTCAGCGTCGCGGCATCGCCCTGGGCCGAAAAACCGTTGACGATCAGCGCCCCTTGCGCGACGGCGTAAATCTGCCCGTCCGCGCCGGAAAGCGAAGTCATAATGAGGTTGCCGCCACGAAGCGAGGTGGCGTCGCCAAGCGAGCTGACCGTGACGTCCACACGGCTGCCGGGGCTGGCGAATGGCGGCAGGTTGGCCGTCACCATCACGGCGGCGATGTTCTTGGCGTTGGACTGGCCACCCTGCGTGGTGATGCCGAGGTTCTGCAGCATGGCGCGCATGGACTGTTCGGTGAAAGGCGAGGAGCGCAGGCTGTCGCCGGTACCCTGCAGACCCACGACGAGACCGTAACCGATCAGCTGGTTATCACGTCCGGCCTGCAGGGATGCGATATCCTTGATTCGCGACGTGTCGGCCTGCGCGGGCGGCGTGGAGAGGAAGGGCAGGGCCGAAAAGACCAAAGCCGCGGCTATGATACGAAGCACTCTCATTTCGCCATCACCTGAATGGTTCCGTCCTTCATGACCGTGCCGCTGACCATCACGCCGGAATCGATGTTGCGTACCCTGACGACCTCGCCGAGCGAGCCGTCGCTCATTGGCGTTCCGGAAGCCATCAGCGTCATGTTGCCAATGTGGAAAACGAGTTTGACGCTTGTACCGCGCACCACCAGTGATGGTTCGCGAAGCGCCGCAATGGGGATCGTGCGGCCGGGAAGCAATGTCTGCTTGGAGATCATGCCTTCCACTTCGCTGATATCGCTCGCATAACCAGCGGAAATATTCGGGTTGGTCACTTCCACCGACTTCACCTGTTCGGGCGAGATCGCCTCGCCCGGATAGATGGTGCGCACGGGAACCAGCGCCATTGGCGCCTGCGCAAGAGCGGGCGCCAGGGCGCCCAGTGAAAAGGCAGACGCGAGACACATACGGACGAGTGCCGTTCTGCAGCTGCTATTGTTCCGGCCAAACCTCATGTTCGCCTGCCTTTCCGTTCTTACTTCAGGTTCTTGCTGACAATCGAAGCCATTTCGTCAGCGGTGGTGATGACCTTGGAATTCATCTCATAGGCGCGCTGCGCCGTGATGAGGTCGGTGATTTCCTTGACGGCGTCGACGTTCGAGCCTTCGAGGTAGGATTGTTTGACGTAGCCATAGCTCGGATCGTCAGGCACGCCGACAACCGGGGCGCCGGAGGCCGGCGTCTGGGAAAAGAGGTTGTCGCCGAGCGGCTTCAGACCCGCTTCGTTGGCGAAGTTGGCGATGGTCAACTGGCCGAGCTGCGTGAAGTCCGCAGCGTTGCCGATACGCGCCGTCACCTGACCCGTGCGGGTAATGGTGATGTCCTGCGCGTCGGTCGGGATATTGATGTTCGGAATGACATTGTAGCCATCGACCGTCACCAGGTTGCCGTCGGCATTCTTGTTGAAGGCGCCGGCGCGGCTGTAGAGCGTCGAACCATCGGCTGCCTCGATCTGGAACCAGCCCTGACCGATGATCGCGACATCGAGCTTGTTGCCGGTTTCGATCAGGTTGCCCTGGGTGTGGATGTTGCGCACGGCGGATGTCTGCACGCCGAGACCGATATTGGCGCCCTCAGGCACGATGGCCTGGTTGGCGCGGTTCGGCACGCCCTGCATGCGCTCGGTCTGGTAAAGAAGATCGGTGAACTCCGCGCGCGCGCGCTTGTAGCCGGTGGTGTTGATGTTGGCGATGTTGTTGGCGATGACTTCCAGATTGGTCTGCTGGGCGTCCATACCGGTGGCAGCGATGGCAAGAGCTCTCATGTCAATATTCCTGCTGGGCTAGATCTGCATCTTGGTAATGTCGAGATAGGCCGACACGATCTTGTCGCGCAGCGCGATGGCGGTTTGCAGCGACTGTTCGGCCGAAAGCACGGCATCGACCACTTCGCGGGTATTCGCCTTGCCCTGAATGCCTTCGAAGGAAGCAACTTCCGCCTTCTTCAGATTGTTCATCGCATCCATTGATACGTTGCCGAGAACGCTGGCGAAGCTTGCGCCCGTCTGCTGGGCGGGTGTTGACTGCTGCTCGCCGCCGAAAAGGCTTTCCGTCAGCGAGGAGACGCCGCTTGCGCCGCGGGTGAGCGAAAGAGAACCGAGTTGCTTGATACCGTCGATCATTGCGATGCCTTCAGAAGGTCGATTGTGGAGGCGACGAGGTCGCGTGTCTGGCGGATGACCTGAAGATTGGCGTCATAGCTGCGGTTTGCTTCGCGCATGTCGGCCATTTCGATCAGGACGTTGACGTTCGGCATCTTGACCATGCCGTTGGTATCGGCCGCCGGATTGCCGGGGTCGTATTCGTGGACGAAATCGCCACGGTCGACACCGAGCTTCTTTACCTTCACGCGCTCGACGCCGCTGACGTGGTCCAGCTCGGAGCCGAAGGTGACGGTCTTGCGACGATAGGGATCGGCACCGGGCGTATCGCCGGTCGATCGGGCGTTGGCGATGTTTTCGGAGACGATGCGCAGTCGTGTGGACTGCACCTCCAGGCCGCTGCCGGCTATCTTGCTTGCCGCACTCAAGGGATCCATGGTTTACCTCTTAACCGTCATCAGCATCATGCGATGGAAGGATTTGACGAGACTGGCGTTCAGGTCGTACTGCCGCTTGATCTCGCCGGTCTTGGTCATTTCTTCCGCAAGCCCGACCGAATTGCCCGATTCCTGCATGCCGATCTCGTTGTTGACCGGGTTGTCCCGCACCGCGATATTCTCGCTGAGTGTGCTTTCACCGAGGTGGGCAGGGTTTGTCCTGGCCATGCCGACCTGCTGGCTGGTGGCCTGCATGACCGCTTCGAAGGGACTGACATCTTTGGCGTGGAACTTGGGTGTGTTGGCGTTGGCGATGTTGGTCGCCACGACTTCCTGCCGCACGCTCAGCCATTCCGCTTGGCGGGATGCCAGTTCGAACAGTTGAATCGGTTGCATAGACTTCTCCATCTCGTATGGCCCGAACCTACGGGGTTAATCTTGCGTCAGACTTGCGGAGAAGGATGAAGGGGTGGAACAATGGAAACAGACGCATTGCTTGCGTGTCCCTCACAAACAAAAAAGCGCGCCGGATGTGTGGCGCGCCTTTTTAGCGGGGAGAAATTCTCTCATTTTTCCGGATGATAGGTTTTTCCGGAGGATGTCTCGATCAGCCATTCGCCATTGCGCTGCTCGATCTTCGTCAGCAAGGCATTGTCAGGCAATGTGGAACCGACCCGCACCATATACATGCCCGAACTGTCTTCGATCAGGGCGCGGCCATTGGAGACATGTAGCAGACGGAACGATGTCTGGCCGGGGAAGGGCTGGTCTTCGATCCCGGCTGCCACATTGTTCTGTCTCTCCTTGCCGCCAGCGTTGACGGTCGCCGTCGTCAGCATGTCGGGCAGCTCCGCCGCTGGCGGGGTGTCTTCCTTGTTACGGTTGGTCATGGCCATGGGCGAGACACTGAAGACTTCCCGCGGTCCGGTATGAGGCAGATCGCGGGTGCGATCGCCGCCCGCCACCTTCATGCCGAATTTCTCCTCGTTGAAGAAGACGTACCAGGGGAAAAAGGCTGCTGCAGCGGCAAGCGCGATGCCCGTCCATGCGAGAATGCGGTCGGGCGTAAAGAAGATCGGCTTGGACAGCACGTCTTCATCGTGGCTATTGTCGTTCCGCTTGTTGTTCACGGGGTCAGCCTCTCATTCTCGGATTGACCTGGGGCTGGCCATTCTGTGCTCCACCGCGTAGTGCGGTCGCCAGATCGGCATAGGCATCCTGTGCCGCCGGTTCGTCCGGTAGCTGTTTCAGCGTTTCATAGATGATCGGAACCTGCTTCACCGCCATGTCGAGATCGGGGTCGGTTCCGGGCCGGTAACCGCCGATGAGGCGAAGATCCCGCGTTTCCTCGAAACGATGCACCAGCGCCTTCAGGCGCGAGACCAGCTTTTCCTGATCCGGCGTCCACGCCTTCTTGGCAAGACGCGAGATCGAGGCGAGCGGATTGATCGGCGGATAGCGGCCCTCTTCGGCAAGGCTGCGATCCAGCACGATATGGCCGTCGAGAATACCACGGGTCGAATCGGCAATCGGATCGTTGTGATTGTCACCATCCACGAGGATGGAGACGATGGCGGTGATGGTGCCGGTGCCTTCCGCGCCCGGTCCTGCCCGTTCCAGCAGCCGCGGCAGTTCGGTGAAGACCGAGGCGGGATAACCGCGTGCGACGGGCGGTTCGCCCGAAGCGACCGCCACTTCGCGGATCGCATGGGCAAATCGCGTCACGCTGTCGATGATGAGAAGGACATTGTCGCCCTGATCGCGGAAATGCTCGGCAATGGTGACGGCGGAAAGCGGGGCCATCTTGCGCAGCATCGGGCTCTCGTCGCTCGTCGCGACGACGGCGACGGACTTGCTCATATTATCGCCCATCGTGTCTTCGATGAATTCGCGCACTTCGCGGCCACGTTCGCCGACAAGCGCAATCACCACCTTGTCGAAGGCATCGGCTTTGGCGAGCATCGACAGCAGCGTGGATTTGCCCACGCCCGAACCGGCGAAAATACCGAGACGCTGCCCAAGGCAGAGCGGTGAGAAAATATCGATAGCCCGCACGCCCGTCTTGAACGGTGTCTCCACCCTTTTACGGGTCATCGAGGGCGGCGCATTGTTGGAAATCGAACGGCGCACGATGCCGGAAGCAAGCGGCCCCTGGCCGTCGATCGGCTCGCCAAGCGCATTGATGGTGCGCCCGCACCAGCTCTCGTCGGGCGAGACGCGGAAGGCACCCTTGCGGATGACGGTGTCGTGGATGCCGATCGGCTCGCCGGGCTCGATAGGGCAGACATAGCAGATATCCGGTTCCACGCGCACGACTTCGCCGAGATGAATGCCGGTTGCGCTGCGATGGGCAACGAATTCGCCGAGCCGCACATGCCGCGACAGGCCGGACACCGTATAGTGCCCGGCGGCGATGGTGCGGACATGGCCGCCATGCGCCACCGAGAACTCCGGATCGGCATAGTGCCCGGCAAGGCTGGCGAGCTGGGCGAGCTTCGGCGAAATGGCCCAGCCCGAGAGCTTGGATTCCGAGAGCATGGATTCCGGCATTGTCATCCGTCAGTTCCTCAACGCGCGCCGCCGAGCGTCTTGATGCCCTCGCCGAAGGTCGATTCGGTATCGCGCATCATCGAGGAAATGCTCTCAAAGGCGCGGTTGACCTGGATGAGCTGCGTCATCTGGGAAATGCCGTTGACGTTCGACTGCTCGAGATAACCCTGAACGACGCCGACCTCATGATTGTTGACGACCGGAACGGGCTGGGCCACGGGCTTCACGCCGCTATTGGGGTGACGCAGGAAGCCCTTTGAAAAATCCGCCTGGAAGATGCCGAGCGAGGCGGCGATGGTGTCGTTCTGCCTGATGGCGCCGTCGAGGCCGACGGTGATCGGGCCGCCATTCGGATTGAGCCTGATCGGGCCGCCGCCCGCGTCGAGGACGGGATAACCGCTGGACGAAATCAATGCGCCGTCCGGGCGCATGGTGAAACGGCCGTCGCGCGTCAGGATCTGGCCATCCGGCGTATCCAGCGCAAACCAGGCGTCGCCCTTGATGGCGAAATCGAAGGAATTGCCGGTCTGCTCGAAAGCGCCCTGGCGTGTGGAGAGATAGTCGTTGCCCTGCGACACGAAAGCCACCTTGGCATTCATGTCATTGTGGTTCTTGGCGACCATTTCGTCGAATTTTACCTCGGAGCCGCGGAAGCCGACCGTGTTCACATTCGCCATATTGTCAGAAATGGTGGTGAGACGGCGCTCCAGCGCGATCTGCGAGGACAGGGCGACATATAGTCCGGATTGCATATCATTTGCCTCCGAGTTTCAGGGAGTTGATGGAAATCAGCAGGTCGGGGGAAATGCCGTAGCCGCTGGAGGAGCCGAAAACGGCCAGGGGATCGTAGGTCGTCGAGGGGTTTTGCATTTCCCACATGATGGTGAAACGCTCGAGCAACTTGCCGACCTTTTCAGGATCCTGCAGATCCTTGATATTGATGCTCTTTTCGATGAGGGCGGCCTGCTTGTCGACATCAGCAGCAGCAAATGCGTCAGGCAGGTTGAACGTTGTGCGGAAGACCTGCGCAAGCGCGTCGTCGGCCAGAAAATCGAGGCCGGATTTGATTGTCGGTGCCTTGCGCTCGAAATAAAGGGCGAGCCGGACGCCGTTATTGTCGTCGCCCGCTTCCTGTTCCAGCGTCTGGCGGGCGTAGTTGCCGATGACACCTGATTTGGCCGCCTCGGTCGCGGTTGCCGCCGCACCCAGGCCCGCGAAATCCAGCGACTTTGCAAGCTCGGCATAACGATTGTCGGAGAGCTTGTTGGCGAAGGCGTTCTTATCGCTCGCCCCTTCCGTCAACACCTTGCGGATGAAGGCTTTTGCATAGGCCATGTCTTCCAGGCCGTGGGCTTTCAGCGCGTAATTGTAAAGACGTGTATCGGCCATGAAATCGTCGATGGATTTCACGCTGCCGATCTTTTCACGGTAATATTCGGTCTCGCGTGCCACGTCTGGCTGCTTCGAGACCCGCTCGAGCGATTTGCCGATATCCTGACTGATCAGTCTGTAGCTGGTATAGGTGGAAGTCACTGAACCGCCGCTCTCGTTTGATCCCGATTTCAAGGCGCACGTCCGCCCTTGTCGGCATAATGTCGCGGCTTGCTTGTGCGAAACTGGCTGAGGTGAGGGCGGGGCAGGAGGCATTGCGGACAGGTTCACGCAAGCCACATTTTCTAGACATGGCGCCATGGAACACTGTTCGGGCGTGGTCGATCAATGAATATTGTAATTGGACTTATAATCACCTTCGGCTGCATCATCGGCGGCTATATGGCGATGGGCGGTCATTTGAACGTGCTGGTTCAGCCGTTCGAATTGATGATCATCGGAGGCGCCGGTCTCGGCGGCTTCATCATGGCGAACCCGATGAAGGTCGTGAAGGATTCGGGCAAGGCGCTCGGCGAGGCCTTCAAGCATTCGGTTCCGAAGGAGCGCAACTATCTCGACGTGCTCGGCGTGCTGTATTCGCTGATGCGCGACCTGCGTACGAAGTCGCGCAACGAGATCGAAGCGCACATCGATAATCCGGAAGAATCCTCGATCTTCCAGAGCGCGCCGTCGGTCCTGAAGAACAAGGAACTCACCTCCTTCATCTGTGATTATGTCCGTCTCATCATCATCGGCAATGCCCGCAGCCACGAAATCGAGGCGCTGATGGATGAGGAAATCGAGACCATCCTGCACGACAAGCTGAAGCCTTACCACGCGATCACCACCATGGGCGATTCCTTCCCCGCCATCGGTATCGTCGCGGCGGTCCTCGGCGTCATCAAGGCCATGGGCAAGATCAACGAATCGCCGGAAGTGCTCGGCGGTCTGATCGGCGCAGCACTCGTCGGCACCATGCTCGGCATCATCCTGTCCTATTCGATCTGCAACCCGCTCGCTTCGCAGGTCAAGATCGTCCGCACCAAGCAGCACCGCCTCTACATCATCGTCAAGCAGACGCTGATCGCCTACATGAACGGCTCGGTGCCGCAGGTTGCGCTTGAATATGGCCGCAAGACCATCTCCAACTATGAACGGCCGTCCATCGATGCCGTCGAGCAGGAGATGATGAATCCCGGCGGCGAAAACAAGGCGGCATGATCATGGCAAAAGCTGCAGCGCAGAAAGCCTCCGCCCCCACCATCGACACCGCCCTGCTCGCGAAACTTACGGGAGGGCTCACCGACCGCAAGACGATCGCGAAGATCGGTGCGGACATCGGCCATCTCTATAGCGAATTCCTGCCGGATACCTTTCACAGCGAGACCGGCATTGCGATCGACGTCGAATATATCGGTTCCGAATCGGGGCTGATGACCGATCTCATCGCCAATGTCGGGCAGAATGTTGCGGTTGCCGATTGTTCGCTGCGCAACTGGTGCCCCAATTTCATGATGGCGGTCGGCAACGGCTTCGTCATTGCGCTGATGGAGCGCATGCTGGGTGCGTCGCCCGATAGTATCGGCGACCCGGACGAGCGCAACCTGTCCCATATCGAGCTCGATCTCGCGGCGATGGTTCTCGGCCGTATCGCCGGTGTCCTGCGCTCCGGTGTCAATGCGCCGGGTGGCTTCGAAGCGACGATCGATCCGCCGTTCAATGCCAATGGAAAAAGCGCCTTCGACGAGATGATCGCCGGCCTTTACGGCGTGACCATCCGCATGAAGATCGATATCGGCAAGGTATCCTCGGAATTTTCTCTCATCGTGCCGCAGCGGCCGCTGCTCAAGACCTCCATCGTCGCCCCCAAGGCTTCAGCCCAGGCGCTGAAGAAGCAGGAGGAATGGATGGATATGATCTCGCAGCAGGTGAAGAGATCGCAGGTCACGCTTGAGGCGCGCATCAAGCTCGAAACGCTGACGCTGCGGACGATTTCCAGGCTGGTGGCTGGCGATGTCATTCCGTTTCAGGATCTGAAGCAGGATGATATCGGCGTCGAGGTCAGCGCCAACGGCTCCAAGCTCTATAATTGCGAATTCGGCAAGTCAGGCGACCGCTACATGGTTCGGGTGAAGAACAATGTCAGCACGGACGACGAGATCTTACGACATTTGATGGGTTAAATCCTGCCCGGCCTTTTGGGTTTTGGGCAGGCTGACGCAAGTTTCAAAGGGAATAATCAGCGCATGGCTACGAAGAAAACACCTGTGACCGATGATGCGGCGTTGCCGTCGTTTGAAGACGGCGTCGACCTCGACCAGGCTATCGGCGATCTGCGTGGCGTCCTCAAGACGGATGCGGAAGGTTCGCTCTCCGATTTTGGCGACTTCGGCGATTTCGGAAGCACGGACGAGGTTTCGACAGACAATGACCTTTCCGCCTTCGGTGGCGGAGCGGCGGATTTTGCGATGGACGATTTTGCCGCCGCCCCGCAGGTCGCGGGCGTGAAGGCACCGCTTGGCAGCGGCTTGTCCGAAAATATGGAAATGATCATGGACATCCCGATCGATGTCCAGATCGTTCTCGGCACCAGCAGAATGCTCGTTTCGGGGCTGATGAGCCTCGAAGAGGGTGCGACGATCGCGCTTGATCGCAAGATTGGCGAGCCCGTCGAAATCATGGTGAATGGCCGCCGTATTGCGCGCGGTGAAATAACGGTTCTGGAAGACGACGATACGCGCTTCGGCGTAAAATTGATTGAAGTACTGAGTACGCGAAAAGCCTGATCCCTGTGGGGACGGAGAGGAAAGACCATGATGGACTTCGAGGATTTCGGTAATCCCCTTGCGGGCAAGCCGTTGTCTCAGGCCGACAAGGCGGCCGCGGTGCTTCTTGCCATGGGCAAGGGCGTCGCCGGCAAGCTGCTGAAATTTTTCACGCAGCACGAATTGCAGATGATCATTTCCTCGGCTCAGACGCTGCGCGTCATTCCTCCGGATGAACTCGCGCAGATCGTGGCGGAATTCGAAGACCTGTTCACCGAAGGAACGGGCCTGATGGACAATGCCAAGGCAATCGAAAGTATTCTCGAAGAGGGGCTGACGCCTGAAGAGGTCGATAGCCTTCTCGGTCGCCGCGCGGCCTTCCAGGCCTATGAAGCGTCGATCTGGGACCGTCTGCAGGAAGCCGAGCCGGAATTCGTCGGCAAGTTCCTGCTGCGCGAGCATCCGCAGACCATCGCCTATATTCTCTCCATGCTGCCTTCTTCCTTCGGCGCCAAGGTTCTCCTGACCATTCCGGAAGAACAGCGCGCCGATATCATGAACCGTACGGTGAACATGAAGGAAGTCAGCCCGACCGCCGCGCAGATCATCGAGAAGCGCGTGGTCAACCTCATCAACGAGATCGAGGCCGAGCGCAATGCCGGCGGTTCCACAAAGGTTGCCGATCTGATGAACGAACTGGACAAGCCGCAGGTCGACACGTTGCTGAGTTCGCTCGAAACGCTCAGCAAGGAAGCCGCCAACAAGGTCAAACCGAAGATCTTCCTCTTCGACGACCTTATGTTCATGCCGCAGCGCAGCCGCGTCCTGCTGCTCAACGATGTTTCGGCGGATGTTCTGACCATGGCGCTGCGTGGCGCCACGGTGGAAATCAAGGAATGTGTGCTCTCCAGCATCAGCCCGCGCCAGCGTCGTATGATCGAATCGGACCTTGCGGTCCCGCAGGCCTCGCTCAACACCCGCGAAGTGGCTATTGCCCGCCGCGCGGTGGCGCAGGAGGCGATCCGGCTCGCCAATTCCGGCCAGATCCAGCTGAAGGACGTCGCCGCGGAAGAACAGTCGGCCGCCGCTTAAGCGGAAGCCGGTTGATAACCCGCCCCCAGGGCGAAGCGGGCCATTGCGATGGCCGGCCACGAACGCTAGTTTCGAAATGACGGCCTGCCGGGATCGGCGGGCCTTTCTTATTTCGGGAACGTGCCTTGGCAGACGATCAGGACAAGGACAGTAAAACAGAAGACCCAACGGAGAAAAAACTCCGTGATGCGGCGGAAAAGGGCAATCTGCCATTTTCTCGCGAAGTGCCGATCTTTGCGTCGTCGCTCGCCTTTTACTGCTATCTGGTTTTCTTCCTGCCCGAGGGTGCCGGCCGTCTCGGGGTCACCTTGAAGGACCTGTTCGGCCAGCCCGAACAGTGGAACCTCAGCACCCGGCCGGATGCCCTGGCGCTGCTCTATTTTCTCGGCACATCCGTCGCTTACCTACTCATGCCGGCCATGATCATGTTCATCGTCTTCGGCCTTGCCTCGTCATTTCTTCAGAACCTGCCGTCGCCTGTGCTTGAACGGGTGCGTCCGCAATGGTCACGCATTTCGCCGGCAAAGGGTTTCACGCGCATCTACAGCAAGCAGGGTTTCGTGGAGTTCGCCAAATCGGTGTTCAAGATTATGATCGTTTCGATCATCATGTTCTTTGCGCTTCGCGGTGATTTCTACAGCCTCATCGATCTGATGTTTTCCGATCCGCAGGTGATTTTCGTGCGCGTGGTCGAGATCGTCAAAAAAATGATGGTCGTCATCTTGCTCTCGACCGCGCTGCTCGCCGCCGTGGACGTCTTATGGACACGACATCACTGGTTCAGCCAGCTGAAAATGACGAAGCATGAGGTGAAGGAAGAATATAAGCAGTCGCAGGGTGACCCGGTGGTCAAATCCCGCCAGCGCTCGATCGCCCGCGACCGTGCCCGCCGCCGCATGATCAACAACGTGCCGCGTGCGACGCTCGTCATCGCCAACCCGACACACTTTGCGGTAGCGCTGCGTTACGTGCGCGAAGAGGGTGACGCCCCTGTCGTCGTCGCCAAGGGCCAGGACCTTATCGCATTGAAAATCCGCCAGATTGCGGAAGAAAACAACATCCCCGTTTTTGAAGACCCTCCGCTTGCACGCTCCATGTTTGCGCAAGTCTCGGTAGATAGTGTGATTCCACCAGTCTTTTACAAGGCTGTGGCGGAGCTCGTTCATCGGGTTTACGCCCGGACGTCATCGAAAATACGGGTTCAATAAAACCAATGAAAAAATCCGCCTATTCCGAACAGCGGGAAATGATCGTCGCAGAGGCGATCAACCCGATCGCCACTGAATTACGCTTGCTCGACCCGGCCGACCTGATTTCACTGCTCCGATTCGAGTGCTATGGCAGTATCGCCGATCTCGTTTCGTCGGCGGCGGAGCTTTATTATCATCCAGGCACGATCAATTTCGGCGCCGGCGGCGAATATAAGCTCGAATGGGAAGGCGTGCCGGAGATCGTCCTCGATCTCGAACTCAAGCCGAAGGGCGCGACGGTCTATGCGCGATTGATTCTCGCCGACAGGCATGCGGCGGTCGAGATCAATCATGTCTCGTTTCAGAACCCTTCCGAAAACCCGGATGAAAATACCGAGTTTCTCCAACGCAGCCTGACAGCCGCCCGATTCGTGGCCTCTCGTCAGGGCGAAGCGGCTTAACCGGATCAGCCGCCACAAATTTCCATCATGTCCGTTGCGCTCGTTGAATCACGGGCGCAACGACGTTTTTCCGGCGCGTTTTGGCCCGGGCTTGCCCGAAGCCTGCCGGTTTATGCGAAACCCGGCTGCGAGAGACAGGAACGCCTTGCAAATCAGTCTCGTTGTTTGTTACCTATCGTATTAACGATTTGTTAACGAACGGCAGGTCGCGGTGGCTGTTTCAGGCCATTGTCGATACGCATGATGCTCCTGCTCGTTGTCGGCACCGCGCCGGATTTTTTCTGAAATTTTGAGTTGGGTGGACCCCATGACAAGCATTTTGACCAATGCGGCGGCGATGGCCGCGCTGCAAACCCTGCGTATGATCGACAAGAACCTCGAGACGACGCAGGCGCGCGTGTCATCGGGCTTTCGTGTCGAGACTGCGGCGGACAATGCGGCCTACTGGTCCATTGCGACGACGATGCGCTCCGACAATAGCGCACTTTCGGCCGTGCAGGACGCGTTGGGCCTGGGCGCGGCCAAGGTCGACACCGCCTATGACGCGCTTGAAAGCACCATCGAGGTCGTCAAGCAGATCAAGGCCAAGCTTGTCGCCGCCTATGGCGTGGGTGCCGACCGCGGTAAAATCCAGGATGAAATCAAGCAGCTTCAGGAACAGCTGAAGAGCATCTCCGAATCGGCTTCCTTCTCGGGCGAGAACTGGCTGCAGGCCAGCATCAGCAACAGCGGTACGCCGCCGGTTGCGGAATCGATCACGAAAAAAGTCGTCGCATCCTTCACCAGGACCGGCTCCGGCAATGTGGGGGTCACCACCGTCGATTATACGCTCGACAGCAGCACGGTGCTTTTTGACCTGAGCGGCGGGAAGCTTGGGATTCTCGATAAGAACGCCGTTTTTGTCAGTAAAACGGAGACAGAGGTCATGCAGACCTCGACGACGGCCGGTAAGACGTCGCAAGCGGGTTATGTGGTTGAGAAGCTGAGCGACGCGCAGATCGGCGCGCTCAATGCCACGACGACAGATACGAACACGGATCCCAATCTCTATAGCAATGGCACGGACAACTATCTCCGCCTTGCGGAAAACGTCTGGGTCAAGGCCACGGCGACGAACCCGTCTAGCGGCGGCACGACCGTTTCCCCTGCTTATCGCGACACCGGCAGCACTGACTGGTTCTATGATGTCAGCGCTGGTACGGCTTCTGCCAATCGTTCCCTCGGTTTTTCCGTATCCACCCTTGATCTCGGCAATCTCGATGTCGTCGCTGCAGCCATGGGTGGCTTTGCTGGCGGCGGCACGACCTATACCGGCGCAGACGCCATCGACATGATGATGTCTTTCGTCGACAAGCAGCTCGAGGCAATGACCAGCACGGCTTCCAGCCTCGGTTCGCTGCAGAGCCGTATCAGCATGCAGGAAAACTTCGTTTCGAGCTTGATGGATGTGATCGACAAGGGTGTCGGCCGTCTCGTCGATGCTGACATGAACGAGGAATCGACCAGGCTGAAAGCCTTGCAGACGCAGCAGCAGCTCGGCATCCAGGCACTCTCCATCGCCAATGCCAATGCGGAAAATATCCTCCAGCTCTTCAAGTAACGGGTTTCGGCCGGCGCGGGCGAGCGGATGAATGGGCGCGGGTTGCCTGATGAGGCCCGCCTTCATCCTCGCACAAGTTTGAACACCTAACGTCGGGGCAAGATCGGGTGGATCGCATGGCGCGATCCGGCCGGGAATCATGGAAGAGACGGGCAGGGTAGCAAGGATGACGGTGGTGCCGCCAAACGGCTTAGAGCATTTCCAGGAAGAGTGGACGCCGGTTTTCCGTCTGGAAATACGGCTTTCTCTCCCTGTTGGCCAGTTTTGCCGGGGGCAGGCATGAGCGCGTCGATTGCACGATTTCTCAAGGATTTCGGTGAGGCTCAACCGGCTTCACCGGCCTTCGGCGACGGGTTGGCGGATGCCGATACCGATTTCGCCTCTGGTTTTGCCGATATCACCTCCGGTTTCGACGATTTGACACCCGTCGATGCGGAAGGGGAAAAACAGGCGGCCTATGCCCGTGGTTACGAGGATGCGACCCGCGAGATCACCGAAAAGATGCAGGCCGAGCGGGAAGAGCTGCTCGCCGCCCACGCGGCCGAGCTGGAGGAACTGCGTTCTGTCTATCTTGAGGAGACAGCCGTTTTTCTCTCGCGCCGTCTGCGTGAAGGTATCGATGCAATCGCGGCCAATCTCAGCGAACAGACCGCCAATATTCTTGCGCCGCTTCTGACGGAAAAGCTGTCGCTCAAGGCGGTGTCGTCGCTGGCGGATGTCGTGCGCGCCTCCATGCCGGATGGTGAGGCGGTCACGCTTGTCGTGAAAGGCCCGAAAAACCTGTTCGAGCAGTTGAAGACCCAGCCGGGTTTTGAAGAAGAGACGATGAAATTTACCGAGACCGCCGATATCGATCTTTCGATCGAGTTGGGTGAAAGCGTGTTCGTGACGCGCATGTCCGCCTGGGCATCCAGTCTTCGCAAGGTGATGAAATGAGTGAAGGCGAAAATCACCACCACGGCAAGAACGAGATCATCATCGTCAAGCGCCACAAGGGCGGGCACGATGGCGCCCATGGCGGCGCCTGGAAGATCGCCTATGCCGACTTCATGACGGCGATGATGGCGTTCTTCCTCGTCATGTGGCTGGTCAATGCCGCCAATGAGGAGACCAAGGCCTCGGTCGCCAGCTATTTCAACCCGATAAAGCTGTCCGACGAGAAACCCTCGTCCAAGGGACTGGAAAAGCCTGCCGATAAGGAAGAGGGCGTCCAGAAGAAGGACCAGTCCAACATCCAGGCGGAGAAGGTGACCAAGGGCTCCGCCGCGGCGACGGGCGAAGATCTGACATCGCAGACGGGCGAACAGTCGAATTTCTCCGAGGCCGACTTTTTCGAAAACCCCTATTCCGTGTTGGCGGAAATCGCCCAGCAGGTCGGGCAGCAGGCCAATGTCAGCGCCAAGGGCGAGGGCGGTGCGGCCGATTCCGGCCCGGCGACCGGTGCAAGCGGCGGCGAAGCCTATCGCGATCCCTTCGATCCGGATTTCTGGACGCAGCAGGTGAAAATCACCCGCGCCGATCAGAAGCAGGTTCCCTCAGAGGCCGCGCAGGCTGCCGATGGCAAACAGCAGGATGTGGCGGCCAAGGAGGCCGATAAGAGCGCTGAGGCAGTTACTCTCGTGCAGGCCGGTAAGCCCGCCGACAAGGCGGAAGATGGCAAGTCGATGGAAATCGCGGCGGTGGTGCCGCAGCAGCGCCCGGATGCCGCCGAGCAGGCCGCGCTTGCCAAGCCCAATCCGGACCAGGCAAGCAAAGCCAGCGATGCCGAATGGGAAAAGGCCGATACACTGCGCGAAGAAATCGAGAAGCAGATATCCGGCATCACCGGCAAGCTTTCCGAGGGACTGGTGGTGACGCCGGCCGAAGGCGGATTGCTGCTGACCATTTCCGACCAGGCGGAGACGCCGATGTTCAATATCGGATCGGCCGTTCCCCGGGGTGAGCTGGTTCTGGCCATGGAAAAGATCGGCAAGTTGCTGCAGGAGCGCGGCGGTAGCGTGGTGATCCGCGGCCATACCGATGGCCGGCAGTTCAAGGGTGAGGCCAATGACAACTGGCGTCTTTCCATGGATCGTGCCCATAGCGCCTATTACATGCTGGTGCGCGGCGGCCTCTCGGAAGAACGGGTGAAACAGGTTTCGGGTTTTGCGGACCGCAGATTGCAGGTGCCGTCGAACCCTCTCGCGGATGCCAATCGCCGTATCGAAATCCTGCTTGAGGCTGATCGGGGGTGAGTGTGACGAAAACCTCGAAACGCTGGCTTCTTCTTGCGGCGACGCTTTGCGGTCTCGGCTCCGAGCCGAGCAAGGCGTTTTCGCAGTCGCAAGACAATCTTATGCCATATGCCATGTTGCGGTCGCTGCAATTCGTGCAGGATTCGGTCGCCATGGGAGATCATTCCGCCTCCGAAATGCAGCGCTTTCTGCTGCAGACAATCGATGAACGGCTGAAGAGCGCGCCTTCGGCCATCTTCAAGGATCCGCGCAATGTCGATGCGGCGCTGATCTATGCGATGAGCGGCGGCAACCCGGCCACGCTGGAACTGCTGGTGGCGCGCGATGTCGACGGCAATTTCGACAGCCGAGTCGCTGATATCCTGCGTAAATACCTGTCAGGCAAGGGAACGCTGGTGGCGCAGAGTATCGCCGCCATGGTTCCGGAATATCGCGGCACGCGGATTGGCGCCTATCTGGCGCTGATTGGCGGCAATGTGACGATCCCCCGCGATCCGCTGGCGGCGCTTACCTTTTACGACATCGCCCGGCTTGAAGCGCCCGGTACCATCGTGGAGGAGGCGGCGCTGCGCCGCTCGCTCGCGATTGCGGTGGAAGACGGCGATGCGACAAAGGGTGTCGACTATGCGCAGCGTTATGCGCGGCGGTTCCTGCATTCGCCCTATGCCAGCCAGTTTGCGGATCTTCTGGTCTCGCTGGTGGTCAAGCGCGCCGATTCCATCGGCGAGGAGGCGATACAGGAAACCTTCGCCATGATGGATGCGGAGAGGCAGAAGGAAGCTTATCTGCGCCTTTCCCGCCTCGCGGCGATCAGCGGCAAGGATTCGCTGGCGCGCATGGCGGCGGTGAAGGCGAAGACGCTTTCTCCGGCTTTGCCGGGCACACCGGAAGTTCAGGCCAACCTCTATGAAAGTCTCTCCAACATTGGCACGCCCGATGTGGTGAGCGCGATAGAGGCGATCGGCCAAATTCCCGAAGCGCAGCTGTCGGATCGCGACAGGGCCCTGCGCGATGCGGCAAGGGCGATTGCCGACCAGGTCGTGCGTCCCCCTTCCGCAGAGACCGGCGTCGAGGCCAAGGCTGCGGCGACGAACGAGCCCGGCGGCACAGCACCTGCAAAAGAGGCGGCGGTTGCTGCCGATACAAAAAGCATATGGCGGGTTGAAACCCAGAAGGCGGACGATGCGGGCGAAAATGTCCGGCAACTCGTGACGAGTGGCCGCAGCAAGCTCGATGAAATCGACAGCCTGTTGAAGAAAGGCGAGGGGGCACCATGATCGACGCAACCATCAACGCGATAGTGAACGCGCCACCACCCGACGCCCGCGCTAGCGGCGCAAATGCAAGGGACGACGCCAAGGGCGGCAGCTTCGGCGATGCACTTTCCACGGTCCGGGACGAACGCTCGCCGCAATCGCGGCATCAGGATGCGGGTTCGGCCAAGGAGCAGCACGCAAAACCCGATGACGAGCCTGAAAAGACGGATGCTCCGGTCAAACGCCCCCCAACTTTTCTGAATGCGATCGCTCGCGACCATGCCGGCGAACCCCGTAACCACGAGACGGTGGCCGAGTTTCAGAACGCTCTGAAAACGGTGCGCACCTCGGCTGACAACGGCAAAACCGGCAAGAAGCTCAAGGATGAGACGGACAGGGATGCCGAGACGGCGGCGGACACGATTGATCCGAAGCTCGCGGAGCTCAAGACCGTCATGATCGGTGCCGGCGATATTGCGACAGCCAAGTCGCCGCTTGAGGAAATTGCGCAGGCGATTGCCGGCAAGGTGGATTCGGTGAAATCCGACAGGGCCGAACCCGTGCACGGCAAGGCGGAACCTTCGCTGAAGGATATGCCCACGAAGATGGAACTCGCCAAAAACGAGACGGACACCGGCGCGGAAGGCGGCAACGATGCCTCGGCCTTCCGTTTCTCCTCCTCCCGCTCGGGCACGGCCCGCGCGCTTGATATGGGCACGGTTCAGCGTGAAGGCCGTGTCGAGTTCGATGTCCGGGACAGCAGCGGCAAAGTGGCCGATAACGTCACTGTTGTCGATTCGCGGCGGTTCATCGGCCTGGCGCCTTCGACCAATGCTTCGGCTCTGACCGGCCTCATCGTCAATGATCCGGAATGGGTCAGCGCCATGCAGCCGGGTTCTTCGCTGTCCAATGCGGCGGCCCAGAGCAGCACGGGCAAAGTCGTGCATACACTGAAGCTGCACATGACGCCGATCGAACTCGGATCGGTGACGATGTCGCTGCGCCTTGCGGGTGATGAGCTTGCCGTTCACATGACGGTGGAGAGCATGGCGGCCTATAAAAAGCTCCAGGACGACAGCAAGAGCATCCTTGAAGGTCTCAAGGCGCAGGGTCTGACGGTCGACAACATCACCATCAGCATCGCTTCTTCCGACAAGAGTGACCAAACGGGCACACAAGGCAACAATCAGCAAAATCAGCAGGCGCAGCAGCAGGGCCAGCAGGCCTCCGCTGGGCGCAACCGTGACGAGTCCGGCGCACGGGATGGCCGGCAAGGCAATGGTGATAATTTGGGGGTGCATAATGAAGGCATGGATGGCGCTCTCGGCTCTGGCCGTTCTTCTGCTGACAATGGCGTCTACCTCTGAAAACGCGTCGGCTTCGGCAACATCAGGTGTCTGTGAAAGAGAGATCCAGTCGGCCGCCCGCAAATATGGCGTGCCGGAAGGAATTCTCTATTCCGTCGGCCTGACCGAGACGGGCCGCAAGGGGCGTCTCGACCCCAATGCCATGAATATTGAGGGAAAACCGGTATTTGCGGCCTCTACGGAGGAGGCGATGGTGACTTTCGAGGCGGCGAAACGCAACGGCGCCAAGCTGATCGACCTCGGATGCATGCAAATAAACCATTATTTCCACGGCGAAAACTTCACCTCCGCGCGGGAAATGTTCGATCCGCGCCGCAATGTCGAATATGCCGCCATGTTCCTGCGCAATCTCCACAACAGGCATGAAACCTGGACAATGGCAGTCGCGCGCTATCACGCCGGCCCGAATAATGACCCCGCGCAGAAGAAATATGTCTGCCGCGTCATCGCCAATCTCGTGGCGACGGGGTACGGGAAATGGACTGCCAACGCGAAAAACTTTTGCGACGGATAGCAACCTGAAATTGTCTTTCAAGGTCGCAGGACTCGTAATTTGAAATGTGGCGATAGATTGATCGAAAAAAGGCGCCGCAAGCTGTTTTTTTGGGTTTTTAAAATTTTTACACAAAAATTTTGTACCACATATGGTTAATACCCACTATATATAGATCAAATCGGCACCAAATAGTTAATCAATTATTAATAACTATCGATGATTTCCTACAGTTGTTCGTGAATCCCCCGATTCGTACCAATGCCTCATTGGAAAACACCACACTGATTCGGAGGCGGACGAATGATCGTAGTGGTTGATGAGCGCGAGCTCGTTAAAGACGGCTATACATCTCTATTTGGGCGTGAGGGCATCCCCTCGACCGGGTTCGATCCGGTTGAGTTCGGGGAATGGGTCTCGACGGCGGCAGACAGCGATCTGGCGGCCGTGGAGGCCTTCCTGATCGGCCAGGGCGACCGGAGCTTTTCGTTGCCGAAGGCGATCAGGGATCGCACGACGGCACCTGTCATCGCGGTCAGCGACCAGCCCTCGCTGGAAGCAACGCTCGCGCTGTTCGACAGCGGCGTCGATGATGTCGTGCGCAAGCCGGTTCACCCCCGTGAAATCCTTGCGCGTGCGGCGGCCATCCGCCGCCGGCTGCAGGTCATCTCGAACTTCACCGATGCAGGACCGATCCGGGTTTTCTCCGATGGTCGCGATCCTGAAGTTTGCGGCGAAGTCTTTGCCTTGCCGCGCCGCGAGCGTCGCATCCTTGAATATCTGATTGCCAATCGCGGACGTCGCGTTTCCAAGTCGCAGATTTTCAATGCCATCTACGGCATCTTCGATGATGACGTCGAAGAAAACGTCGTTGAAAGCCACATCAGCAAGCTGCGCAAGAAGCTGCGCAAGAAGCTTGGCTACGATCCGGTCGATTCCAAGCGGTTCCTCGGCTACAGCATTGATTGGCAATGATTTTCATTGACCCGCGTGGTCTTTTTCAAACGCGGTATTTCAGACAGCTTCACGCAAGCCAAACGCTTTACCTTCTCCCTGAAAGATGACCACGAGGGTTTTTGAATGAGTATTTTCGGCACTATGCGAACCGGTGTGTCCGGCATGAATGCGCAGGCGAACAAGCTGGGCACTGTGGGCGACAACATCGCCAACGCAAGCACCACCGGCTACAAGCGCGCATCGACGTCGTTCTCTTCGCTCGTTCTGCCCTCGTCGTCGGGCAGCTATGCTTCCGGCGGCGTGCAGTCCAACGTTCGCTACAGCATTTCGGAGCAGGGCAACCTCTCCTACACCACCTCGAGCACGGACCTTGCCATTCAGGGCAACGGTTTCTTCGTGGTTCAGGATGGGTCGGGCACGCCTTATCTCACCCGCGCCGGTTCCTTCCAGAAAAATTCGGAAGGTTATCTGGAGAACGCTGCTGGCTTCCAGCTGATGGGCTACCCCTACGGTTCCAACCCGCCTGCGGCCGTCGTCAATGGCTTCACGGGTCTTGAAGCCATTAATGTCAATAATTTCGGCCTGACAGCGTCGCCCTCCACACAGGGCAGCTTCCCGGCCAATCTTAATCGCGATGATAAGGCCGCAACGGCACCGCTTCCGAGCGGAAACTCCGCGACTGCGGCGTTTGGCAACAAGACGTCGTTGACGGCATTCGACAGCGGCGGCGCAAAGGTACTCTACGATTTCTACTACACCAAGACCGGCGACAATACCTGGGAAGTAGCGGTTTATCGTCAGGATCAGTCGACGAATGGCGGTTTCCCTTACACGGCAACCCCTGCAGCTAATCTTGTTCAGACAAAGGTGGACTTGGAATTCGATCCTGCCACCAACAAGCTCACGACTGCGTCTCCCAAGTCGATCACCATTGACGATCAGGTCAGCGGCGTGCCGCAAGCGATCAATATCGACCTGTCGCAGATGACGCAGTTCTCGGCAAAGTTCACGCCCGGCACCGCGGTGCTGAACGGTAACGGTCCGAGCCAGATCAAGGATGTCGAGATCGGCAAGGATGGTCTGGTGACGGCGGTCTATCAGGATGGCGGTCGCCGCAACATCTACCAGCTGGCGCTGGCCACGGTGCCGAGCGTCGACAATCTGACCCCGCAGAACGGCAACGTCTATCTGCCGAGCAACGACTCGGGTGTCGTTACCATTGGCTTCCCGCAATCGGGCAGCTTTGGTTACATCCAGAAGGGTGCGCTGGAAGGTTCGAACGTCGATATCGCCAGCGAACTCACCGATATGATTGAATCCCAGCGTATATACACAGCGAATTCGAAAGTCTTCCAGACTGGATCGGATTTGATGGACGTCCTGATCAATCTGAAGAGATAATACTTCTCACGAGGACAGATGAATGTCGCTCACGTCAGCAATGAATACTGCGCAATCGATTTTCAATAACACAGGTAAGCAGACCGACGTTACTTCGAAAAACATTGCCAATGTCGGTAATGCGAACTACGTCAAGCGAACCGCCATTCTCGGCACGACCATGGCCGGAGCGAGTATCGTCTCCAATGGCCGTGCCCAGAATGAAAGTCTTCTTCGACAGACTATCTCCAGCTCTTCTCTTGCTTCCGGCCAGAGCTCCGTTCTGAGCGGTCTCGAGGAAATAAAGAGCATTTTTGGCGGCAACAATTACGAGAGTTCGCCAGCCAACTATATGAAAGAACTGCTCAAGAGCCTGGACGGCTACGCGGCAAAGCCGAGTGATGCGGCGCTGGCAGCGACGGCCGTTACTTCGGCTTCGGATGTCGCCAGTTCGCTCAACAACGCTTCGTCCGAACTGCAGGGGATGCGCCTGCGCGCCGACAAGGAGATGTCCCTCCAGGTCGACAAGCTGAACGGACTGCTTGCGAAGTTCGAAGAAGCCAACAACGAGGTCAAGGCGCAGACAGCGATCGGCGGTGATGCGAGCGATGCGCTCGATCAGCGCGAGACGCTTCTGAAGGACATTTCCTCCATCGTCGGCATCAATGTCGTCAATCGCCCCAACAACGATGTCGCGCTTTACACGACTGACGGCGCGACGCTGTTCGAGATTGTGCCGCGCAGCGTGACCTTCAAGACGCAGCCGGGTTACGACGCAACGACCACGGGCAACGCGATTTACATCGATGGCGTGGCGCTGAAGGCCGGCACTGGCACCAATACCACGGCTGCGGGTTCGCTGCAGGGCCTGATGCAGGTTCGCGACGATCTGGCGCCGACGATGCAGAGCCAGCTCGACGAAATCGCGCGTGGTCTCATCACCATGTTTGCGGAAAAGCCGGCAGACCCGACCAGCGGCCTGCCGAACATGCCGGGCTTGTTCACCTACGGCTCGCCGGCCGCGACGACCATTCCGCCAGACGGAGTTGTCTCTCCCGGGCTCGCAGCCAGCATTACCGTCAACCCGGCGTTAATTATTTCCAAAGGTGGCAATCCGGAATTGTTGCGTGATGGCGGCATCAACGGTACCGATTACGTCATAAACACCGCAACTTCGGGGGGAACCGGTTTTTCCGCCCTGATCCGCAGCTATGTCACTGCTTTTGACGCGCCCATGAATTTTGCCGCGTCGACACGTATCGATACGAATACCAGCATCCTGAAATACGGCACCAACTCGATGGGGTGGCTTGAACAGGAACGTTCCGGTGCGACTTCGGCAAACGAAGCAAAAGGCGCGCTTTATGAGCGCTCCGCCAAGTCTTACTCGAATAATACGGCGGTCAGCCTGGATGAGGAGCTGTCGCTGCTCATGGATATCGAACAATCCTACAAGGCCGCCACGAAACTTGTGACCACCGTCGACGAGATGCTCAAGTCGCTGATGGACATGGTGAGGTAAACGATGAAAACGTCCTTCATTTCATCGCTGGCAATGCAGAACAGCATGCGCAGCACCATCCTGAAGGCTCAGCTTGAGATGACCAATCTCAATACCGAGCTGACGACGGGCAAGCATGCCGATCTCGGTCTGACGCTGGGCGCCAATACCGCCCGCAGCCTCGATCTCAATCGCGACATCGACCGCATCTCCTCGCTGGTCAGCGTCAATTCGATTGCGACGCAACGCCTCAAGTCCTCGCAGACGGCGCTGGACGGCATGGCGAAAGCCGCGCAGGAAATCCAGAAGGTGCTGGTCCCCAACACCAGCAGTGAAGCACCGACGCTGACGACGGTCTCCCAGACCATCTCGAATGCGTTCAACAACTTCACCAGCTTCGCCAATACGGCGGTCAATGGCGAGTTTCTGTTTTCCGGCATCAATACGGATGTGAAGCCCGTCGATGACTATTTCGCGGATGGTTCTCCGCTGAAAGCGGCCTATGAGACGGAACTGAACGCGTTCATGGCGGCGCAGACGCCGCCGGTCGGCGATTTCGCAAGCCTGTCGAAAACGCAGGTCGAAGGCTTCATGACGCATATCGAAGGCGTCTTTAAAGGCACGACCACCGTCACGAACCCGCCGCACACCAGCCTGACGGCCGGCCAGAACTACGATTTCTGGACGACCTTCGGTTCGAAAGCGAGCAACACCAACATGACGAGCCGTATCAGCCAGAACGAGATCGTGGAAACGTCCAGCAACAGCAACTCGCAGGGTATGCGCTATTTCGCACTGACCGCGATGACGTCGATGACGTTCCTTGATCCGAAGGTGGACAGCGGCATCCGCGAAATGGTCGCCATGAAGTCGGTGACGAATATCGGCACCGCCATCAATGGTCTGAACCAGCAGCAAAGCCAGCTCGGTCTTTCCGAAAGCCGTGTTTCAAAAGCCAATGATTCGCTGGAGGCCCAGAAGAAGATCATCGAAACACATCTGCTGGATATTGAGGGGATCGATACCTACGAGGCGAAAACCCGTCTCGACCTGCTGCAGCAGCAGATTGAGATAGCATACAGCCTGACGTCGCGTCTGCAAAAAATGAGTCTGGTAAACTACCTCTGATGAACAGGGGTGGCGGCAGATAAAGGATACATGAATGTACCAGTTTTCCTACGCCGAAATCATGGAGGATGGTGTCGCCAACGCGAAAGATCGCGAGCGGCAGGCGTTGACAAAATCGATCGACCTTCTGGTGGAGGCAAGGGACTCCTCTTCGCAGCGCCACTCGATCGAAGCACTTTTTTACACTCGACGGGTCTGGATCCGCTTCATTGAGGATCTCAAGCAACCCGACAACCAGCTGGCCATGGAACTGAGAGCCAATCTGATTTCCATCGCGATCTGGATTTTGAAAGAGTGCGAACTGATCCGGAAACGTCAGTCGACGAATTTCCAGGGCATAATTGACGTGACAACCATCATCAGGGATGGACTGAAATGAAAAGTACACTTCGAATCTCGCTGAAATCGGGCGAAAAGATTTTCATCAACGGCGCGGTTCTGCGTGTGGATCGCAAGGTGGCGCTGGAATTCCTGAACGATGTCACGTTCCTGCTTGAAAACCACGTTCTGCAGCCCGACCAGGCGACGACGCCGCTCCGGCAGCTTTATTTCATCGCGCAGATGATCCTCATCAACCCGGAAGGGCGCGAGCAATCCACCAACATGTTCCGCAAGTCCGTGAGCATGCTGCTCAATTGCTTCCAGCATGACGAGATTCTGGCGGAACTGAAGCGGATCGACGGGCTGGTTGCCTCCGGCAAGGCTTTCGAAGCGCTGAAGGCCATTCGCGGTCTCTACACGATCGAGGAAAAAATCCTCAGCAATCAGGAAATGACCCCGGCAACGATCGAACAGATTCGTAAGGAGATCGCACCATGGCGGTAGATGCAGTCAACTCGGCAGCCGCTAACCCCTGGGCCAATGCCGGGGCGAGCAGCAGTGACAAGAATGCGGCCTCGCTGAACTATGACAGCTTCCTGAAGCTCCTCATCGCCCAGATGAAGAACCAGGACCCAACCAGCCCGATGGATGCGGGCCAGCAGATGTCGCAGCTGGCAAGCTTCTCGCAGGTCGAGCAGACGATCAAGACCAACACCCACCTGAAGAGCATGCTGCAGGCGGAAGCCCTGACGCGCGCGTCCGATCTTGTCGGCAAGACCGTCATGAGCGCCGATGACAAGGTCACCGGCGTGGTGAAGGAAGTGCAGGTCTTCTCCGACGGCATCGTCGCCGTGACGGAAGCCGGTGATAAAGTGCTGCTACAGGCCGGCGTGGTCTTCTCCAACGGCCCAATCACGACTAAATCTGACGAAACGACGGCTGATTCGAACAACTCGGCCGGTTCCTGATAGTGAGGCGGCATGATGCCGCCTCTATAAAACAAGGATGCGACGATGAACGAGGCCGATGCGCTTGATATCATGCAGGCGGCAGTCTGGACTGTTCTCGTCGCGGCCGGTCCGGCGGTTCTGGCCGCCATGATCGTCGGTGTCGCCATCGCCTTCATTCAGGCCCTGACTCAGGTTCAGGAAATGACGCTGACCTTCGTTCCAAAGATTGTGACGATCATGATCGTCCTCGGTGTCGCCGCCCCCTTTGTGGGCGCGCAGATCGTGCTTTTTTCCAACCTCGTCTTTTCCCGTATCCAGTCGGGCTTCTGACCCCCGTTTTCTTCGGATGCCATCCTCGCGCAAGCTTCAGCGGCTAGGGATAGGCTGAAGGCATCGGCCCGAATTGCGTTCGCTTTTCGAAAACCGATGCCCGGAACCGTGCGACGGCTTTTCCGTCGCCCTTCTCATGAAGAGACAGGACGAATTCATGGCGCAGCCACCAGTCATCTCCTTGCCCAAGGTCAGTCCGAGCATGCGGGATATCGGTTTCGCATTGGGCATCATTTCGATCCTTTGCGTTCTGTTTCTGCCTATTCCGGTCATGCTGGTGGACATCGGTCTGGCGTTCTCGATTGCGCTTTCGGTCCTCATCCTCATGGTGGCGCTCTGGATCCAGCGCCCGCTGGACTTCTCGTCATTCCCGACCGTGCTGCTGATTGCCACAATGATCCGTCTGTCGCTGAACATTGCGACGACGCGTGTCATCCTTTCGCATGGTAACGAGGGGCCGACGGCGGCAGGTGGCGTGATCGCGGGTTTCTCCAGCCTCGTCATGTCCGGTGACTTCGTCATCGGTCTCATCGTCTTCCTGATCCTGATCACGGTCAACTTCATCGTCATCACCAAGGGTGCGACGCGTATCGCCGAAGTCGGCGCGCGCTTCACCCTAGACGCCATCCCCGGCAAGCAGATGTCGATCGATGCGGATCTGTCCGCCGGCATCATCGATGAAAAGGAAGCGCAGCGTCGCCGCCGGGAACTGGAAGAAGAAAGCTCTTTCTTCGGTTCGATGGACGGTGCCTCGAAATTCGTCCGCGGCGACGCGATCGCCGGCCTCATCATCACCGCGATCAACGTTTTCGGCGGCATCATCATCGGTTATTTCCGCCACGGCATGCCGATCGGCGAAGCGGCCGATGTTTTCGTCAAGCTTTCGGTCGGTGATGGTATCGTCTCGCAGATCCCGGCCCTGATCGTATCGCTGGCGGCCGGCCTTCTGGTGTCGCGCGGTGGCACAGCCGGATCGACGGATCAGGCCGTCATCAATCAGCTGAGCGGTTATCCCCGCGCTTTGATGGTCTCGGCCATGCTGATGGGTCTGCTCGCCGTCATTCCGGGCCTTCCCTTCGTGCCCTTCATTTTCCTCGGCGGCATCATGGCCTTTGGCAGCTGGTATATTCCGCGCCAGGCCGAAGCCGAAAGCGCGCTTCGCCGCCAGGAAGAGGAAAACAAGGTTCTCCAGACCACCGAGGCGGAAAAGGATTCCGTCAAGCAGGTGCTGAAGACCGCCGAGATCGAGCTCGCGCTCGGCAAGCAGGTTTCCACCCGCCTTCTCGGCGCGCATCAGGAACTGGCCTTCCGCGTCGGCAAGATGCGCAAGAAATTCGCCACGCAATATGGCTTTGTGGTGCCGGAGATCAAGGTCTCCGACGACATCATGATCCCGGAAAAGGCCTATCAGATCCGCGTCCACGGCACGACGATCGCGTCCAGCAACCTGCGCGTCGGCGATGTGCTGGTCGTGACGGGGGCAGGGCGCAAGCCGAGCATCCCAGGTGATGAAATCCGCGAACCCGCTTTCGGCATGCCGGCCGTCTCGATCCTCGAGACCTTTACCGAGGATCTGAAGCGCGAAGGCTTCCACCCGATCGATAACGTCTCTGTCGTGCTGACGCATCTGAGCGAGGTTATCCGCAACAATCTGCCGCAGCTTCTGTCCTACAAGGACGTCAAGATCCTCATCGACAGGCTTGATCCCGAATACAAGAAGCTGGCTGACGAGATTTGTTCGTCGCACATGTCCTATTCCGGCCTGCAGGCGGTGCTGAAGTTGCTGCTGGCCGAGCGCGTATCGATCCGCAACCTGCATCTCATTTTGGAAGCGGTGGCAGAACTCGCACCGCATGTGCGCAAGACCGAGCAGATCGTCGAACATGTCCGCGTTCGCATGTCGCAGCAGCTCTGCGGCGACCTTGCCGACAATGGCGTGCTGCGCGTCCTGCGACTCGGCAACAAGTGGGACATGGTCTTCCATCAGGCGCTGAAACGCGACCAGAAGGGCGAAATCGTCGAATTTGACATCGATCCGCGCCATCTCGAGGAGTTTTCCGAGCAGGCATCGAAAGTTATCCGTGAATTCATGGATCGCGGGCTGCCCTTTGTCCTTGTAACCTCGCCGGAAACGCGGTCCTATGTGCGCATGATTATCGAGCGACTCTTTGCGACCCTGCCGGTTCTTTCACATGTGGAACTGGCCAAGGGTCTCGAGATCAAGATTCTGGGCGCCATTTCATGATAACCGACCCGCAGGGAACAATCATTGCATTGTTCCTTGCCATCTGCCGCATAGGCGCCTGCTTCATGACCATGCCGGGCTTTTCAAGTTCGCGCATCTCGCCGCAGATTCGCATGCTTCTCTGTGTAGCGGTATCCATGGCGCTTCTGCCCGTCCTGTGGGACACCATCTACCCAAAGGTTTCCGGTGCGAGCCAGGGCGCGGTCGTTGGCCTCATCTTCTCCGAGGTTCTCATCGGCGCAATGTATGGGCTGATCGCCCGTTTCTATACGCTCGGTTTCCAGTTCACCGGTGCGCTCATCGGCGCTTCCATCGGCCTCAGTGCGCCCGGCGGTGCCGATCCCATCGAAGACGTGCAGGAAAACCAGATCGCCAATTTCATCACCTTCGGTGGCCTGCTGGTGCTGTTCATGATGGATTTCCACCACATCGTCCTGAAGGCGCTGGTCGATTCCTATAGCGCCACACCGGTCGGTGCGCTCATCAGCGGACAGAAGATGCTGATCACGCTGACGGATACGCTCAGGGCGTCCTTTTCGATCATGCTGCGGCTGGCGAGCCCCTTTGTTATTTACGGCCTGATGTTCAACGTCGCGGTCGGTCTCATCAACAAGCTGGCGCCGCAAATCCCGGTCTTCTTCATATCGACACCCTTCGTTCTGGCGGGTGGTCTTTTCATGCTTTATTTGTCGGTCGCGGCCCTCATCCGGCAATTCGTGGATGGGTTCGGCCCGGTCTTTATCGGCTTTTGATCGGGAGGAAACGCCATGGCTTCGGACAAGCGCTCGGAAAAGCTCAAGCGTCTGGTAACGGTCCAGCGGCATATGGAAAAAATGGCCGAGGTGGAACTGGCCGATACCACTCGCGTGCGCAGCGAAGTGGCGCAATCCATGGAGAGCACGTTTGAGGCCATGAGTTCCATGGAACCGGTGCATCAGACCTTCTCCAAGCATTATTCGGACCGCTACAGCCGCCTGGTCGTCCAGGACCGCCAGCTCGAAGGCGTTCAGCAGTTTCAGGAAAACAAGGTTCTGAAGGAAAAGACCAAGGCTGACAGGCTGGAGGACAGGATGCATATTGCCCGCGATCTCGAGGATCGCGAGGCGGGTGATAATGCAATCTACGATTTGTTAGAAATTACGAATGTTTCCCACACACCAGCCTCCAGCAAGGTTGGCGATCCATAGTCTTCCCGTTGTTGCATCGCGGGCGTCTGAAATACACCGTTCGCGATGCTTCTTGATTGAGTGAACGCGTCGGCTTTCCTCCGGCACGTTCGTCAGCTCGGGAGTTCGGGACGTGGCGATATCGGTTATAAGCGATCTGGTGATGGATGTGGTTCGTGCGGCGGACCCGCAGGAAGTGCAGGTTGCCCAGGAAAAACTGAAGGCAAACAAGGCGGCTTTTGCCGCAACCAGTCTGGCCGATGCCGGCAAGGGCTTTGGTGCTGCCGTCGATATGCTTGACGGTGCCTCCTCGAAGGCCGGCCTTGGCGATACCAATATTCGCTCGGCACGCACCGAGATTCCCGAAACATATCGCAAATATGAAGCCTCGGTTCTCCAGACCTTCGTTGCCAACATGCTGCCGAAAGACAGCGAGGAAGTTTACGGCAAGGGTAATGCCGGCGAAATCTGGAAGAGCATGATGGCGGAACAGTTTGCCGACACTATTTCCAGAAATGGCGGCGTCGGCATTGCGGAGCAGGCTTACAAGGATGCGCTGCGGAAAGCCGAAAGCAAAGGCATTACCGACGTGTCGATGAATGACAAAGACCACAATGCTGCAATTCGGATGGTGGCGGAGTTCGAGCGGCAGGTCCTCGGCGTTTCCAATGATAAAACGGACGAGGCTTGAGAATGAAAAACCTTAACGAGGAGACAAGCATGGACCTTATGTCGAACGACCACCGTATCCAATCCGTTCTCGGCCGCCTCGAGATGATCATCGACAATGAGAACGACAATATCGGTAAGGACCCGCAGTTCGACTTCAAGGTCTCCAATGCCCATAAGAGCCGTTGCCTTTATGAACTGACGATGCTGGTCCGCGATACACCGCACGAAGATATCGCCGCCGGTTACATGGAGCAGGTGAAGGGCATCAAGTCCAAGCTCGCCACCAATGCCACCCGCGTCGAGGCGCATCTGAACGCGGTTCGCGCTGTCGCGGATCTGCTCAAGAACGCTATTCAGGAAGCCGATACGGACGGCACCTATTCCCAGGAACAATTCCTTTACGGCGCAGCCTCCTGATGTTGAAGCTTCTTCTCACCGGCGTCTGGGTTTGCGCCGTCACGCTCGGCGCGGTGTATTTCTCCGTCCAGATGGCGACGGCGCCGGCGCCGGATGAGGCGGGGGCAAAAAAGGCTGATCTGCAACTGGTCAAGGGCGAAAGCATCACGATCCCCGTCATCAATGATGGTGGAGTGAACGGCTATTTCCTCAGCCGGATTTCGCTGCGCGTCGACAAGGCCAAGATGGCGAAGATCGAACTGCCGGCAACACAGCTGATGACCGATGAACTGTTCACGCTTCTGGCGGGTTCTTCCATGGTCAACATTGCCAATATCTCCACCTTCGATCCCGAAGCCTTCAAGCAGCGCATCCGCGAAGGGTTGAACAAGAGGCTCGATGACGAGGTCGTCGAGGACGTGCTGATCGAGCAGCTCGATTACCTGTCGAAAGCCGACATCCGCGAGCAGAAGGGCAATGGTTCGCCCCACTCTGTCAAACTCGTCGAGGGCGAGAAAGCCGAAGCAGGAGAGGCTGCGGCACCCAGCCACTGACGGAGAGGGAGCGGCGGCGAAACGGCACGCTCTGGTTAATCATCTCTTGCTCCATTCACGAGCATTCGAGAGATTGCTTTCAAGTTAAATTCAACCTGCACCTGTATAACAAACTCATGAACCACCGCCCCGCAGGCCATCCGCCGGGCCGGTGGCGATCGGTTTGGCATTTGGGGGTCGGCAATGAATTTCGCGTCAGGTGTTACGCGCCGGGGATTGCAACGGAATATCCACGGGCTGCGCGTCTGTGATCTCGACTGGAATGGCGCGCTGGAACTGGTCAGCGGCAAGGCTTCGGCCTGTGAAGGGCACACGATGCTCTCCTTCCTGACCATCGAGAAGACAAAGTTGTCACTCAAGGATAATGCCTATCGGCAAATTCTGGAAAGCTGCCTGCTTCTGCCGCAGGGCAAGGGCATGAAAGCCGCCGCGCGGGCCGAACATGGCGAGCCTCTGCCCGCCACCATCGATGGCGTTGCCTTCACCATGGCGCTTCTGACCTACATGGCTGTGCCGAAACGCATCGGCGTGGCGGGCGACGATGCGGCGCAGATCGGTGAAGTGCTTGCCCGGCTGCGTGCCCATGCGCCATGGCACGACTTCGTCATGCTGAACCGGGACGCGGCCGGCGTGAAGGTGGATGTGCTCCTGGCAGGAATGCTCAAGGAAAATCAGGAGACATGGCTGCACCGCAGCGTCAGCCGTGAGGATGCGCGTGTCACCATTGCAGTCGGGCCCCTGTTCAAGGTCCTGTCCTCAGAAGTGGCGGGTATGCCGGACATTTTCCGCAAGCTGCATATGAGCTGGCTCTACAGCCTTTGTGCCGAACCCTGGCACATCGCGCTCGGCAAGAGCTGATATCAAGGGCCGATATCATGCCTTGAAGCGGCGTGTTAACCATTTGTTTGCCACGATCCTTTAACCTCTCGTAAGGTTTTGACAGTCGCCCGTTGCGGGCGGCACCGATGGCGGCAGACGGCTTCAGATGGTTGATGACAATCCGGATATGATCGCGATCCGCCCCGAGGGGGATGATGTCTCTGCGCCCGTGTCGCAGTGGCGCAGGCATTGTCTGCGGTTGCTGACGGCAGGCTGCGTCGCGGCGGCAACGTTCGCCGGCGCTGCTATTCCGCTGCTGCTCATCGATTCCGGTTTTCGCGGTTATGTGTCGCAGGCCCGGATCGAGGTTACCCAGACTGGATACGACGCCCCGGATGCGTCCCGTTTTCTGGCAATGGCGCGGCGGACCCTGCTTTCGCCCTCCGGGCTTGAGCGGGTAACCGCCGATCTGAAGCTGAAACCCGCCGATATGATCGGCGTTCGTAATCAGGGCGAGCTTGGCCTGCTTGTTGATCTCCTGACGGGTGCGCATGCGCGCGTGGTCTCCCCGCGTGAGGCGCTGAATGGCGCCGTGGGCGAAGCGATCCGGCTGGAACTGACCCCCGATGAAAATATGCTTGTTGTGACCGCCAAGGCTGCGACGCCTGACATGGCTATGCGGCTGACGGATTATCTTTCGATGCGCGTGATGGCGGATGGCAAGGCCGGTACCATGACACCGGCGATGCGAGAGATGGAAAGAGCACGGAAAAAGCTGGACGAGGCGGAAGCGGCTCTAAACGGTTTCCAGATGCGCCATGGCGACGCCGTCATGACCGAGGCGCAGCAGCTCGAACAGCAATTGCGTGACGTCAACGACAGTCTGGCGCGCGCCACCCGGCAACAGCAATCCCTCCAGGCCGATCTGGCGTCAGCTTTGGCCCTGAAGCCGAATGACGTGTATTCCAAACCGCTGCCAGCTGGCGCGGCGTTTTCGGCACTTGAGGATGTCAGGCAAAAACAGGCGAGTGCCAGCATGGCGCTTGCCGGTGTTTCCGTGGATTACGGCCCGAAACACCCCCGCCGCATCGCCGCCCAGAACGCCGTTGATGCCGCGCAGGCACTTGCCGCCCCGGCACTGCGCCAGTTGCTCGACGGGCTGCGGGCGGATGAAAAGCGCCTCAATCAGGAGATCGCCACCGCCACGGGCGAGCAGAAGGCATATCTCGACCGCCTGAATGCCCTCGGCGTCGCGCCCGGTGAATTCTCGAGATTGCAGAGTGAGCTGGAAACGGCGCGAAATACCTATCTGGAGGCAAGCGAACGCCGCGACCTGACCGCCTCGGCAACGCCTGCCCTCGAAACCCGCCTGGCGAAGAAGGCCGCACCGGGCGAATTGTCCCGCGACCTGACCCAGGCCGCCATGCTGGCGGGCGGCGGCGCGTTGCTCGGCCTGCTGGGCAGCCTTTATCTGCTCAGCTATCGCCGTCATGACGAGGAGGAGGAGGCTGTTTCGGCCGCCGAAACCGGCAAGGAACCGGCACCCTCCGTCGCAGCGCCACAATTTTCCGAATTCGAACAGATCGAACCGGCCGTATTTGACGACCTGCAGCCTGTCGCTGCGGAAACGACTGTCGAGGCGGAGGAGGACAGCTTCGCCGACTATTACGGCGGAGCCGCCAATGATGCCGACGATATGCCGCTGGACGAACGCGTGCGGCAGGTGCTGATGGGCAATCGCACCGTCAGAACGGTCGACCCCGCATCATCAGGGCTGCCGCCGCTGCTGGCCGAAGCCCTTGCGGGACGCTTCGATCATGCGCAGGCCGAAGCCGAGGAGCTGATGGAATTGCGACGGGAATTGGCGTTCCTGAGAGAGCGTCTCGCCGATTACGCGGATCACCGGGAAGACTACCGCAAAACAGCCTGAAAACGCCGCATTTTAGCTTGCATTCCTGCCAAGAGGGCACCATACGGAGCCTACGTAACCCAGCAGGAGCAGGACGCATGGCAGTTGTGATTGACGGGAAGGCGAAGGCGGCTTCGGTAACGGAGGCGGTCCGCAAATCGGCAGAAGCGCTCGAGGCGGAGAAGGGCGTGAAGCCCGGCCTCGCGGTTGTCATCGTCGGAAATGATCCGGCCAGCCACGCTTACGTGAACTCCAAGAGCAAGATGGCGAAGCAATGCGGTTTCAACTCCATCCAGCACACGCTGCCGGAAGAAACGACGCAGGCGGCACTCTTGAAGCTGGTCGGCGAACTGAACACCGATGCGTCCATCCACGGCATTCTGGTACAACTGCCCCTGCCGAAACATTTCAATTCGGATGAGATCATCCAGTCGATCCTGCCCGAGAAGGATGTCGATGGCCTCAGCGTCCTGAATGCCGGCAAGCTCGCTACCGGCGATCTCGCCACCGGTCTCATTTCCTGCACGCCAGCTGGCGCCATGCTGCTTGTGCGTGGCATTCACGGTGATGACCTTTCCGGCCTCAACGCCGTTGTCATCGGCCGCTCGAACCTGTTCGGCAAGCCCATGGGCCAGCTCCTGCTGAACGCCAACGCCACGGTGACCATGGCGCATTCGCGCACCAAAGATCTTGTCACCGTCTGCAAGACGGCCGATATTCTCGTGGCTGCGGTCGGGCGCGCGGCGATGGTGAAGGGCGACTGGGTAAAGCCCGGCGCAACCGTCATCGATGTCGGCATCAACCGCATTGCCGCACCGGAAAAGGGCGAAGGCAAATCGAAACTGGTGGGCGATGTCGCCTTTGACGAGGCAAGCGCTGTTGCCGCCGCCATCACGCCGGTGCCTGGCGGTGTCGGCCCGATGACGATCGCCATGCTGATGGCCAACACCGTCATCGCTGCCCATCGTGCGCTCGGCAAGACCGCGCCGAAGTTCTGATTGAATTGACCGGCCGGCTACGCCTTCGGAGCCGGCCCCGTCGAAGCGCGCACCACGAGTTCCGCCTTCCAGAGTTCCTGATGCGGTTCCGTCTGGTTGAGCTTGATGCGATTGATCAGGCGCTGACCCACGCGCACCCCGGCTGCCCTCAGCGACGAGCGTGTGGTGGTCAGCGGCACCGAAAAATTATCGGGCTTCAAAAGCGGCAGCACGTCGTCATGGGCGATCAGCGAAATATCCCTGCCGGGCTTTAACCCCCGCTGATTGAGCGAACGGATTGCCCCGAGCGCCAGCGCCGTACTGGCGCAGAGAATGGCGGTCGGTTTTTCCGGGCGTGACAGCAGCGCCTCCATGCCGAGATAACCTTCTTCATCCGTCATGCTGCTATGCCGTTTATTATCCGGGTGCAGGGAAAGCCCATTGGCCGCCAGCGCCTTTTCCACCCCGAGACAGCGCCGGTAGGTGAAATCATAACCTTCCGGGCCATTCAGTAGTCCGATGCGCGTATGGCCAAGCTGCAGGAGAAGCTGGGTCGCATCGTGAAAGGCGCCTTCATTGTCCACGTCGAGATAGGGATAATCCTCCTCCACGCCGACGGAGCGGCCATGCACGAGGAAGGGCAGCGAGAGCGACTGCATCATGGCGATGCGGGGGTCGTTATTTTTCATGTAGGCGAGATAGATGCCGTCGACGCTGCCGCTCGCCGCCAGACCCCGGAGCGCGTCCCGCTCATTTTCGGGTTCGGTCGGCATGATGACGAGATGAAAGCCGCTGCGCGAGGCTTCCTCGCCGAGACCGCTCAGAAACTCACCGAAATGCACGTCGGAGCGGTGGTGCTCGCCGATGGGCATGACAAGACCGATGGAACCGACCTTGCCCGTTGCCAGCCGCTGCGCCGCTGCGTTCGGGCGATAACCGGTCTTTTCGGCCGCTTCCATGACGCGGCGGCGGGTTTCCGCGCTGACCTCGGGATAGCCATTGAGCGCCCGGCTGATGGTCGTCTGCGAAATCCCCAGCAGTTGCGACAACTGTTTCAGGTTCATGTCTGTCATTTCCTCCATGCGCGCGCTCAGGAAAAGGCTAAAAGCCACTCCTCACATTCCCAAAGCGCTTTAGATTTTTACCAGTCCCATCCGCTTTTCTCAATCGAAAATGATAGCCGCCTTTCGAAATAAATACGACTTTTACCGCAGCGCCACAGCGTTTCTGCCAAAAGAGCCTCTTGACTCCATCTCGAAGACAATGAGATGAATAGGTAGCCAAAGCGCTTTGATTGGAAGAGGACGCTTTGAGCCTTTTATGTGATGGGAGGTAAATCACATGCGGAAGACTCTTTTGGCGACGGCGGCCTCTATGGTGCTGCTGTCGGGTTCGGTCTTTGCTGCCGATCTGAAATTCGCACCCGGCGCAGATGCCAAGTTCAACTGGAAAAGCTACGAGGACTTCAAGGCGGCCCATGCCGACCTGAAAGGCCAGACGCTGACGATTTTCGGGCCCTGGCGTGGCGAGGACGAGGCGCTATTCCAGTCGGTGCTCGCCTATTTCGCCGATGCGACGGGCGTGAATGTCCGTTATTCTTCATCGGAAAATTACGAGCAGCAGATCGTCATCGATACGCAGGCCGGTTCCCCGCCCAATATCGCCATCCTGCCGCAGCCCGGCCTTCTGGCCGATCTCGCCGCCAAGGGTTTCCTTGTGCCGCTAGGCGACGACACTGCCAAATGGGTTGAGGAAAATTACGGCGCTGGCAAATCCTGGGTCGATCTCGGCAGCTACAAGGGCAAGGACGGCAACAAGGCCTATTTCGCTTTCCCCTTTAAGGCCGACGTGAAGTCGCTCGTCTGGTATGTGCCTGAGAACTTCGAGGAAGCGGGCTACAAGGTGCCCGAGAGCATGGAAGATCTGCTCAAGCTGACGGACCAGATCGTCGCCGATGGCGGCACGCCGTGGTGCATCGGTCTTGGCTCCGGCGGCGCGACCGGCTGGCCGGCAACCGACTGGGTGGAAGACCTGATGCTGCGCACGCAGCCGCTTGATGTCTACCAGAAGTGGACGACCAACGAGGTGAAATTCACCGATCCGGCCGTGGTTGCGGCGATCAACGAATTCGGCAAATTCGCCAAGAACGAGAAATATGTGAGCGGCGGCGTTGCGGCCGTGGCCTCCACTGACTTCCGCGACAGCCCGAAGGGCCTCTTCGACATTCCGCCGAAGTGCTACCTGCACCATCAGGCATCGTTCATCCCGTCCTTCTTCCCTGAGGGTACCAAGGTTGGGACGGATGCGGATTTCTTCTACATGCCGACTTACGCATCCAAGCCCGAACTCGGCAAGCCGGTTCTCGGCGCGGGTACTCTGGTCACCGTCACCAAGGAAGCGCCGGCTGCCAAGGCATTCGTCGAATTCCTGAAAACCCCGATTGCCCATGAAGTGTGGATGGCGCAGTCCAGCTTCCTGACACCGTATAAGGGTGTGAATGTCGACACCTATGCCAATGAGCAGATGAAGCGTCAGGGTGAAATCCTGACCACGGCGACGACCTTCGGTTTTGATGGCTCCGACCTGATGCCCGGCAAGATCGGCGCTGGCGCATTCTGGACCGGCATGATCGATTTCGTCGGCGGCAAATCCGCCGATCAGGTCGCCGCCGATATCCAGAAGGCTTGGGACGGCCTGAAGTAACCATCGGCCAGGCAAATTCCGGAAAACCGTTCTGCGGTTTTTCGATCAAGATCTGCGGTAAAAAGGCCCGGCGGCTTGCTGCCGGGCCTCATTGAAGGAACTGCCCCGACGACCGCATAAATCAGCGCGGCGCGGAGAGGATCAAGGGAGGGAACATGGCTCAACAACTCGTGTCCGCCATCGGCGTCATGGTAGCCGGCGTTTTTGCCTGCGCTGCCTATTATTGGCTATCCGATAAGGCGTTGCAGATGATCTTTCCCGTCCGCTCGGGAGACGTCATTCACGCATCCCGCAACCTCAACCGACGTGCCGCCGTTCGGCCGTGGCTTTTCATCGGCCCGGCGCTGATCCTGCTGCTCGTTTATCTGGTCTATCCCGTCATCGCCACGCTGATCCTGTCCTTCTATGATAGGACCGGCGCTGAATTCGTCGGCCTTGCCAATTATCGCTGGGCCTTCTTCGATGCCGGTTTCCGCCAGTCGATCTTCAACAATATCCTCTGGCTGGCCGTCGTGCCGGCCGCCTGCACCTTCTTCGGCCTCGTCATTGCCGTTATGACCGACCGCATCTGGTGGGGCAACATCGCCAAATCCATCGTCTTCATGCCGATGGCGATCTCCTTTGTCGGCGCGTCGGTCATCTGGAAGTTCATCTACGAATACCGCGCCGAGGGCCAGGTGCAGATCGGCCTCCTCAACGCCGTCGTCGAATTTTTCGGCGGCAGCCCGGAGGTTTGGATTTCCATGCCCTTCTGGAACAATTTCTTCCTGATGGTGATCCTCATCTGGATCCAGACCGGTTTCGCCATGGTCATCCTGTCGGCGGCGTTGCGCGGCATTCCGGAAGAAACCATCGAGGCGGCCGTCATCGATGGCGCCAATGGCTGGCAGATTTTCTGGAAGATCATGGTTCCACAGATCTGGGGCACCATCGCCGTCGTCTGGACGACCATTACCATCCTCGTGCTCAAGGTCTTCGATATCGTGCTGACCATGACCAACGGCCAATGGAACACCATGGTTCTCGCCAATCTCATGTTCGACTGGATGTTCCGCGGTGGAGGCGATAGCGGCCGAAGTGCTGTGATCGCGCTCATCATCATGGCGGCCGTTACCCCGATCATGGTCTGGAACATCCGCCAGGCAAACCGCGAGATGGAGGGCCGCTGAGATGAACATAATCAAACGTCTTCGCCGCGTCGGCTTGCCGCGCCTCATCGTCCACGCCAGTGTTCTGCTCGTCGTGCTTCTCTGGCTGCTGCCCACCCTCGGCATTCTCGTCAGCTCGCTGCGCGACAAGGACCAAATCACCGTATCCGGCTGGTGGACGGCTTTCTCCAGCTCGGAACAGACGGCGGCGGTTCGCCTTGCCGATGCTTCCGTGCAGAAGCAGGACGGCAGCCGCTATGTCATAGCTGGCAACGTTTTCGAAAACGGGCAGGGTGGCAAGGTAGCCGCGTTCGGCGTCCGCGTACAGGAGCCGACGGCCTTCAAAGCCGGGGAGGCTGCCGATATCGGTGATGGCGAGACACTTCTCGTCAATTCAGACGGCACCTACGAATACAGCAAGGCTGTAAGCTTCGAGGGTTCGCGCGGCAAGCGTGTCTATATTTCCGTCGCGACGCCACCCGTCTTCACGCTCGATAATTATCGCACGGTCCTGACCTCGGAAGGCATCGGCCAGTCCTTCGTCAACTCGCTGACCGTGGCGGTTCCGGCAACCGTCATCCCGATCCTCATCGCCGCCTTCGCCGCCTATGCCCTGTCATGGATGAACTTTTCCGGCCGTAATCTGCTGATCGCCATGGTGGTGGGCCTCATTGTCGTGCCATTGCAGATGTCGCTCATCCCGCTTCTGCGGCTTTATAACGAAATCGGCACCATCTTCGGCGTGCCGTCCAAGACCTATGCCGGTATCTGGCTGGCGCATACCGCCTTTGGCCTGCCGCTCGCCATCTATCTGCTGCGCAACTACATTTCCGGCCTGCCGAAAGAGATCATCGAAAGTGCCCGTGTCGATGGCGCGAGTGATTTCGAAATCTTCGTCAAGATCATCCTGCCGCTGTCCTTCCCGGCGCTCGCCTCCTTCGCCATCTTCCAGTTCCTCTGGACGTGGAACGACCTGCTCGTCGCCATGGTTTTCCTCGGCACGCAGAAGGACGAGCTGGTGCTGACGGGTGCGCTCAACGCGCTGCTTGGCTCGCGCGGCGGCAATTGGGAGATCCTCACCGCCTCGGCCTTTGTCACCATCATCGTGCCGCTTGGCGTCTTCTTCGCCCTTCAACGTTATCTCGTGCGTGGCCTGCTCGCGGGCTCCGTCAAGGGAGGCTGATCATTCCATGAACGCCCATACCAGACAGGACACTTCCATGACCGCTTCGGTGACTTCCGCTTTGACGCCTAACAAGGACTGGTGGCGTGGTGCGGTGATCTATCAGATCTACCCGCGCTCCTATCAGGACTCCAATGGCGACGGCATCGGCGATCTCAAGGGCATTACCGACCGTCTGCATCACATCGCCGGTCTCGGTGCCGATGCGATCTGGATTTCGCCCTTTTTCACCTCGCCGATGAAGGATTTCGGCTACGACGTCTCGAACTATGTCGATGTCGATCCGATGTTCGGCACGCTTGCCGATTTCGACGGGCTGATTGCCGAAGCCCACCGGCTTGGCATCCGCGTGATGATCGACCTCGTTCTGTCGCACACGTCTGACCAGCATCCGTGGTTCGTGGAAAGCCGCGCCAGCCGCAACAATCCGAAATCGGACTGGTATGTCTGGTCGGAAGCGAAGCCCGATGGCACACCGCCTAACAACTGGCTGTCGATCTTCGGCGGTTCCGGCTGGCAGTGGGATCCCACCCGCATGCAATATTACATGCACAACTTCCTGACCTCGCAACCGGACCTCAACCTGCATAACCCTGAAGTGCAGGAGGAACTGCTTAATATCACCCGCTTCTGGCTGAAGCGCGGCGTCGATGGTTTCCGCCTCGACACTATCAACTTCTATTTCCATGATCTGGAATTACGAGACAACCCGGCGCTGGCACCGGAGCGCCGCAATGCCTCGACCGCGCCTGCAGTCAATCCCTACAATTTCCAGGAACATCTCTACGATAAGAACCGCCCGGAAAACATCGCCTTCCTGAAGCGCTTCCGCGCGGTGCTGGACGAATTCCCCGATATCGCCGCCGTTGGCGAAGTGGGCGACAGCCAGCGCGGTCTCGAAATCGTCGGTGAATACACCTCCGGCGATGACAAGATGCAGATGTGCTATGCCTTCGAATTCCTCGCACCCGATGCGCTCACCCCCCAGCGCGTTGCCGATGTGCAGGCGGATTTTGCGCGCGCAGCACCAGAGGGCTGGGCCTGCTGGGCCTTCTCCAACCATGATGTCGTGCGCCATGTCAGCCGCTGGGGCGAGCATGTCGAGGACAAGGATGCCTTCGCGAAGCTGCTGTCGGCACTGCTGATGACGCAGCGAGGCTCCGTCTGCATCTATGAGGGCGAGGAACTGGGCCTCACTGAAGCCGATATTGCTTTCGAGGACTTACAGGACCCCTATGGCATCCAGTTCTGGCCGGAATTCAAGGGTCGCGATGGTTGCCGCACGCCGATGGTGTGGGATGCGGGCCATGCGCAGGCCGGCTTTTCGACTTCGGACAAGATCTGGCTGCCCATTCCGGCCGAGCACAAGCAGCGCGCCGTCAGCGCCCAGCAGGGCAACGAGGCGTCGGTGCTGGAGCATTACCGCCGCTTCCTCGCCTTCCGCAAACAGCACCCGGCTTTCGCCAAGGGCGGCATCGAATTCCAGCCGCTTGAGGGAGACGTGCTGAGCTACACCCGCAAGCTGGGCAACGAAACCATTCTGTGCCTTTTCAATCTGTCCGCAACGCCGGCAAATGCCACGCTGCCGAAAGGGAACTGGGAGGTTCTCGAAGGCCATGGCTTTGCAAGCGGCCTTGAAGGCACAAGCGTAGAACTTCCGGCATGGGGCGCTTTCTTCGCCCGTTACGCCTGATAGAGCAGGGAGGAACAACCCATGACAAGTCTCGTTCTCAAGGATATCCGCAAATCCTACGGGCAGGTGAAGGTCCTGCACGGCATCGACCTGCAGATCGAACAGGGCGAATTCATCGTTTTCGTCGGGCCTTCGGGCTGCGGAAAATCGACGTTGCTGCGCATGATCGCCGGTCTGGAGGAAATCACCGGCGGCGAGATGTTCATCGACGGCCAGCTGGTCAACGAAATTCCGCCCTCGCGGCGGGGCATCGCCATGGTGTTCCAGTCCTATGCGCTTTATCCGCACATGACTGTCTACGACAACATGGCCTTCGGCATGAAGATCGCCAAGGAAAACAAGCAGGAGATCGACCGCCGCGTTCGCGCCGCTGCCGAAATCCTGCAGCTGACGCAATATCTGGAGCGTCTGCCCAAGGCGCTTTCCGGTGGCCAGCGCCAGCGTGTCGCCATCGGCCGCGCCATCTGCCGGAATCCCAAGGTCTTCCTGTTCGATGAGCCTCTGTCGAACCTCGACGCGGCGCTGCGCGTTGCCACCCGCATCGAGATCGCCAAGCTCAACGAACAGATGGCCGATACGACGATGATCTACGTCACCCACGACCAGGTGGAGGCGATGACGCTGGCGGACCGCATCGTCGTTTTGAATGCGGGCCGTGTGGAACAGGTCGGCCCGCCGCTCGAACTTTACGAAAGGCCCGCCAATCTTTTCGTGGCGAAGTTCATCGGCTCGCCCGCCATGAACATCATCGCGGCAAAGATTGTCGGAACCGGCGAACGCACCTCGATCGAACTGGCCGGTGGCAAGACGCTGGCCGTCGATGTTCCGACACCCGCGACCGAGCAGGGCAAGGCTGCAAGCTTCGGGGTTCGGCCGGAAGATCTGAGCATTGTCACCGGCGATGACTATCTTTTCGAAGGCAAGGTCGCGATCGTCGAGGCTTTGGGTGAAGTGACCCTGCTTTATCTCGAAGCGCCCAAGGGGCAGGAGCCGATCATCGTCAAGGTGCCGGGCATTGTTTCCGTCGGCAAGGGAGAAACATTGCGGTTTGCCGCGCCCCAGGAAAAGCTTCACCTCTTTGATGCCGCGGGCAAGACTTACCGCCCATAAGGGACCGAAATAAAAACCCCGGAACATCCCTGTTCCGGGGTTTTTATGGCTTTTTTGCCTCCTGTGGAAAACCATCGGAAATGTCCCGCTTCCGGCCTGTTTAAGAGCGCCCTGATATGAATTGTTAAAGACTATGGCCTAGTCTCGACCCATCGATTGAGCATGGGAGTATGGGCGTGCAGAGCGGGGCGGGTGTGATCAGGAACCATTACCTGAGCAAGGAAGAATCCTTCATGTATGACCGCGAAAGCCGGTTTCGCATGGAAGATACCATGAATGCGGCGCGCATCGAATATACTGAAAAGGCCGTCATGCACATGGCGGCGCGCCGTTGCGACGTCATCCGCATTTCCCAGACCGAAGCGGTGCTGGCGCTGCTGACGAAATATAACCTGCCCAACCAGTTCTATCTCGATATTCCCGACGCCCGCATCAGCAAGATTGGCTGCGTGATATTGCGCGTCAACGCCAACAACACCATCCACGTCCGCTTCCTGCGCATGCTGACGCAGAAGGAACTGGACCGCATCTTCGTGTTCAGCACGCACCCGGCCCACAAGGACCGGAAGCTGGATATCCGGTCGTTCTGAGACCTATCCAAGCTGTCGAAGGGTCTTAAGAAAGCCCGCCCAGAACCGTCTGCTTCAGCTTCACATCCGCCACCTCGGTAAAGGTCAGGTCGCCACGGCCGAAATAGGATTTCTGGTTGGTGGCCGACCAGTCGTTGCAGACGAGCTTGTAGCGCCCTTTCTGTTCCGGCTTCTCCGGCATGGCATAGAGATAGTCGCCGGTACGCTCGGTAAGCGGAATGTCGCCGTCCTGATTGCAGCGTTTGAGGATTTGCGCAAGCGCCTCGCCATCCACCTCCGTCACCATCAGCTTGCCGTCGAAGCGTAGCGAGGCGTTGAAGTCATAACGGCGAATGTCGCCGTTCGGCAGGCCCGCACCGAAGGAGGTGTGGGCGACGAAGCCGACATCGGCACCGGTCTTTGCAGCGATGAGCTGCGCCACATGGCGGCCGGCCTCATCGACGGTCATCGCCTTGACGGACTTGCCGACGACTTCCCGCTCTTCCGCAGTGAGGTGTTTTTCAAGCGTCTGTTCGATCAGGGTCTTGAGGGCAGGGGAGGCAGGAGCATCACGATCGATGGTGACCGTTTCGATGGCAGCGGCCTTGCCGGGACCGGCGATGGTCGCAACCGTCATGGACGTGCACCAGGAACCGGTATGGACATAACGCGTCGCGCCCTGTTCATGCACGAAGTTCAGGTGATCATGGCCGCCCACCAGCAGCGTACCGTCAGGCAGCAGCGGCAGAATATCGCGGTCGGCAACGACGCCTGCGTGGCTCAGAACGATATTGATCGCATCGGCTTTGACGATTTCAGGCAGATTGACTTTGGCCCATTCCACCGGCTGCGGAATGTCGAGCATCTCGCGTGTGGCCTTGGGATAGGTGTTGATGGCGTTGGTGGCGAGGCCCGCGAGGATGACCTTCCGGTCGCCAACCTTCACCTCGGCCCTGTCAGGCGCATAGGGTTTGCCGCTGCGCTTGTCGATGATGTTGGAAAGCACGGTGATGCCAAGCGCCTGGGCACGGGTAACAAAATTGGCGAGGTCATTATCGATATCAGGCTCATGATTGCCGATATTGATGACTGTGGGCGCGAGCCTGGCGAGCGCCGTGAGGAATGTCCACTCGATTTCGCCGGCCGAACGGGCGGCCACTGCGTTGCCGATCTCGAACAGGTCCCCGTTCAGGAGAATGATATGGGGCACCCTGTCGGTGGCGATGCGGGTTTCTATTGCCGCGAGGAGCTGGCCGATGCGTTCATAGGCCGAATGCAGGTCGGAGATGATGATCGCACGCAGCGCCACGTCCTGCGCCATAACAGGCGTGGCTGTCAGCAACAGCGGCAGCATGGCGGTGCCTGCCATAAGCTTCAGCACATCGCGGCGTTTGCTCGAGAAAATCATGTCCTTGCCCCATTATCCAAAACTGCGCCGCGGCGCCCCTGCTGGCTGAGAAGGCCCTAATGGGCAATCATCACAGCCGCATGACAAGTTTGGCGTTTCAGAAATGAGAAATAAAGCGGTTTCCGCACCGGATCGTCAGGGGCAAGAAAGAGCAGTCGGACGATGCGCAAAACAGGGTTGAAAGGCGAAAACCGCATCGGTCTTCGCCTTTCAGGATGTCAATGGAAGAGAACGCTGGCGCCCTGATCGGCCGGGCCGGCATTGCGGCGGAAGGGGGCGAAAAGTTCGCGGCCCATGCCCCATTCATTACCGGAAAGATCGGCACGCGCCGGTTCACGTTTTGCCAGCTCGGCGGCGGAAACCAGCACTTCCAGCGTTCCGGAAATGGCGTCGAGACGGATGATGTCGCCATCGCGGATAAGCGAGATCGGGCCGCAATCGGAGGCTTCCGGCGTGACATGGATGGCAGCCGGCACCTTGCCGGATGCGCCAGACATACGCCCGTCAGTCACCAGCGCCACCTTGAAGCCGCGGTCCTGCAGCACGCCGAGCGGCGGCGTCAGGCGGTGCAGTTCCGGCATGCCATTGGCCTTCGGCCCCTGGAAGCGGACAACCGCAATGAAGTCACGGTTAAGCTTGCCGTCCTTGAACGCGTCTTGAAGTTCCTGCTGATCATGGAAAACGATCGCCGGTGCTTCGATGATGTGGCGTTCCGGCTTGACGGCCGAAATCTTGATCACCGATTTGCCGAGATTGCCGGTCAGCATCTTCAGGCCGCCGGTCGACTGGAACGGCGTTTCGATGCTGGACAGAACCTTCGGGTCATGGCTCTGTTCGGGGGAGGGCTGGCGGGTGACTGCACCCTTCTCGTCAAGCATGGCATCGACGGTGTAGGCCGAAAGCCCCTGTCCGAAGACGGTTCGCACATCATCATGCACGAAGCCCTGCTTCAGCAGCTGCTTGATGAGGAAGCCCATACCGCCGGCGGCATGGAAATGGTTCACATCGGCAAGCCCGTTGGGATAAACGCGGGCGAGCAGCGGCACGATGTCGGAAAGATCGGAAATATCCTGCCAGGTGAGAATGATGCCGGCGGCGCGCGCCATGGCGATCAGGTGCATGGTGTGGTTGGTGGAGCCACCCGTCGCATGCAGGCCGACGACGCCGTTGACGACGGATCTTTCGTCGATCATCTCGCCCGCCGGCGTGAATTCATTGCCCTGCGCGGTGATCGCCAGCGCGCGGTTGGCTGCTTCACGGGTGAGTGCATCACGCAGCGGTGTGCCGGGATTGATGAAGGACGAACCGGGCATATGGAAACCCATGATCTCCATCAGCATCTGGTTCGAATTGGCGGTGCCGTAGAAGGTGCAGGTGCCGGGGCCGTGATAGGACTTGGATTCCGCCTCCAGCAGCTCGGCGCGGCCGACCTTGCCTTCGGCATAAAGCTGGCGAATGCGGGATTTTTCGTCATTCGGCAGGCCAGATGTCATTGGACCGGCGGGAACGAAGACGGCGGGCAGGTGGCCAAAGGCGAGCGCGGCGATGACGAGGCCGGGCACGATCTTGTCACAAACGCCGAGATAGACGGCGGCGTCGAACATGTTGTGCGACAGGCCTATGCCGGCTGCCATGGCAATGGCATCGCGGGAAAACAGCGAAAGCTCCATGCCGGGCTGGCCCTGGGTCACGCCGTCGCACATGGCGGGAACCGCGCCCGCTACCTGCGCGATGCCGCCCGCTTCCTTCGCCGCATCACGGATGATCGCCGGGAAGGTCTCGTAGGGCTGGTGCGCCGACAGCATGTCGTTATAGGCGGTGATAATGCCGAGATTGGGAACCCGGTCGCCGGCAAGGATGTCCTTGTCGGCGGGGGAACAGACGGCAAATCCATGCGCAAGATTGCCGCAGGACAGAACGGAACGGTGAACGCCCTTCGAAACCTGCAGCCGCAGCCGCTCGAGATAGGTCTCGCGGTAGGGCTTGGAACGTTCGACGATGCGGGCGGTAATGGCCTGAATGCGGGAATCGGCGGACATGGGCGTTCATCCTGTTCGTTGGTCGGCAACCAGCGTTCCGGGAGGTGAGCGGCCGGTTGTCGTGTTTCAGTCTTCATGTCTTCGGGCGCTTGTCGCGGGCCGCAGAGGCGGCAACCGCGTTAGCTTATGGCGCCCAGTATATATCCACGGGCGTTTCGGCCCGGTTCAGCACGGCGCGAACAGGCATTTCGTCCTCATCCTCGCCCGATTGTGCCTTCTCCAGCGTCGCCTTCTTGGCCGCACCTTCGATATGCAGCACCAGAAAATCGGCATCGTGCAGGCTGGAGAAGTTGAAGGTCAACCGCTCTTCCCCCGCATTCTCCGCTGCCATGGTCAACACGCCACGCGGCTCATCGAGATCGAGCGCTTCGTAGAGATTGTCGCCACCTGGGAAGAACGATGCGGTGTGGCCATCCGTTCCCATGCCGAGAATGACGACGTCGAAAGGATCGCAGATCGCTTCGGTCTTGACGGTCGCCAGTGTGGCCGCATCCTCCGGCGAGGCAGCCGGCTGGAACAGCGGCACGAAATAGGCCGCCTTCGCCTTGTCCTGCAAAAGATTGTCCGCGACGAGGCGATGGTTCGAACGGTCGCTTTCCGGCGGCACGAAACGCTCGTCCACCAGCGTCACGCTGATATTGGGCCAGTCGAGATCGTGTCTGGAAAGCGCCTGAAAAAACAGCTTCGGTGTCGAGCCGCCTGAGACCGCAATGCTGGCGGTCCCCCGTTCCTTGGTCGCCGCATCAAGGCGTTTGGCAACCTCCGCCGCAAGTGCGGTGGCCAGCGCGGCGGCGGTGTCGAAGACGTGGATCGTTTCGCTCATCGCCCGGCCCTCAGTCGGCATCGTGCCAGGTGCGGCCGTCGCGCTCGATCAGTGCGATCGAACCGCTCGGGCCCCAGGTGCCGGCAGTGTAACCCTGTACGCTCTGTCCCAGCTCTTCCCAGCTCTTCAAGATGGGGTCGATCCAGTCCCACGCGGCCTCGACCTCGTCGCGGCGCATGAACAATGTCTGGTTGGAACGAATGGTGTCCATCAACAGCCGCTCATAGGCATCGGGGCTGCGCACGTTGAAGGCTTCGGCAAAGCTCATGTCCAGCGAGACCTGACGCAGGCGCATGCCGCCTGGACCGGGATCCTTGATGAGGAGCGACTGCTTGACGCCTTCATCCGGCTGCAGGCGAATGACCAGCTTGTTGGCTTCGATCTTGCCAGCCGCATCGTCGAAGATCGAGTGCGGGATCTGCTTGAAGGTGACGACGATTTCCGAAACACGGGTCGCGAGGCGTTTGCCGGTGCGGATGTAGAAGGGAACGCCGGCCCAGCGCCAGTTGGCGATTTCAGCCTTGATGGCGACGAAGGTTTCGGTGTTGGAAACGCCGCCTTCCAGCTCTTCCAGATAACCCTTGACGGGGCCGCCTGCGGAAGCGCCGGCGCGGTACTGGCCGCGTACCGTCAGCTTTTCGACATTGCTGGTATCGATTGGCTTCAGCGAGCGCAGTACCTTGAGCTTTTCGTCGCGCACTGCCTCCGATTTCATGGAAGCGGGCGGCTCCATGGCAACGAGGCAAAGCAGCTGGAGAATGTGGTTCTGCACCATGTCGCGCAGCGCACCGGCCTTGTCGTAATAACCGGCGCGACCTTCAAGACCCACCGCTTCGGCAACGGTGATCTGAACGTGGTCGATATGGGCGGAATTCCACAGCGGCTCGTAAAGCGCATTGGCGAAACGCAGCGCCATCAGGTTCTGCACCGTCTCCTTGCCGAGATAGTGGTCGATGCGGAAGATCTGCTCTTCCTTGAAGACGTGACCGATGGTGTCGTTCAGTTCCTGCGCGGATGCGAGATCCCGGCCGATCGGCTTTTCAACGACGATGCGGGTCGAGCGGGTGATCAGCTTGTGCTCACGGATCTTGTCGGCGATGTCGCCGAAAATGCCGGGTGCGACGGCCAGATAAAACGCGCGGATGCGTTCCTTGCCCTCATCGAGCAGTTTCTTCAGCACGTCCCAGCCATTGCCGGACTTGGCATCGACGGGCACGTAGAAAAGCCGGTTGAGGAACAGGGTCACCTGCGCATCGTCATATTCGCCGGCCTTCAGGTGTTCCTTCAGGGCGTCCTGCGCGAATTTGCGATATTCCTCATGGGTCATGACCGAACGCGACGCGCCGATGATGCGGGTCGGCTCCGTGAACTGGCCTTCGACCTGCCGGTGATAAAGGGCCGGCAGAAGCTTGCGCTCGGCAAGATCGCCCGTGCCGCCGAAAACGACACAATCAAAAGGTTCAACAGGAATGATCTGACTGCTCATATCGATTCTCTCGATCTTCAAAGGTTGGGGCATCAATAATCTAATCGATTTAAAAATGCCAGACTCAGTTATGTGAAATTATGAGTTTTGCTTCCGCCAACTTGTCTGCCGCCGGCAAGGGTCTGTAAACATTGGTCTAAAACCTGTCTCGCAACGCAAACCATGAGAGCGCCATGAAAAGCAGCGGCGCGCGCAGTGAAGCCCCGCCGGGGAAGGCGGGCACCTTCAGCCGCGCGAAGGGCGCCAGCATGTCCTTTTTACCGAGAACGAGATCGGCATAAAGCTTGCCGCAATAATTCGACAGCATCACGCCGTGGCCGGAGTAACCGCCGATGGAGGTGACGCCGGGCATGACCTCGCGCACGAAGACTTTGCGTGGCAGGGTAATGCCAACGGAGCCGCCCCAGGAATGGGTGATTTCGACGGCCTTCAGTTCGGGATAGATTTCGGCGATCTGCCGGCGGATATGGCTGGAAATATCGCGCGGCGCATCGGCCGTATAGGCCTCGCGCCCGCCAAATAGCAGCCGGTTGTCGGTGGTCTTGCGGAAATAACGCACCACGAAACGGGAGTCGGCCACCGCTTCCTTGCCGGGGATGATGTCCGGATAGGCGTCGAGCGGTGCGGTGGCACCGATGAAGGAACGGATCGGCATGATATGCGCGGCCGTTACCGGTTCCAGATTGCCGATATAGGCATTGGTGGCGATCAGCACCCGTGGCGCGCTGATGGTGCCGAAGGGGGTTTTGATGATGGTCTTGCCGCCAATTTGCCGGATGGATTTCGCCGGCGTCATTTCATAGATGTCGGCGCCTGCGGCCTTCGCCGCTTTTGCAAGCCCGACCAGCAGTTTCAGCGGGTGGATATGGCCGGTGCCGGTATCGCGCGTGCCACCGAAATAATGGGTGGAGCCGACACGTTTGCGCGCTTCTCCGCGTTCCATATAGGAAATATGCGGGTAGCCATAGCGGTTGTTCATCGCGTCGACGCTTCTGCGATAATCATCCTCGTAGGCGGCCTTGTGCGCCACATAAAGCTGCCCCGGCAGATAGTCCATGTCGATGCCGCGGCTGCTGGCGAAATCACGCACGTAGTTCTTGGCGTCCTCGGCAATGTCGAACAGCAGCTTGGATTGCTCGAAGCCGATCTCGCCTTCCATCTCGTCGGGAAAGGAGCGCTGGCCGGTGCCGAACTGGCCGCCATTGCGGCCGGAAGCACCATCGCCAAAACGATGCGCCTCGATCAGAGCGACCGAGACGCCGTTTTCGGCGAGGTTACAGGCGGCCTGAAGGCCGGTATAACCGCCGCCGATGATCGCGACATCAACCTGCTTCGACCCGTCGAGAGCGGGATAGTCCGGCCGCTCGCCGACGGTTGCCTGATACCAGGATAGTCCCGGCGCAATCGGGCTTTGCCATGTCATGCTCGTGGTTCCTCACACGTTGAGAAGCAGGAACTCGCGCTCCCAGGGGCTGATGACCTGCATGAAGGTCTCGAATTCCCCGCGTTTCAGGCCGGCATAAAGGCCCACGAATTCATGGCCGAACACCCGGTCGAACTGTTCCTCGCCTTCCAGCAGCGCCACGGCCTCAAGGAGACCACGCGGCAGTTCGATGGAGCCTTCATTGGCCGTATCGGCGGTGGGTTCGGTCGGCTCGATATTGTTGACGATGCCAAGCCAGCCGCAGCCGAGCGAAGCGGCAAGCGCCAGGTACGGATTGGCGTCCGAACTCGGCAGGCGGTTTTCGACGCGACGCGCCTGCGGGCTGGAAATCGGCACCCGGAAAGCCGTGGTGCGGTTGTCGTAACCCCAGGCATTGTTGACCGGGCAGGCCATGTCGGGCGTCAGGCGGCGATAGGAATTCACATAGGGCGCCAGCATGACGAGTGCGTTTGGAACATAACGCTGCATGCCGCCGACGAAGGAGAAGAATACCTTCGAAGGACTGCCATCGGCATTGGAGAAGATATTGCGTCCGCCATCGATTTCCACCACCGACTGATGGATATGCATGGCCGAACCTGGCTGGCCCTGCATCGGCTTTGCCATGAAGGTGGCGTAGATGCCGTGTTTCAGCGCGGCCTCGCGAATGGTGCGCTTGAAAAGAAACACCTGGTCGGCAAGTTCGATCGGGTCGCCGTGGCGCAGGTTGATTTCCAGCTGCGCCGGGCCTTCCTCGTGGATCAGCGTATCGATCTCGAGACCCTGTTTTTCCGAGAAATGGTAGATGTCGTCGATCAGCTCGTCGAATTCGTTGATGCCGGCGATGGAATAGCTCTGACCGCCAACGATGGAGCGGCCGGAGCGGCCCTTCGGCGGATGCAGCGGATAATCCGGATCGTCATTCATGGCGACGAGATAAAATTCGATTTCGGGTGCTACGACCGGCTTCCAGCCCTTTTCGGTATAGAGCGAAAGCACGTTCTTCAGCACGTTGCGCGGCGTGTAGGGAACGAAATTACCCTCGGCATCCACAACGTCGCAGATCACCTGCGCGGTTGGGTCGCTCTCCCACGGCACGACGGACAGCGTCGAAAGATCCGGCACTAGTTTCAGGTCGCTGTCGCGCGGCTCGTAACGGAAGTTCGCCGTCTCATCAGGATATTCGCCTGATATCGTGTGGCGGTAGAGCGCGGACGGCAGCGCGAGCGAGGTATCGCCCGTGAATTTCGCCGTCGGCATCATCTTTCCGCGCGCAACCCCGGCAAGGTCGGGCGTGATGCATTCTATGTCTTCGATCCCGCGCACGCGCAGCCATTGCGCGGCTTCGCGCCAGGAGGAAACGCCACGGGTGGAGGAGAGATCGAGGGGAGGAGACTTCTTTGCCATGGTTGCCTGTTTCTTCGGGCGGAGCATGGTTTTTTTGGCGGGCATGTATCACCGGGTCTGTGTTTCTGGTGGAGCCATCATAACCGTAGTTTGACAATTGGCGAGGGGGAAAGCGCCATTGACAAGCGGCGGCACTTGGAAAAGAGGAAAGGAAACGGATCGGATGGAATGATGACAGAGAAATGTGACGTGCTGATTTTGGGGGCGGGCGCCGCCGGCATGATGGGCGCCATCCGCGCCGGAAAGCGTGGCCGCTCCGTCATCATTCTCGACCATGCCAGGGCACCGGGCGAAAAGATCCGTATTTCCGGCGGCGGCCGCTGCAACTTCACCAATATCCATGCCGGACCGAAGAATTATCTCTCCTCCAACCCGCATTTCGCCAAATCCGCTCTCGCCCGTTATACGCCGCACGATTTCATTGCCCTTGTCGAAAAACATCGCATCGCCTGGCATGAAAAGACGCTCGGCCAGCTCTTCTGCGATGACAGCGCCAAGGACATCATCCGCATGCTGCTGGCTGAAATGCAGGCGGTGAATGCGAAACTGCGGCTCGAAACATCAGTCTCGGCCGTCACTCATGATGGTGGCCGTTTTCGCGTCACGACCTCAGGCGGCGTCATCGAGGCGGAAAGCCTTGTCGTGGCAACGGGCGGCAAGTCGATCCCGAAAATGGGCGCGACCGGTTTTGCCTATCAGATCGCCGAACAATTCGGTCTCAAGCTCATCGAGCCGCGCCCCGGCCTCGTGCCGTTGACGCTCGATCCTGCAGCCCTTGAAAAGCTGAGCCCGCTTGCCGGCGTCGCGGTTCCGGCCGAGGTTTCCCATGGCAAGACCTCGTTTGAGGAAGCGCTGCTGTTCACCCATCGCGGTTTGAGTGGCCCCTCCATTCTGCAAATCTCGTCCTATTGGCGGGAGGGTGATGCGATCCGGCTGAAACTGGAGCCGGCACGCGATATCGTTTCGCTGCTGAGGCAAGCAAAACAGAAGAACGGCCGCCAGTCGGCTCAAACGGCTCTTTCCGAAATCCTGCCGAAGCGGCTCGCCCAACATGTGGTCGAACAAACCGGCATCACCGGCAATCTCGCCGATATGTCCGAGAAGGTTCTCGCAAAGCTGGCGGCGCAGGTGCAGGACTGGCAGATCAAGCCCGCCGGTTCAGAGGGTTACCGCACGGCGGAAGTCACGCTCGGCGGTGTGGACACCACGGGCCTCGATTCCCGCAGCATGGCGGCGAAATCCGTGCCAGGCCTCTATTTCATTGGCGAATGTGTTGACGTGACCGGCTGGCTCGGCGGTTATAATTTCCAGTGGGCCTGGGCCTCCGGGCAGGCGGCAGGCGAATTCGCCTGAAAGCGCCTGCCTTAACACCTTGTTAAGGTGCATGGAGTCATCCTGATCAAATGCCAGCAAGGCAGGATCACCCAGTGATCCCGCTGCACATGATGTCCTGCTGGAGGCTCTTAACAGGGCATGGGTCGGTTGAGTTTTTCGTCAGGAGCCCGCGCATGAACAGATCTGCACATCGCCGCCCTCGCGCCATTGCCATCGCCCGCGCCGAAAGCGAGAGCCGGCAGCTGGCCTTCTACCTCAGCATCATCGCAGCCGGTGCCGTCGCAGCCCTGATCGCTCTCTTTTATTGATCGGCGGCTCGTCACGTTTATCAAACCGGCAAGCGCGCTGAAAAGCCGCCATGCCCGGGACGCTTCCGCCATGTCAGCATAGAACTTCTCTTCCTGCAGAATGGCTTCGCGTCGCGTGCGCGGCTTCTGATTGTCAATGATAGCCTGTGCTGCAAAAATCGCATGCATGTTCGCTCTCCTTCTGAATGCGGAGGGCCATGATGCGCGCCGTTTTTTGATTTATCTGCGCAAGAAAATGCGCTACGTTTTTCACCGATGAAAAACGTCACCTGGGATTCCTATCAGCTTTTCCTCGATGTGTCACGCAGCGGCGGCCTGACGGGTGCTGCCGCGCTGACCGGTTTGAGCCCCGCGACCGTCGGGCGGCGCATGGTCGAGCTGGAGGAACGCATCGGCAAGGCCCTCTTCTTACGCAGCCAGACCGGATACGCCCTGACGGCGGACGGACGGGCGCTGTTCGACCGGCTTCAGGCAATGGAAAATGCGGCCAAGGATATCGAGGGATGGCAGAAGGCTTCGTTGGCCTCTTCGACCGTGCGCATTGCCGTCGGCACCTGGAATGCCTGGCTGCTGACCGGCAACTTCTCCGCCATCTGCACCGACCGCGATGATTTCCGCATCGATCTTTTCATTGCCGAACAGAGGGCGTCTCTGGCCCACCGCGAAAACGACATCGGCATTCGCGCTTTCGAGCCGCAGGAAAAGAACCTTGCCGCCATCAAGACGGGGGAGGTGGCCTATGCGCCCTACAGGCTGCGCAATGTTGCCGCCGCCGTTGCCGACCGCTGGCTGGCGGTGGCAGAAGAGAGCGCCATTTCCACCTATCTGCGCTGGCCGCATGAAAACCGCCGCAGCGATATTGCAGTGACGGTTAACCGGCCGGTAGCGCTGCTCGATCTGGTGCTGGCCGGGGCCGGGGTCGCCGTGCTTCCCTGTTTCGTGGGCGATGCCGATGCACGGCTTCTTCGCGAGGGCGGCGAAATCGAACCACTTCGCCACAATCAATGGATCGTCATGAACAATGACGATCGCCACCGCCGCGATATCAGGACGGTGGCGGATCGGATGACCCGTCTCATCAAGGGACATTCCGATCTTTACGCCGGACGCAAGAGCCGTCCGGCATGAAAGAATGGCTGCCGGTCAGGCGGCGGCACTTCCCTGCGCGACGATAACGGGGATCAGGAGATCGCCCCAGTTGCCGCCGCCGCCATGGTGGCGGGCCGAGCGGACAAGCTCGACGGAAACACCGGCCTCGACGGCTTTCATGACGGCCTGATTGAGGCGGTGAAGATCATTGGCCAGCATGCGGATGGCAGCCTGCTGATCCTGCGTCATGGCAGAGGATTGCTCCTCGGCGCGTTCCTTGACGTGGGTCTTGATGGGGTTGTGGGCATTCATGGCATTTCTCCTCTCATTATTGTCAGGGGTTTTTGATCCGGTTTGCAAGCCCTTCCCTGTAGTGGGAAGGGCGGTTTTCTCGATTTATTCCGCCGCCGGGCGGAACTGGTCGTGCTCGGTGGATTCCTTCATCGCGGTGGTCGAGGACGTGCCGCCGGAAATGGCGAGCGACACGGCGTCGAAATAGCCGGTGCCGACTTCGCGCTGGTGTTTGGTGGCGGTGTAACCGTTGACCTCGGCTGCAAATTCCGCTTCCTGAAGCTCGGAATAGGCCGCCATCTGCCGGTCCTTGTAACCGCGCGCCAGTTCGAACATGCCGAAATTCAGCTGGTGGAAACCGGCAAGCGTGATGAACTGGAACTTGTAACCCATCGCGCCCAGTTCACGCTGGAACTTGGCAATCGTCGCGTCGTCGAGGTTCTTTTTCCAGTTGAACGACGGCGAGCAATTGTAAGCCAGCTTCTTGCCGGGATGCACCTTGTGCACGCCTTCCGCAAACCTGCGTGCCTGTTCGAGATCCGGCTTTGACGTTTCGCACCAGATCAGGTCGCAATAGGGTGCATAGGCCACCGCGCGGGCGATGCAGGGTTCAAGACCGTTCTTGACCTGATAGAAACCTTCGACGGTGCGGCCGGCATCGTAATCCACAAAGGGCTGGTCGCGCTCGTCGATATCGGATGTCAGCAGCTTGGCGGCCTCCGCATCGGTGCGGGCGATAACCAGCGTTGGAACACCCATGACATCAGCAGCAAGCCGCGCTGCCGTCAGGTTGCGAATATGCGCCGCCGTCGGGATCAGAACCTTGCCGCCGAGATGGCCGCACTTCTTTTCCGATGCCAGCTGGTCTTCATAGTGAACACCCGCCGCACCCGCTTCGATAAAGGCCTTCATGATCTCGAAGGCGTTGAGTGGGCCGCCGAACCCGGCCTCCGCATCGGCAACGATCGGCGCAAACCAGGTGTCGACCGAAAGACCCTTGCCCTCTGCCGTCTCGATCTGGTCGGCGCGCTGCAAGGTGCGGTTGATGCGCTTGGCCAGCTCCGGTGCCGCATTGGCCGGATAAAGCGACTGGTCCGGATACATGGCCGATGCCGTGTTGGCGTCCGCGGCGACCTGCCAGCCGGAAAGATAAATTGCCTTCAATCCTGCGCGAACCATCTGCATGGCTTGGTTGCCGGAAAGCGCGCCGAGCGCGTTGACGAAATTCTCCTCGTTGATGAGCTTCCACAGCCGGTTCGCGCCCATCTCGGCCAGCGAATGGCGGATTTCGACGGAGCCGCGCAGCCGCGCTACGTCGGCGGCGGTGTAGGTGCGCTCGATGCCGTCGAAACGTCCCTTCGGGGCGCCCGGAACGAGTTTGTAAAAATCCGTCATACTTCTCTCTCCCATGATAAATGCGGTTTCGGAAACGGCTTGCTTTCAATTTATGAAGCACCGTTTGATGTGACTACATTTACATTTTTGGAGATTTAAGCGCCAGAATAAACATAAAAACAGTGACTTGAAAGAGGTTATTCTGTAGGGTGCGTGACAGGGTGGAGCTGTAAATTTGTAAATTTTGTAAAAGACTGTGGCCTGACGAGTTTGTAACAGACTTGTATGAGTGACGGGTTGAGGAGAGGACGTGTCGGAAAACAAGATTTTTGCCGGGCCGCGCGTGCGCCGTATTCGTAACGGTCTCGCATTGACGCAGACGGCCATGGCCGAGGCGCTGGCGATCTCGCCGTCTTACCTCAACCTCATCGAGCGCAACCAGCGGCCGCTGACCGTGCAACTGCTTTTGAAGCTCGCCTCGGTCTACAAGGTCGATCTGGACGACCTTCAGGGCGAAAGCGCCGGTTCCGCCGGGCAGTTGCGTGAGGTCTTTGCCGATCCGCTGCTGGTGGGTGAGGTGCCATCACCGCAGGAACTGATCGAGGTTGCCGATGCCGCGCCCAATGCGGCAAGCGGTGTCCTCAAGCTTTACCGGGCCTATCGGGAACAGGCGCAGCGCCTTTCCGACCTCTCCGATCTTCTGGCGCGGGAAGGGCATGAGACGGCGCTGTCCTCCACCCGTCTGCCGATCGACGAGGTGCGGCACGTCTTTGAAAACCGGCCGGCTTATTTCCATGCCATCGATGCGGCAGCAGAAGAACTGCATAAACAATTATCGACGGGCGATGATCTCGCCTCGGGTTTGCGCGCCTGGCTACAGAAAAATCATGGCATCGTCGTCAGAACCCTGCCGGTGCACGCCATGCCGAATCTGAGACGGCGTTATGATCGCCATTCCATGCGGCTGTTTTTGTCCGAGCGCCTCTCCCAGCCGGATCAACTCCGGGAAATGGCGATGGAGACCTGTCTTCTGGCGCTTCGCGAAGAGATAGGGACGGAACTGGAGGCGCTGGGCCTGAAAGGCGAGGAGGCGCGGCGCATCGCCCGTTTCGAACTGGCACGTTATGCCGCCCATGCGCTGATGATGCCCTATGGTGCGTTCCTTGCCGCCGCCCAGCGCGCGAAATATGACCTCGATGTTCTGCGGTCGCGCTTCAACGTCTCGTTCGAACAGGCCGCCAACCGGCTCGTCAGCCTGCAACGGCCAACGACCGCGGCGATCCCGTTTTTCCTGATGGAGATCGACAATGCCGGCAACCGTTTCCGCCTCGCAGGGGCGGGCGGTTTCCCGAGGGCGCGATTCGGCGGTCTCTGTCCGCGGCTCAATATCCATGCCGCCTTCGCCCAGCCGGGGCAGGTGCTGGTGGAATCGGTGGAAATGCCTGACGGTGATGCTTTCCTCACCGTTTCGCGCACGCTGGAAGGTCCGCAGGCGGGTTTCGGCGAAAGGGTGAGGCGCACGGCCGTGCTTTTAGGCTGCGATCTCGGCCAGGCGGGGGAAACGGTCTATGGCCCGGCCGCCTCTGGTGCTGCACCCGTCGCCATCGGCCCCTCGTGCCGGCTGTGCGAAAGACAGGGCTGCCTGTCACGGGCCGAAGCGCCGCTCACGCGCCCGCTCGGGTTGGATGAAATGGTCACCGGCCTTAGTGTTTTCGACTTCCAGTAGGCGTTTCGATGCAATTTTTTCTGGCCGGAACACATTTGGTTGAAAATGCTGTGCTGCACATTTCCCGCTTGCTCCCTTTTGTTTTCCTTTCTAGTCTCGCTAAAAAAGGGGATCACGCTTCCGTCGTGAGGATGCGTTAACAGGAGACATCATGAAAAACCGTTCTCTCCGCCTGACCTTGGCTCTCACCACCGCGCTCGTTGCAGCAGGCTCGGCAATGGCCCAGGAGAAGGTCGTCCACGTCTATAACTGGTCGGACTATATCGATCCCGTCATCCTTGAAGATTTTACCAAGGAAACCGGGATAAAGGTGGTCTACGACGTGTATGACGGCAACGAAGTGCTGGAGACCAAGCTTTTGGCCGGCAGCTCGGGTTATGACGTCGTGGCGCCGACATCGCCTTTCCTGGCGCGGCAGATCAAGGCCGGTGTCTACCAGAAGCTGGACAAGTCCAAGCTGCCGAACCTCAAGAATGCGTGGCCGGACATTACCGAACGCCTGGCGAAATATGACCCCGGCAACGAATATGCCGTCAACTACATGTGGGGCACCACCGGCATCGGCTACAATGTCGCCAAGGTGAAGGCCGCGCTCGGCGATGTGCCTGTTGATAGCTGGGACGTGTTGTTCAAGCCGGAAAATGCCGAGAAGCTGAAATCCTGTGGTATCAACATTCTCGACGCGTCGGACGAGACTTTCGCGATTGCGATGAACTATCTCGGCAAGAATCCCGACAGTAAGGAAACGGCCGACCTGGAAGCGGGCGGCGAGGTCTATTCGAAGATTCGCCCCTATGTGAAGACCTTCAATTCATCGCCCTATATCAATGATCTCGCCAATGGCGACACTTGCATCTCCATCGGCTGGTCCGGCGATATTCTTCAGGCAAAAACGCGCGCCGAGGAAGCCAAGAACGGCGTTGAGGTGAATTATGTCATCCCCAAGGAAGGCACCTATATCTGGATGGATAGCTTTGCCATTCCGGCTGATGCCAAGAATGTCGATGAGGCCCATGCCTTCATCAACTACATGATGAAGCCTGAAGTCGCCGCCAAGGCTTCCGACTACGTGCAATACGCCAACGGCAACCTTCCCTCGCAGGCGCTGATGGATCCGTCGGTCGCGAAGAACCCGGGGGTCTATCCCGATCCGGAAACGATGAAGAAGCTCTTCACCATTTCGCCCTACGGACCGAAGGAGCAGCGTGTGTTGAACCGCGTCTGGACGCAGATAAAGACCGGCACCTGATCGGACTTGGGAGAGGGTGGCGCTGTCCACCCTCTTTCTCCTTGATGTCGACGATGGATTCTTGGGTGAAATGGGGCGGGCATGGCAAAGACACTCGGACCGGTCAAACGCAAATTCAGCCCTTGGGACAATCCCGATGCGGTGCCTTTCATCCGATTTGAAAACGTCACCAAGCGCTTTGGCGATTTTGTCGCCGTCAACAATCTGACGCTCGATATTTACGAGCGCGAATTCTTCTCGCTGCTTGGTCCTTCCGGTTGCGGCAAGACCACGCTGATGCGCATGCTGGCCGGTTTCGAGGAACCGACCGAGGGTCGTATCCTGCTGCAAGGCAAGGATATTTCCGGCGTGCCGCCCTATAAGCGCCCCACCAACATGATGTTCCAGTCCTATGCGCTTTTCCCGCATATGTCGGTGGAAAAGAACGTCGCCTTCGGCCTCGAGCAGGATGGCCTTCCCAAGGCGGATATCGCTGCCCGCGTCGAGGAAATGCTGCGGCTCGTCAAGCTCACGGAGTTTGCCAAGCGCAAGCCAAGCCAGCTTTCCGGTGGCCAGCGCCAGCGCGTGGCGCTCGCCCGTTCGCTTGCCAAGCGGCCGAAGGTGCTGCTGCTGGACGAACCGCTCGGCGCGCTCGACAAGAAGCTGCGCGAAGAAACGCAGTTCGAGCTGATGGATATCCAGACCAATCTCGGTCTCACCTTCCTCATCGTCACCCATGATCAGGAAGAGGCGATGACGGTGTCGGACCGCATCGCGGTCATGGACAAGGGCAACGTCGTGCAGGTGGCGACGCCGGCCGAGATCTATGAAGCGCCGAATACCCGTTATGTGGCCGACTTCATCGGCGACATCAATATTTTCGACGCCCACGTCGTGGCCAACGCCTCCGATATCGGCAAGCCCGGTCTGGTGACGATGGACTGCGACGGTCTGAAAGTTTCAGTGGAACAGGAGTGTGCCGCCGCCGCCGGCAGCCAGGTGGCTTACGCCATTCGCCCGGAAAAGGTCCGCATCTCGCTCGACCAGCCCGCCGACAGCAGCATCAATTCCGCCTATGGCGAAGTCTGGGACATCGGTTATCTCGGTGATTTTTCGGTATTCATCGTCAAGCTGGCCGATGGTCGCGTCATCCGCGCCGCGCAGGCGAACGTCTCGCGTCTCGTCGATCGCCCCATCACTTTCGGCGATATGGTGTGGCTGAACTGGAAACCGGATTCAGGGCTTGTCCTGACACGCTGAGGGAGGCTTCGATGGCGATCACCACTCCCGAGAACCGGCAAAGCCCCTGGCGCTGGCTGGTCGTTGCGGTTCCCTATTTCTGGCTGCTGCTGTTTTTCGCCGCACCCTTTCTCATCATCGTCAAGATTTCGCTGTCGGATACGGCGATCTCCATGCCGCCCTATACGCCTGTCTTCGAAGGGTTTTCGAAGCTCGGCGAATTTTTCTCGCAGCTGGATTTCGAGAATTATCTCTTCCTGACGGAAGACCCGCTCTACATTGAAGCCTATCTGTCGTCGCTGCGCATCGCCTTCATCTCTACCTTCCTACTGCTGCTGATCGGTTATCCCATGGCGCTGGCCATGGCGCGCGCACCGTCTTCCGTGCGCCCGACGCTGGTGATGCTGGTGATCCTGCCGTTCTGGACCTCGTTCCTGATCCGCGTTTACGCCTGGATCGGCATTCTGAAGCCGGAAGGCCTGTTGACGGTGCTGTTTCAGTGGCTTGGGTTTCTCGGACCAGACCAGCAGGTCAATATCTTCCGCACCGAGACGGCGATCTTCATCGGCATCGTTTATTCCTATCTGCCCTTCATGGTCCTGCCGCTTTATTCGGCGCTGGAAAAACTCGACAATACGCTGCTTGAGGCGGCCGCCGATCTCGGTTGCCCGCCCTGGAAGGCCTTCTGGAAAATCACTTTCCCGCTCTCCCTGCCGGGCGTGGTCGCCGGGGCGATGATCTGCTTCATCCCGATAACAGGCGAGTTCGTCATTCCCGATCTGCTGGGCGGCGCCCAGACGCTGATGATCGGCAAGACGCTGTGGACGGAATTCTTCGGCAATCGCGACTGGCCCTTGGCATCCGCTGTCGCCGTGCTGTTGCTGATCCTGCTGGTGGTGCCCATCGCCATCTTCCAGAACCAGCAGAAGAAGGTGGGGTGAGGCCATGAAGCGCGGAAAATTCGACATCACGGTCCTGACGCTCGGTTTTGCCTTTCTCTATATCCCGATCATCATCCTGATCATTTATTCCTTCAATGCCTCCAAGCTCGTCACCGTCTGGGGCGGCTTTTCGCTGCAATGGTATAAGTCCATGTGGTCGAACCAGGGGCTGATGGATGCGGCCTGGGTGACGCTGCGTGTCGGTATCCTCAGCGCCACCATCGGCACCATCCTCGGAACGCTGGCGGCTCTGTCTCTCACCCGTTTTGCCCGTTTCCCGGGCCGGGTGCTGTTTTCCGGCATGATCTATGCGCCGCTCGTCATGCCCGAGGTCATCACCGGCCTGTCGTTGCTGCTTTTGTTCGTGGCCGTTGGGGTGGATCGTGGTTTCTGGACTGTCGTCATCGCCCATACGACCTTCACCATGTGTTATGTGGCAATCGTCGTACAGTCGCGCCTCCTGACCTTCGACCGCAGTCTTGAGGAGGCGGCGCTCGATCTTGGTTGCCCGCCGGTCAAGACCTTCTTCCGCATCACCCTGCCGCTGATTTTCCCGGCCGTGATTGCCGGCTGGATGCTCGCTTTCACCCTGTCGCTCGACGATCTCGTGATCGCCAGCTTTGCCACCGGCCCGGGTGCGACGACGCTGCCGATCAAGATTTATTCGCAGGTTCGTTTGGGCGTGACGCCGGAAATCAACGCCATCTGCACCATCCTGATCGGTCTCGTGACCATCGGCGTCATTGCCGCTTCCGTCGCCTCCAAGCGCACCGAATTGCAGCGGATGCGCGACGAACATGCGGCTGCGCGAAACTGAATAAACGCCGTCCCGATTTCTTCGCGTTACTATTGAAATCGCGATAAAATCAGGAAGCTGTAATTTAGTTTTGGCTCTTTACGGTCTCAGAATAGGAATTTTCGCGGGTAATTGATCGATTTTGGTTTTAACTCCTTGTTAATGGGAGTTGGCGGAAAGTAAATCCAACGCAGGGCCGTCATATGTCTGATGGCCGGGATTGATAATTTCCAAGTGGCGAGATTGTCCCCCCTTTCTCTCGTTGAAAAGCACAACTCATACAGGCGGCCGTAAGGCCGCCTTTCTTTTTGCTGATGCCGCCGATGCCTCAGTGATGTTCCGGATGATCCATCGATTTCGAGACGAGCAGCACGGGAATAAGCCCGGCCATGATGATGATGATCGCCGGCACGGCGGCATCCTGCACCCTGGAGCGGGACGCATCCTCATAAACCAGCGTGGCGAGCGTGTTGAAACCGAAGGGCCGCAGCAGGATGGTGGCCGGCAACTCCTTCATGGATTCGATCAGGACCAGAAGAAAGGCGGTGAGCGCCGCCGGCCGCATATTCGGCAAAAGCACCTTGAACAGCGTCTGCGCCCGGTTGCGTCCAAGGCTGCGTGAGGCCATGTCGATATGCGGCGAGAGCTTATGGAAACCGGCATCGAGCGTGCCTTCCGCCATGGTCATGAAACGCACGGCATGGGCATAGATGATGGCAAAGGCGGTGCCGGATAGAAGCAGCCCGCTGGAAAAGCCGAAATGGGAACGGATGAACCCGTCAACGCCATTATCGAGACTTGCCAGCGGAATGAGGACGCCGATGGCAAGCACGGTTCCCGGCACTCCATAACCCATGGAGCCGAGACGCGCCGCCACTTTTGAGAGGCGCGAGCGCTCGGTGCGGATGGCATAGGAGAACACGAAAGCCGCAATCAGTGTCAGGAAGGCAGCGGAAAGCGAGACTTCGAGGCTGTGCCCGAGCGCTTTCAAAAGCTTCGGTTGAAACAGCGCATCCAGCCTTTTCGCGGCATAACCGCCAAGCACGATGACCGGGATGAAAAAGCCGCTCGCCACGGGCAGGAAGCAGAACAGGCTTGCGCACCAGCGCCGCCAGCCGGCCAGCGCCTTCAAGCGGTGGCGCTGGGCCATGCTCGTCGCTTTCGGCGCGCCAAAGCGCTGTTTTTCCCGGGCATTGCGCTCAATGACGATCAGGGCACTGACAATGATGAGGATGACGGCGGCGATCTGGGTCGCATTGGCAAGATTGCCGCGATTGAGCCAGGTCTCGTAGATGGTGAAGGTGAGCGTCTGGACGCCGAGATATTCCACGGCGCCAATATCGTTCAGTGTCTCCATCAAGACCAGCGACAGCCCGATGGCGATGGCCGGCCGCGCCATCGGCAATTGCACGGAGAAGAACACATTCAACGGCTTTGCACCGAGCGTGCGGGCCGCTTCGGCCGCAAACCGCCCCTGCATGGAAAGAGCGGCGCGGGCCGAAAGATAGACATAAGGGTAAAGCACCGAACTCAGGACGATCACCGCACCGCCGAGCGAGCGGATGTCGGGAAACCAGTAGTCACGAATGCTGTGGTAACCGAAGGCGGCGCGAACGGCACTCTGCACCGGCCCGGTGAAATCGAGAAACTCGCCAAACGCATAGGCCGCCAGATAGGACGGAATGGCGAGCGGCAGCACAAGAGCCGCGGACAATATCCGCCGCAACGGAAATTCGAAGGTGGTGACGAGCCAGGCGCAGACGATCCCGAAGAAGGCCGTTGTCGCGGCCGTCAGTCCCAGCAATATGAAGGTGCGGAACCCGGCGCGTGGCAGAACATTGGCAAGAAGATGTTGCCACCCCTCCGTGCTGCCGGTCAGGGCCAGCCAGAAGATCGCCAGAATGGGCATGGCGGCAATGGCCGCGATAACGACTGCCGTCATCGGCAGCACTGAAACGCGCCTTGTCGCTGGAGGGGAAACGGTCATGGGCATGCGGGCCTGCTGTCTTGCGAAAGCCACAACGTGCCATGCATCCCGCGGCACACTGTATGACCTAACGAATTCTTATGCTCTCGCATCAGCATTTCCCTCATTCCTGTGCTTGTCACAGGAATCCAGCCGACGCGCGTCTGCGTGGCGAGAAGAGTCTTTTCAGCCCAAGGACTTGGGCTGGCTAGATTCCTGTGACGAGCACAGGAATGAGGGAGAGATGGTATCTTCGGAAAACCACCCGCTTCCTACCGTCGCATTGCTACGCCCGCATGGCCTTAGTTGGCAAGAACCCGCTGCGATGGAAAGGTGATTTCCACCAGCGTGCCTTCATTCGGCGTGGAGGTGATGGAGAAATTCGCTCGGTTGGCGTCGACCATGGCTTTCGTCAGCGGCAGGCCAAGCCCGGTGCCGTCACCGCGCACGCGCTTGCCTGACGATGCCACCTGCCGGAACGGCTTCATCGCCTGTTCCAGTTCCGCCCGCGTCATGCCGATGCCGGTGTCGCGGATGCGCAGCGACACGCTGCCATTGGCTTCATAGGCGGTGGAGACAACGATCTGGCCGCCGGATGGGGTGAAACGGATGGCGTTCGACAGGATGTTCAGCACGATCTGCTTGATCGAGCGCAGGTCGGCGACGATCTGCGGCACGGATTGTGCCAGCGCGGTGCGAATGATGACGCGCTGATTGTTGGCCTGCGGCTGCACCAGCGAGACCGCCTCGGCCACCGTCTCGTTCAGCGGCACGGCGATAAAATCCACATCCATCTGCCCGGCCTCGATCTTGGAAATATCGAGGAGATCATTGACGATATCGAGCACATGCCGGCCGGAACGGCCGATATCATTGGCATATTCCACATAACGCGGATTGCCGATCGGCCCGAAACGTTCGGTCGCCATCATGTCGGAGAAACCGATGATGGCGTTGAGCGGCGTGCGGATTTCGTGGCTGACGCGGGCCAGAAAGTCCGTCTTGTGTGCATTGGCGGTTTCCGCCGCGCGCTTGGCGTTGCGCAACTCTTCTTCGGTGCGCTTCCATTGGGTGATGTCGCGGATCACGGCGCAATAGCCGTGCGAGGATTTCAGCCGTCCAATGGTCATGAATAACGGCAGGAAACCGCCGGAGGCCTCGCGGCCGATCACTTCGCGGCCGTCATTCAGCACGCTGGCGACACCATTATTGGCAAGGCCGGAGAGATAATCCAGCACGGCGCGCTGGCTCTCATGGGCAAAGAGCGTCACGAAGGGCTTGCCGGCGATTTCGCCATTATCATAATTGAACAGCGCGCTGGCGGAACGGTTGAGCGAGCGGATTTCGCCGTCGTCGCCCAGAAGCACCACACCATCGGTGGCTGTTTCCAGGATGGAATGCAGCTCTTCCATTTCGCCCTGCAACAGGGAGAGGTTGCTGCCTGCCTCGGCATTTTCCGCGGTGTTTTCATTGGCCGCCATAACCGCCGCCGGCTTTTCTTCCAGCGGAACCAGCGACAGCATCAGCGCCTTCGTTTCTTCCCAGCGGATGGATTGCAGCCGCGCCTTGACCGGAATGATGTCATTTTCAGCGCTGACGACGACCATGCCGCCCTCATTGTCAGGCATGTTCTCCAGCTCCTGCCGCTGCAGCAGTGCTTCCAGCCCGCCCACCTCTTCCAGTTCAGTCAGAGAGGTATAGCCCGTCAGTCGCAGGAAATCGGGATTGGCGTGGATCAGCCTGTCCCCGGCATGGACCAGAAGCGCCACAGGCATCTGATCCAGCGTCTCGGCCGTCAGCGCACTGGGGGTGCGAACGGGCGGGCTGACCATGGAGGCGGCAATGTCAGCAACCGGCTTCTCGTCGGTGGTGACCACCTGCTTTTCTGCAGAAGTGGGTTCATCGGTGGGTGCACGAACGGGCGCTGGCTGTTCACCGCGAACATAATCGGCAAAAAGATCGTCTTCTTCCACCGGTTCAGTTGTCTCTGCGTCGTTGCCAGTGTCGGAGGACGCGTCTTTTGCGGTCTCCGCCGCGATGTCTTGCTGGATATCCTGAACGACCGGCTCGGCCGAAATCCCTTCGGCATCCGCCTCGTGTTTTTCCTCCGACGCCATATCGGATGGCGCAAGCGCCCGGCCGATCTCGCGGAAGGCTGCCTGTTCGCCTGCGGTCAGTCCCTCGCGGGAGCGCGAACGGCGGTCCTCCAGATGCACGACCTTGTCGGAATAGGAGGGTTCGGGCGCTGGCGCTTCTATTGGCGATTCGACTTCCGGTGAGGTCTCATCATCAAGCTGTTCTTCCGTCAAAACCCCGTCTGCTGCATCGCCTGCAATATCGATGTCTACCGCCGGTTCATCAGGCAGCGCTGGGTGAGGATTGTCGTCCGTTTCCGTGTCTTCATCGACAAAAGCCAGCAATTCATGGCTTTCATCTTCGACGGCCTGCTGCGGCAAAACCTCTGCGGGCTCCGTCTCTTCACTATTCAGGAAGGTCAGCCCGGTGGCATGTGGGTCTTCGGTGGCATCGGCGAGGCGCACGATGCCGAAACCGCGGAAACCGTCAAATTCGCGGGCACGCGTATAGGTCGGCAGGGCGGCGAGATCGATCGGCACCATCAACGAGGTGCCTTCCACCGGCCAGTAGATCGTCTTGCCCGACCAGGTGTCGCGCCGGCCGAGAAGCTCGCGGATCTTGCCGTCGGGATCGAGATTGAACAGGGCCGCGACATCGGCAAAGCCCATGCCTTCCACGGCGGCCGCCTTGGCGCCCACGGCTTCTGCAAATTCGTGCGAAATCGAGCTGAAACGCCCTTCGGCGTCGATTTTCCAGACGAAACGTGAGGCGCGTGCACCGGCATTAAAGACAAAAGGCCGTGCTTCTTCGCCAGTGCCGATGTTTGCCGTTTCCGTCTCCGTCGTTAGCTCGTCGTCCGCCGCAGTAGTAGCTTCTTCCGCCTCCGTTTCAGCGATTTCATCGTCCGCGAAAGTGTTTTCCTCGGCCTGTGCCTCTAGCGTATGATCCTCCGTGACCGTTCGCTCGATCGAGGGAGCCACCGTTTCATCAGCGTCGAGTTCGAAGAGGTCCTCAATGTCGTCGGTCATCGCCATATCGGCGGCGGCGTCAGCATCCAACACGGGAGGCTCTGCCGGTGTCTCCACCTTGTCGTCAGGCATTGACAGAAGGCCGTCTTCATCCTGTTCGGCTGCCACGTCCTCTTCGAAATCGGACGGCAGTTCCTGAATATCCTCCACATCCTCTATGCCGGCAACGGCGTCGAGCACGGAATCGAAAGAGGTGGTTGCTGCGATAACGGGTGCCGCCTCCGCTATCGGCAGGGCAGGCTCGGCGGCCGCCGGGATTTCCTGCGGCCTGCTTTCGGCAACATTTCTGTCTTCGGCAACATCCCTATCTTCGGAAAACCCCCTGTCTTCGGCAAAACCATTGACGGGATCGAGCGTCCCGAGCGCGGTTTCCACCACGAACAGCAGGTTCAGTTCGGGCGATGTCGTGATCTGGCCGGTGGCGGCGGGCAGATAACCCTTGCCGGTTGGAACCGGGCGTTTGACGAGATGACCGGACTGGCCGGCGGCCATTTTGATGAGCGTGCGCGCGGTATGCGGCGTGATGCCGAGCGACGAAAAGCCTGACGAGGCGGCAATGATCTCATTGTCGCCATTCAGCACCGCCATATGAATATCCGGATCGTCAAACCCTTCGATCATGCGCCGGGCGCATTCGGCCACGTCGGGCGCTGCCTGATCGGTGAGGGCGGAAAACAGGATAGCCGGGTGGCCGGGTTCCGCCTCGATGATCTCCGCGCGGGCGGTGACGGCAAGGCTGCGGAAACCCGAAGTGATGCGAATGGTAAACGGCAGGCTGTCGCCGGCTTTCGAAAGCCGGGCCGCCGTGGCCGCCAATTGCCGGAAGGTCACATCCTGCCGTTTGGGACCCTGCTCCAGAAAATCGTAAACGATCGGCGTGCCGAACAGCGCCGCGCCGCGCCCATTGGCCCAGAGCACATTCTGAAGATCGAGCGAAAACAGCGCCATGGCCTCGCCGCGCCCAAAACCTTCGCGCACCCGTTCATGCACTGCTATATCGATAAAGGGATATTGGACGGCGGGCATGTCGAAACCTATTCTGGCACTACCGGACCTTGCGGGCTCCTCGGCTTCCTCATGAAGCCGCCAAACGTAAACCCGCCAGGCATCACGTTAACAGAATTTTAAATAACTTCACAGCGCGGCCGGGTCCACCGCCCGGTGGATGAATCGCCAAATAGAGTTAACATCAACAGGCCCGTTGCCGCTTCGCCTTCAAAAGTCACCCTATCGAAAAGCACTTGCCTTTCGCAGCCTTTTTTCGCAAAATTCGAAGAGGCACTTGCAAATGGGGGAAACACCTTTTATGTCACCCCCCGTGACGCCGCTTTGGCGTTTCATGTGCGGTTGTAGCTCAGTTGGTTAGAGCGCAGGTTTGTGGCACCTGAGGTCGGTGGTTCGACCCCACTCAACCGTACCATTCCCCTCTCCCAGTAAGTTTATATGTCACAATGACTTACCGGGAGAGGGGAATATTCTCTCCCTATTAACACCTGTTCATCACTTGCGGATGTTCGCGCAGGTCTCGGCGCCGTGCATACCTGCCTGCCGGTTTCGAAAATCCACGGAAATCATTGCCGCGATCATGACGATCCGTATCCAGCCTCGGCGCGGCATCAGACCATCCCATGTACAGCCTGCCAAAAACCATTTGGCTAAAATCGCCTGCGCTGGTATTGTCCACCCAACGAAACCTTATGAAAGCCAGCAGCATAGCGTCTACGCTTGTGCGCGGCGAAATGGACAAGACAGTGATCGACCCCGGAAACGGCCCAAAGCCGTCGGAACAAGGGGCGTCGGTGGCGAACAAAGGGAAAGCGAAGCGATCCCGTCGTGGCAAGAAACACAAGCGTGACGGTAAGCCCCGTGACGCTGTTGTGCTGTCGCATGATGTTGCCGCGGATGTTCCGGCCGGTTCCTCCTATGTATCGGCTCTCGAGCCGGATGCGGAGCCGCGCAAGAGAAAGCGTCGCAGGCGTTCTCGCGGCAAAGGCACGTCTCAGCAGGCTGCTGCCGCTGTCAACGGAGAAGTGCAGGCTCCAGCCGCACCCGATGGCGCAAATTCATCCTCCGTGCCGCCTATTGGCGCGCGAAAATCGCGTAACCGCAAACGCGGCCACCGCGATCCGCGCGGTCGTGACCCGCAGGGCCGTCCACTGGTTCCCAGCCACGCACCCAAACATGGCGGCAAGCAGAACGGTCGTGCCAATGGCTCTGCGCAGGAAGCGCACCGGTCGCAATCCGAAATCTCCGCCCGCCACGCAGGCCGCCAGCATGAGCATGGTCAGGAGCCGCCGGCGGACATGTATGCGGCGCTCGATCTCGGCACCAATAATTGCCGCCTGCTGATCGCGCAGCCGACACGGCCGGGCCAGTTCCGCGTCGTCGATGCCTTTTCGCGCATCGTCCGGCTGGGCGAGGGACTGATATCGAGCGGCCGGCTCTCCGATGATGCGATGGATCGCGCCGTGGAAGCGCTCAAGGTCTGCTCCTCGAAACTTGCCGGACGACCAATCAGGCGCATGCGGCTGATCGCCACCGAGGCCTGCCGTGCAGCCTCCAATGGCGAGGAATTTTTGGAGCGTGTCACGCGGGAAACGGGGCTGAAGCTCGAGATCATCAGCCGCGAGACGGAAGCCCGGCTTGCGGTCTCCGGCTGCGCGTCGCTTGTCGGGCGCGAGGCACGCTCTGTCGTGCTGTTCGATATTGGCGGCGGATCGTCGGAAATCGCGGTCATCAAGGTCGGTGAAAACCGCTCGAACCGGCTCGCCAACCACATCACCCACTGGACCTCGCTGCCGGTCGGCGTCGTCACGCTTTCGGAACGCCATGGCGGCCGCGATGTGACGCCGGATGTCTTTGCGGCGATGGTGCGGGAGGTCGAAGGCCTGCTCGATGCCTTCCATTGCCCGCCGCTCGCGCCGCAATTGCACCATGAGGATTTCCATCTGATCGGCACCTCGGGCACGGTCACGACGCTTGCGGGAGTCCATCTCGATCTGCCGCGTTATGATCGCCGCAAGGTGGATGGCCTCTGGCTTTCCGATGTCGAGGTGACGGCCATGCAGGACAAGTTGCTGGCCTGGGATTTCGCTGGCCGCGCCGCCAATGCCTGCATCGGGCCTGACCGGGCCGATCTGGTTCTGGCCGGTTGCGCCATTCTCGAGGCCATTCGCCGCCGCTGGCCGGCACGCCGCATGCGGGTGGCAGATCGCGGCCTGCGCGAAGGCCTCTTGACGGATATGATGGCCGATGACGGCGCATGGCGGCGCAACCGCATAAGGCGCATGCAGATGGTACGGCAGGACAGAACGGAAGGTTTGACATGAGCAAGGCGCCGACAAGCACCAATCGCACCGGCCGCAAGATCGGCCAGAAGGTCAAGAAGACCAAGCTCAAGGCCTCGTCGCGCCGCTGGCTGGAGCGTCATATCAATGACCCCTATGTGCAGCGCGCCAAGCTGGAAGGCTATCGCGCCCGCGCCGCCTTCAAGCTGCTGGAAATCAACGACAAGCACCAGATTTTGAAGGGTGCGACCCGCATCATCGACCTTGGTGCCGCACCCGGAAGCTGGTCGCAGATCGCCTCCAAGGTGACGGATTCCACGGAGGATGATATCCGCGTCGCTGCCATCGATTTCCTCGAAATCGATCCGATCCCCGGCGTGAAGATCCTGCAACTCGACTTCCTCGACCCGACCGCACCCGACCAGCTGATGGAAGCCGTTGGCGGCACGCCCGATCTGGTCTTGTCGGATATGGCCGCGCCCACCACGGGCCACCAGAAGACCGACCACATCCGCACCATGCATCTGTGCGAAGTCGCAGCCGATTTCGCGGTTCAGGTGCTGGCGGAAGGCGGCCATTTCCTTGCCAAGACCTTCCAGGGCGGCACGGAAAAGGCATTGCTTGATATGCTGAAGAAGAACTTCAAGCAGGTTCTGCATATCAAGCCGGCGTCGTCACGCTCGGAATCGGTCGAAATGTTCCTGCTTGCCAAGCACTTCAAGGGTCGCAGACACGAACCGGCCATCGATGCCGACGCCGAAGAGTCGACTGAGGACTGATCACTCCGCCGGTTGCGAAACCTTGCCGCGGTGGCCGGAAACGGCCGCCCCGGCCTGCGCGTCCATGCGGATGATCGGCACGATCGCGAACAACGATACCAGCGCGACGATGGTGAAGGCGATGTGGAAATCGGCAAGTTGTAAATGTGTGCCTGACATCATGCTGCTGACTTCCAGAATGGAGGCGGCGAAAGCCACGCCCAGTGCCAGGCTGATCTGTTGCAGCACCGAGGCCATCGAGGTCGCCTGACTGGCCTGGCTGTCCTCGATATCGGAGTAGCTGAGCGCGTTCGATCCGGTGAAGAAGAACGACCGCGCAAATCCCGCCGTGACCAGAAAGATCATGATCAGCGGATAGGGCGTTTCAGGCGTGAAAAAGCTGTTGGCAAGCGTCGTGAACGCACCGACGATACCGGCCCCGATCAGTGTCGAGCGGAACCCCGTTGCCGCAAACACGCGCTTGGCCATGAATTTCGTGGTGATCGCCCCGATCGCGCCGGCGAAGGTGATCATGCCCGACTGGAACGGGTTGAGGCCGAAACCGATCTGCAACATCAGCGGCATCAGGAAGGGGATTGCGCCCGTGGAAATGCGGAAAACGGTGCCGCCGACGGAGGCCGCCCGGAAGGTCGCGTTCTGGAAAATGCGGAAATCCAGAATGGGGGCAGGGTGACGCGCGGCGTGGCGCATGTAAAGAAAACCGCAGATAAACCCGATGACCGTCGAGGCGATGCCGATGGCGGGCGGCAGGGCGGGAAGGCTGACCACCGACACGCCGAACACCACACCGGAGGCGGCGATGCCTGACAGAATGAAGCCCTTGCCGTCCATCGGCGGTGGGTTAGTGGTTTCGATTTCCGGCAGGAAGATGGTCGAGAGCCAGATGCCGATAATGCCGATGGGCACGTTGATCAGGAAAATCCAGTGCCATGAAAAATAGGTGGTGATGAAGCCGCCGATCGGCGGGCCGGTGAGCGGTCCGACAAGCCCTGGTATCGTCAGTAGCGCCATGGCGGAGACCAGTTCGCTGCGCTTGGTCGTGCGCAGCAGCACCAGACGGCCAACTGGCGTCATCATTGCCCCGCCCATGCCCTGCAGGAAACGCGACAGCACGAATTCGAACACCGACGACGAGACCGCGCAGCAGATCGACCCCACAACGAAAACGCCGATGGCGATGCGGAAGATTTTCTTCGCGCCGTATTTATCGGCCATCCAGCCGCTGATGGGGATGAAGATCGCCAGCGCCACCATATAGGCCGTTAGCGCCAGTTTGAGCGTGATCGGGCCGACATGGAGGTCTTTTGCAATCGCCGGGAGCGAGGTGGCGATGACGGTGGAGTCCATCTGCTCCATGAAAAGAGCGACTGCAAGGATCAGGGGAATGATGCGATTCATGGGACTGCCTGCGGCTTTCCGCTGCGACAAGGGATATCGCCGTTCCTCCTACGCCTGATAGGCGGGCTTGCCAACACGTTAATTATCAATTTCTCAACTTGCGATCAAACCTGCGTGAGGCCGGTTTTCTTGCAACTTTCTCGCTCTATTGTCCGTTGGGTGAGTTCAGTTGGCGATCATGGCCAGTTGGCGATATCGGGAGAAAGATAATGACCCAATCCTTGAGCATGAGCAGACGCGGCCTCATCGGTGCGGCTGGCGCCAGTGTCCTCGGCGCGCCGCTGTTGATGGCGCGCGGCGCGAACGCCCAGACCAACCAGCCGCAGACCTCCATGGAGATAAAACACGCCATGCCGCCGGAAACCAATCGCTTCAAGCTCGGCAATTTCGAGGTGCTGGTCGTCAAGGACGGCGCGCGCGCCGCGCCCAATCCGGGTGAAACCTTCGGCACGGACCAGTCGGCGGAGACCGTGGGCAAATTGCTGGAAGACAATTTTCTGCCGAAGGATCAGTTCGTCAATTCCTTCTCGCCGGTTCTCATCAATACCGGCTCCGATCTCGTGCTGTTTGATACCGGTTTCGGCGAGGCTGGCCGCGGTGCCGGTAATGGCCGCCTGACCGAAGGCATGGCTGCGGCCGGTTATACGCCCGAGGACGTGACCGTGGTGGTGCTGACCCATATGCACGGCGACCATATTGGCGGCCTCATGGAAAAGGGTGCACCGGCTTTTTCGAAAGCGCGTTACGTGTTCGGCCAAGCGGAATATGATTTCTGGACGGATGAGAAGCGCGCAGGCACCCCTGCCGAAGGTGGGCAGAAGGGCGTTCTCGCCAATGTCAAACCGCTGGCGGAAAAGGCGACCTTCATTGGTGACGGCGCCAATGTCGTCTCCGGCATCACCGGCATCGCAGCCTTTGGCCACTCGCCCGGACATATGATCTTCCGTGTCGAATCGGAAGGCAAACAGCTGATCCTGACGGCAGATACCGCCAACCATTTCGTCCTGTCGCTGCAGAAGCCGGACTGGGAGGTGAAATTCGACATGGACAAGGCGGCGGCCGCTGCGACCCGCAAGAAGGTCTATGACATGATCGCCACCGACCGGTTGCCATTCCTCGGCTATCACATGCCTTTCCCTTCTGTCGGTTACGCGGAGAAGCTGGATACGGGTTACCGTTTCGTGCCGAAGTCCTACCAGTTCGACATCTGATCTCTGCTGCAATGCAGCAACAGCGAAAGCCCGGAAGGTCATTCCGGGTTTTTTCTATTCCCTTCCTGTCATGAACGTGTTACCAGCCCTCGCCAACTTCCAAGCAATCCTTGCAGGGCGCCGGGGTGAACTTTTTGTTCCGGAACGGCCACGCATTTTCATTATGAAGGAATTTGGTCATGGCACGCATCATTCAAACACCCACTGGTTTGGACGCTCTCACATTTGACGATGTGTTGCTGCAACCCGGACATTCCGAAGTCATGCCGGGACAGACAAATATCGCCACCCGCATTGCCCGCGATATCGATCTGAACCTGCCGATCCTCTCTTCCGCCATGGATACGGTCACCGAAGGCCGCCTCGCCATCGCCATGGCCCAGGCCGGCGGCATCGGTGTCATTCACCGTAACCTTACCCCCATCGAGCAGGCCGAAGAAGTGCGGCAGGTGAAGAAGTTCGAAAGCGGCATGGTCGTCAATCCGGTCACCATCGGCCCCGACGCGACGCTTGCCGAAGCGCAGGCATTGATGAAGGCGCACGGCATTTCCGGCATTCCGGTGGTCGAAAACGGCGGTGCCGGCGGCCACAAGAATGGCCGCCTCGTCGGCATTCTCACTAACCGCGACGTGCGCTTCGCCTCCGATCCGCAGCAGAAGATCTACGAACTGATGACCCGCGAAAATCTGGTCACGGTCAAGGAAAGCAGCGTCGATCAGCAGGAAGCGCGCCGCCTGCTGCACAAGCACCGCATTGAAAAGCTGCTGGTTGTGGACGGAAAGGGCAATTGCGTCGGTCTCATCACCGTTAAGGATATTGAGAAGTCGCAGCTAAACCCCAATGCCACCAAGGATGCGCAGGGCCGCCTTCGCGCCGCCGCCGCCATCAGCGTGGGTGCTGATGCCATCGAGCGCGCCGAACGCCTCATCGATGCCGGCGTTGACCTTCTGGTCGTTGATACCGCGCATGGCCATTCGCAGCGGGTTCTCGATGCCGTGGCGCAGGTCAAGAAGATGTCGAACTCGGTTCGCATCATCGCCGGCAATGTCGCCACTGCCGACGGCACCAAGGCGCTGATCGATGCCGGTGCGGACGCCGTCAAGGTCGGTATCGGCCCCGGCTCCATCTGCACCACCCGTATCGTCGCCGGCGTTGGCGTTCCGCAGCTTGCCGCAGTCATGGCCGCAGTCGAAGCGGCCAGCCTCGCCGATATTCCTGTCATCGCCGATGGCGGCATCAAGTTCTCGGGCGATCTGGCCAAGGCGATCGCCGCCGGCGCTTCCGCCGTCATGATCGGCTCGCTGCTCGCCGGTACGGATGAAAGCCCGGGCGAAGTGTTCCTGTATCAGGGCCGTTCCTTCAAGGCCTATCGCGGCATGGGTTCCGTTGGCGCCATGGCGCGCGGTTCCGCTGACCGTTATTTCCAGGCGGAAGTGCGCGATACGCTGAAGCTCGTGCCTGAGGGTATCGAAGGTCAGGTGCCCTATAAGGGCCCAGTCTCCGGCGTCCTGCACCAGCTGGCCGGCGGCCTCAAGGCTGCCATGGGTTATGTCGGTGGCAGCAACATCAAGGAATTCCAGGAGCGCGCCACCTTCGTGCGCATTTCCAGCGCCGGCCTGCGGGAAAGCCACGCCCATGACGTGACAATCACGCGTGAAAGCCCGAACTATCCGGGCGCGGTTTGATCTTTCGAGCCGAATCCGTAAAAAGATAGGCTAGATATTTGGCGCTCCCCGATCTCAAGCCGGATCGGGGAGCGTTTTCATGATGGGGGGAAAGCATGTCACCGACGACCGCAATGTTCTGGCCGATGATCGCCCATGCCTTTCTCGTGTTCATTCTTTATGCGCTGCTTTTACACCGGCGCAAAAACCACACGCTCACCAGCAGAGAGGCGGTGACCCAGTACCGCGAAAGAGGCGAGGAGGGGCAGGCCAGCTACCTCGTCAACAGGAACATCGCCAATCAGTTCGAGCTTCCAGTTCTCTTTCACGCCATCTGCCTGCTGCTTTACATCACCGACGCGGACAATGTGGTGACCGTCGTTCTGGCCTGGCTTTTTGTGATCTCCCGTTATGCGCATTCCTATGTGCATGTGACCAGCAACCGGCTGCGCTATCGTGCGCCGCTGTTCGGCATCGGCTTTGCGCTGCTGGTCTGCCTGTGGGGTTGGCTCGCCATATGGTTGGCGCTCGAGTAAAGCGGCACCGTCAGGTTGCTTCATAAGTGAGACAATCCAGCATCGCAAAATGCTTCGATTTGCGATGGGTCAATTCCATGACGCTCCATCCCCGTTAATCTCTGCCTGCCGTCGAGGATTTCAGGCGAGCAGAGATTAGGGAGTATGTCATGACTAAAACAATGAAGGCGGCGGTTGTCCGCGCATTTGGAAAACCGCTGACCATCGAGGAAGTGGCAATACCGGATCCCGGCCCCGGTGAAATTCTCATCAACTACAAGGCGACGGGCGTTTGCCACACCGACCTGCACGCCGCAACGGGGGATTGGCCGGTCAAGCCCAACCCGCCCTTCATTCCCGGACATGAAGGTGCAGGTTACGTCGCCAAGATCGGCGCTGGCGTCACCGGCATCAAGGAGGGCGACCGCGCCGGCACGCCCTGGCTCTACACCGCCTGCGGATGCTGCATTCCCTGCCGTACCGGCTGGGAAACCCTGTGCCCGAGCCAGAAGAACTCAGGTTATTCCGTCAACGGCAGCTTTGCCGAATATGGCCTTGCCGATCCGAAATTCGTCGGCCGCCTGCCTGACAATCTCGATTTCGGCCCAGCCGCACCCGTGCTCTGCGCCGGCGTTACAGTCTATAAGGGCCTGAAGGAAACCGAAGTCAGGCCCGGTGAATGGGTGGTCATTTCAGGCATTGGCGGGCTTGGCCACATGGCCGTGCAATATGCGAAAGCCATGGGCATGCATGTGGTTGCCGCCGATATTTTCGACGACAAGCTGGCGCTTGCCAAAAAGCTCGGAGCCGACGTCGTCGTCAACGGCCGCGCGCCTGACGCGGTGGAGCAAGTGCAAAAGGCAACCGGCGGCGTCCATGGCGCGCTGGTGACGGCGGTTTCACCGAAGGCCATGGAGCAGGCTTATGGCTTCCTGCGCTCCAAGGGCACGATGGCGCTTGTCGGTCTGCCGCCGGGCTTCATCTCCATTCCGGTGTTCGACACGGTGCTGAAGCGCATCACGGTGCGTGGCTCCATCGTCGGCACGCGGCAGGATCTGGAGGAGGCGTTGACCTTCGCCGGTGAAGGCAAGGTGGCCGCCCACTTCTCGTGGGACAAGCTCGAAAACATCAATGATATCTTCCATCGCATGGAAGAGGGCAAGATCGACGGCCGTATCGTCGTGGATCTCGCCGCCTGACGTCAAACCCGGTTGCGGCGCTCACGCAAATGTGTGGCGCCGCTTCCGCCCGCCTTGTTCCGCGAAGGGCGATCTGCGTTATCCTCCTTTCGCATCCGGGTTCAAGGAGGAAAGAGCGATGGACAAGCCCAAGATTACGCAGGCCATGATCGACGCTTACGATGAATATACCCATCTCAGCCTCGACCGCCGCAAGTTCATGGAAAAGCTCAGCCTGCTTGCCGGCTCCGGTGCGGCCGCGGCGGCAATCGCACCGCTGCTTTCGGCCAACAGCGCCCGCGCGGCCATCGTCGCGCCTGACGATGCGGGCATTGTTGCGGAGGACGTGACCTATCCAGCACCAGGCGGTGAGATGAAAGGCTATCTCGTCACACCGAAATCGGTGTCTGGCCCGATCGGTTCCGTCATCGTCATCCATGAAAACCGAGGTCTGAACGACCATATCCGCGATGTGGCAAGGCGCGTGGCGCTTGCCGGTTTCCGGGCGCTGGCGGTCGATTTCCTTTCGCCGCAGGGCGGAACGCCCTCTGATGAGGATAAGGCACGAGAAATGTTCAGCGGGCTCGACATGGAGGCAACCGTTGCCAATGCCGAAGCGGGCCGGGTGTGGCTCGCGGCAAGGCAGGGCGCGAATGGCAAGGTCGGTGCGGTCGGTTTCTGCTGGGGCGGCGGGCTGGTCAATCGTTTCGCCACCAAATCGGCCGGCCTCAATGCCGGTGTCGCCTATTACGGCCAGCAACCGCCCGTGGCCGACGTTCGTGATATCAAGGCGCCATTGCTTTTGCACTATGCCGGTCTCGACGAGCGCATCAATGCCGGGATCGACGCCTATAAGAAGGCGCTGGAGGCAAACGGCAAAACCTTCGAAATCTTCGTTTATGACGGCGTCAACCATGCTTTCAATAACGATACGTCATCGGCGCGCTACGACAAGGCCGCTGCTGATCTCGCCTGGGGCCGGACGACGGATTTCTTCAAAAAATATCTGGCGTAAATCTTCAGGTTCAGCCTTCCATGGGACAGCTTTTCCGGAAATGGAAAGGTTCACCATGGGCCAAACATGGCATTACGGTTTGCGCCAGCTTTCGGGGTGAAGCAAACCAAAGCCTGCCTCAGACGCGCAATTCCTGAAACTGAACGACCACGCGCAAACCGGGATTGTTGTCCGCAAGCGTTACGATGGCACCGTGTAATTCCGCTATGGCTTTGACAAGGCTCAGGCCGAGCCCGGATCCCGCCGTGGTTCTACTTTTCTCAACGCGATAGAACCGGTCGAACACCTGCGCCCGGTCTTCATCTGATATGCCTGGTCCGTTATCGGCGATATCTAGCAAGATCCGTCCATCCTGGCGCGATACGCCGAGCGAAATGCTTGACCCGGCGGGGGTGTGCCGCATGGCGTTGGACAACAGGTTCGCCAGCAATTGGCGAATGAGATCAGGATCACCATTGATCCGGCAGCCGCTCGCGGCACCGCGCATCGACAGCTCATAGCCCTCCTCTTCCGCAATAACCTCATAGGTTTCGTAGATGTCGCCGACGACGTCGCATAGATCGAAGGCGATGAAGCGGGCGGTCCTGCTCCGCGCTTCGATCTGGGCGATCCGTAGAAGAGCATCGAACGTATTTGCAATGGATTGCAGTTCTTCAAGCGCGGTTTCGACTCCGATCCTCATTTCGTCAACCGTGTGCGCATTGAGCGCGTCTTCCAGTACCAGGAATGTGCGGCCGATTGGGGTCTTGAGGTCATGGGCGACGTCGATCGTCACCTGCTTCAATGCCGCGACGCTGGAGTCCAGTCTTGCCAGTGCCACATTGATTTCCGCTGACAATATGTCGATTTCATCCATGCGCGATGACACCGGAAGTCGTCGCGAAAGCTCGCCATGTCCGATAGCGTGGGCGATTTGCGCCAGCGACGAGATACGGTGGCGCGTTCGATACGCCAATATGGCGGCTCCCGCCATGCCTACGGAAAGAACGATCGCGGTCGCACATCCGAAACTGATGAGAACGATACGGGCCAGTTCATCCGTGTCCCCGGAATTGATCCCCACCACGAGAGTGTTCGGCCCCAAAGGACCGCTGAAAAGCTTGTAGTGGGACGCACTGCCGTGATGGTCGTCAGGTTCAAGGATCGAATAGCCGGATGGGACGTTCGAAAATCGATTGCTGCCCGCAAGCAGTTGTCCGGCGGGGTTGCGCAAGGCGTAGATGGTCTCCTGCCCCCTGATGGCGAGGCCGTGATTGTCGATCATGTCCACGGCGCCCTGAAGGCCGCGTGCTTCGAAGGCCGATGCGATCTCGCGGTAACGCTCCTGGACATTGGCGTTCAGGCGTTCATCAAGGAAGCGCACGACCATCTGATAGGCCGTGATGTTCGCGCCAAGCGATGCGGTTACAAACAGGACGATGTAGATGATCGCCAGTCTGACGGCAGTGCTCTTCAGAAAGCTAGCGCCGGGCATGAAGCGTATAGCCCGTGTTTTTGACGGTATGCAGAAGTGGCTGATCAAACGGTTTGTCGATTTTCGCCCTCAGCCGGCTGATGTGCGTTTCCACGACGGAGCTCTGCGGATCGAAATTGAAGTTCCAGATTTTCTCGAGAAACATCGTTTTCGTCAGGATTCGACCTTCGTTACGCATGAGCAGTTCCAGAAGCGAGAACTCGCGTGGCAGCAGATCAATCCGCTGTCCTCCGCGCGATGTTGTTCTGGTGACAAGGTTCATTTCGAGGTCGCCGACACGCAGGCGCGTCTTCTCCGTGGTGATGGGCGGTCGACGGACGAGAGCATTGATTCTCGCCGTCAGTTCAGAAAAAGCGAAGGGCTTTACCAGATAGTCGTCACCGCCGGCTTCCAGCCCTTCGACACGGTCATCCACACCGCTCATCGCTGTCAGAAAAAGGATGGGTATGCGTATCGAGGCCGCGCGCAGGCTCTTGACCAGATTAAGGCCGTCGAGTCCGGGGATCATGCGGTCCACGATGGCGACGTCGTATCCTCCGTCGAGGCCGGCAGCCAGCGCCTCACGCCCGTCCTTTACCCAGTCAACTATGTGGCCGGCGGAGGCAAGTCCCTTTGTAACATAGTTCCCGGTTGTATTATCGTCTTCTACAAGAAGTATTTTCATGGGCGATGACGTTGTCTTAAATACAGTTCTTAAAGATCACACCGCTTCTGCTCACGCCGCAAATCGGGCTTTCTTGCGGCAGTTAAGGCATTGGCGGGTTTACAAATTTGTATAGTCGGCGACAGGCGGCTGAAAAACCGGCGTTTTACTTTCACCGTGCTGCAAGTCGCAGTGTTACCTGTTACGAGGATCAAGACAATGATCAAAAATATCGCCATCGCCGCCTTCGCCCTAGTCGCCGCAACCTCGGTCGCTTCTGCAAACGGCCTTCTCAGCGACTCTGCTCCGCCCGTCGCCAAAATCACCGAAAACCACGGCAAGCCGGGCGATACCGCGGTCTCCGTCTCCAACCCGGAGGTGACCTACCGTGTCCTGAAAAACGGCATGGTCGAACGCACGAACAGCCGTTTCGACACGACGACGTACGTCGACCCGACGGCCGTGCTTCGCGATAGAAATCGCCGTTAACCGCCGTGACGATGTCAAGCTCGGCGGTCAGCGACCGCCGAGCTTATGAGTGCGCAGAAGAGTGGGTCATCCCATGCGGCAAGGCGACTATTCAGCTTTTGCCGCGCTTCAGATGCTCATCGAGCCGCGGCATGATTTCCACGAAGTTGCAGGGCAGGTGGCGATAGTCGAGCTGGGCCTTGAGGATACCATCCCAGGCATCCTTGCAGGCGCCGGGAGAGCCGGGCAGCACGAAGATGAAGGTGGCATTGGCCACTCCGCCGGTCGCGCGTGACTGGATGGTGGCGGTGCCGATCTTGTCATAGGAAATGCGATGGAAAAGCGCGGAAAACCCGTCCATGCGCTTTTCGAACAGCGGCTCCAGCGCCTCGGGTGTCACGTCGCGGCCGGTAAAGCCGGTGCCGCCGGTGGTGATGACAACATCCACGCCTTCAGACAGCGTCCATTCGCGCACCGTCTCTGCGATCGCCGCCTTGTCGTCCGGCACGATGGCGCGGGCGGCGAGCCTGTGGCCTGCTTCTTCCAGCCTTGCGACGAGCGTGTCGCCGGACTTGTCGTTCTCCAGCGTGCGGCTGTCCGAAACGGTCAGAACCGCAATGCCAAGGGGAATGAAGGGTCTATCGCCTGCTATGGCCTTATCCTCGAAATATCCGGCCCTCAAATGGTCCGCGTTGCGTGAAAATACCAGCCGGGACGTTTTTTCCTAAGTGATGTTTCCGCGTTTTTGGCGGCATCGAAGGAATGAAAAATCCCGAAACAGGTTGCCCCGGAACCGGACATGCGGACAAGGGTGGCCCCTTCCTCAGACAGCAACCCGGTTATCTCCCCGATTTCAGGCAGCAGCGCCTGAGCCGGCGGCTGCAGATCGTTGCGGCTTTGGGCGAGAAAATCCATCCAGCCAGTTGTCGCCCAGCCAATCGTCGAAGGTGTGGGCAGGTGCGGATTGACCTTGTTCTGCAATCGCCGGAAAATCTCCGGTGTTGAGACAGCCTTCAGCGGATTGGCCAGAACCATGGAGAGTTCCGGCAGGTCGGTGAGGGCTTCGATGTCCTCACCGATGCCGCGCGCAATCAGCGGCCGGCTTGCAAGGCACATCGGTACATCCGCGCCCAGTTTCAGTGCGAGAGACTTAAGCTTTTCCGGTGCAATCGCGGCATCCCAGTGCCGCAGAAGCCCCCGCAGCGTTGCAGCGGCATCCGCCGAGCCGCCACCGATGCCCGAAGCAACCGGCAGGTTCTTTTCCAAGTGAATGTCGACCGGGCGGGCGGGCTGGCCTGTCGACGCAAGAGCATCGCGCAAGATGTCTCGGGCGCGGGTGACGAGGTTATCGCCGCTATCGCCGGCACTTAGAAGATCGCCGAAGGGGCCGGAAATGGAAAAACTGTCGGTGGCGGCGTCGCGAATGCGGATCATGTCGCCGGCTGCGGTGAATGTCACCAGCGTTTCAAGCAGATGGTAGCCATCCGCCCGCTGACCGGTGACATGCAGCGCCAGATTGATCTTGGCCGGGGCCGCCTCGACTGTTTCGGTGGCCCCGGAAACCTCATGCAGGCGCATGCCGCGTCAGGATTTCTTGTCCGGCGTAGGTGTCGCCGGTGCCGGAGGGGCCGGCGGTTGCGGCGCCACGTCCTTCTTGGCGGTGTTTTCAGCGTCCTTTTCGACAGGCGGCAGGCCGTTGGCGATTTTTTCCTTCACCTTGGCCTTGTCCACATCGTCATTGTCGCCGATGAGCGCGCGGTTCCACTGATAAACCGCCTCGATCTTGCGGCCCACGCGCCAATAGGCATCGCCCAGATGGTCGTTGATGGTGGGATCGCCAGCCTTGAGCTCGATGGCGCGCTCCAGTTCCGTCACGGATTGATCGAAGTCGCCGAGGCGATAATGCGCCCAGCCGAGCGAATCGACGATATAGCCGTCATTCGGGCGAAGCTCGACGGCGCGGCTGATCATCTTCATGCCTTCATCGAGATTGATGCCCTTGTCCACCCAGGAATAACCCAGATAGTTCAGAACCTGCGGCTGCTCGGGGTTCAGTTCCAGCGCCCGCTTGAAATTTGGCTCAGCCTTGTCCCATTGCTTCAGCCGCTCATAGGCAATGCCGCGCTGGAAGAAGACGGACCAGTCGGACTTCTGCGGCACCGCGCCGATGACTTCAACCGCCTTGTCGTAGTTCTCGGCCATCGCCTTGTAGTCCTTGGCGTCGGAAAGCACGCTGCCATAGGCGAGATAGGAACGGATGTCCTTCGGGTCGGATTCGAGCAGCGACAGAAGATGCTTGCGCGACTCTTCCACCTTGCCGGTCTGCGCGAGCGTCAGTCCGAGCTGCAGCTCGGAGATGCGGTGCATCGGCGAATCCTTCGGCACTTCGCGATAGAAGGTGATGGCGCGCTCAGGCTGTTTCATCGCTTCGGCAAGGCCGCCGAGAAGAATGAGCGTGTCCGGGCTCTTCGGGTCAAGGGCACGCGAGGTTTGCAGATAAAGGGTCACGATCTCTTCGGCGCCTTCGCGGTTCAACGCGCCGGCAATCGAGAACATAACGCTGGCCGCACCTTCCACGGCATTGGTGATCTGCTGCTCCGGCTTTTCACCCTTTTCTATCGCTTCACGAAGCGCTTTCAGCGGCGCGTAATTCGGTGCGAAAGTATCACCGACGGCGATCGCATCCAGCGCCTTCTGCTTGTTACCGGCGGAAGCTTCCAGCCGCGCAAGCGCCATGACCGCGCGCATATAGGTATCGGAGGCCGTGGCCCCGCCTTCACGGTCCGTCACGGCTTCGTTCAGGCTCTTGCGCGCGGCTTCGGTATTGCCGGACACCAGGGCGATGGCCGCGGCATTGTATTTCTGGAAGATCGAAATCCAGCCGGGACCCTTCATATTATTGACGAGCGCCAGCGCTTCCTTCGGCTTGCCGGAACCGGCACGCGCCCAGGCGGTCAAAAGCGTGTTGACCATGCGGTCGAGATCGTTCGGACCGGTGTATTTCAGGATCTTCTCGGCCTTGGTGAATTCCTTGTCCTTGATGGCGTCGAGACCGCGCACGATGGTCGTGACGCGCTCCACCGACGTATCGTCCTTCATGGAATCGGCAATTTTCGCGCCGGCCTCGAAGTTGCCGCTCAGAAGTTCGGCAATCATCAGCCGCTGGCGGATTTCCGAATTGGCCGGATCATATTCCAGCGCCTTCTTGTAGAGCGAAATCGCAGTCGGATAATCCTGATCGACATCGGCGTTGCGCCCGGCGAGGAAAGCGCCGGAGAAGGTGTTGACCTTGCCGGGATCGAAGGTAACGGCTTTATCTTCCGGTTTCGCCTTTGTCTCCGCAAAGCCGGGGCTTGCACCCGCGCCGATTGCGAGAGCGGCGGCAAGAGCCGCGCTGCAGAGAAGACGAAGTGCTGGTTTACGCCGCATGAGGGAACCTTTGCCTTTGTGCGAATGCACGGAAAAATCAGTTTCCATTGTTTGGTCACGATAGAATGGCTTTTTTGAAGCAACCCCGCAAGAAATTATGGCCCGTGCCACAATCACGCCTTGCGGAGAAACCATCCCGGAACGTCGGGCGGATGGGCCTGTCCATCCGCCTTATGCCTAGGGCTTGAGCGTCAGTTGAGACGCTCGATGCAGAAGTCGATGACCTCGAGAAGTGCATTTTTCCATGGGCTCTGCGGCAACGGCGCAAGCGCGTCACGGGCAATCGTGCCGTAATGTGTGGCGCGACCGATCGTGTCGCCCAAGCCGTTATACTTGGTGATCAGACCAAGAGCCTTTTCCAGGTTCTCGTCGCTGCTTTCGCCCTTTTCGATGGCGTTGCGCCAGAAGGCGCGCTCATCCTGCGTGCCGCGGCGATAAGACAGGATGACCGGCAGCGTGATCTTGCCCTCGCGGAAATCGTCACCGGTGTTCTTGCCGAGATCGGCGGACTTGCCGCCATAGTCCAGCACGTCGTCGACCAGCTGGAAAGCGAGGCCGAGATTCATGCCATAGGATTTCAGCGCGCTGCGGCTCGCCTTGTCCGTCTTGGCGACAATGGGGCCGACTTCGGCCGCGGCGGCAAAGAGGGCGGCCGTCTTGGCGCGAATCACCTGCAGGTAATCGTCCTCGGTCGTTTCCATGTTCTTGGCGACCGAAAGCTGCAGCACCTCGCCCTCGGCGATGACGGAAGCGGCGGTGGAGAGCACATCCAGCGCATCCAGCGAACCGACATCCACCATCATGCGGAAAGCCTGGCCGAGCAGGAAGTCGCCGACGAGAACGCTCGCCTGGTTGCCCCAGATGGTGCGGGCGGTGGATTTGCCGCGACGCAGATCGCTTTCATCCACCACATCGTCGTGCAGAAGCGTCGCCGTATGCATGAACTCCACGCTGGTGGCGAGCTTGATGTGGTTATCTCCCTCATAACCGAACATCGAGGCCGAGGCGAGCGTCAGCATCGGCCGCAGGCGTTTGCCGCCGGAGGAGATAAGATGGTTGGCCACCTCGGGTATCATCTGGACATCGGAACCGGCCCTGGAAAGGATGAGCTGGTTCACCCGTTCCATGTCGGGACGGGTCAGGTCGACAAGCGGCTTGACGGATGCGAGTTTGTTTTTGCTTTCTTCAAGCGGTATGACGACGCCCAAGGGACAGGACTCCAATTCGAATTTGAACTCGACAATAAAAACTGATGCCTTGTGCGGCAAGGGGCGAATTGCCGCTAGCCATTCAAAAAGATGGGAATTTAGGTCTATCCATGCGTGAACTGATCCGTACCAACGATGCCGTGCTTCTTTCCTTCGCTGAAAGCCTGATGAAGGACGCCGGCATCCATTGCCTCATAGCTGATCAGGCGATGAGCATTCTGGAGGGATCGCTCGGCCTTTTGCCGCGACGGTTCCTGGTGGAAGAAGATCGCGCCGGTGAGGCCCGCCGCATTCTCGTCGATGCCGGGCTGGGGGACGAGTTGCGCAACGAAGAGGCTTGAGCGGCGGTGGGCGACGGTATTTCCGAAACGATCGACGCCTTTCACCGGGGTCGGTTTCACATCATCCAGCCGAAGGGCAGGGGGCACCGGGCGGGCATGGACGCCATGCTTCTGGCGTCGTTGGTGGCGGATGACCGCGCCTGCCGGATCGCCGATCTCGGCGCTGGTGCCGGTGCCGCCGGCATGGCGGTGGCGGCGCGGCTCGAAAAGGCCGAGGTGACACTCTATGAGCGCTCCCAGGAAATGGCGGAATTTGCCCGCCGCAGTCTCGAATTGCCTGACAATGCCGCTTTTTCGGCCCGCATCGAGGTTCTCGAAGCCGATGTGACGCTGCGGGCGAAAGCCCGTGTCGAAGCCGGATTGCCCGATGAGCATTTCCATCACGTCATCATGAACCCGCCCTATAATGACGCGGGCGACCGCCGCACGCCGGATGCCCTGAAGGCCGAGGCGCACGCCATGACGGAGGGCCTGTTCGAGGACTGGATCAGGACCGCGAGCGCGATCATGGTTTCAGGCGGACAGCTTTCCCTGATTTCACGGCCGCAATCGGTGGCGGAGATAATCGCCGCCTGCGGCAGTCGGTTTGGCGGCCTCGAGATCACTCTCATCCATCCCCGCCCCGGCGAGGATGCGGTGCGCATGCTTGTCACGGCCATCAAGGGATCGCGCGCACGGCTCACTTTCCGCGCGCCGCTCATCATGCACGAGACCGGCAGCCATGCCTTCACGCCCTTCGTGGATGACCTCAATAATGGCCGCGCCGCCTATGCGCGCAATGTAAGGGCGATCCGGACGGCGTCATAAATATCGTTGCAGCGCCATTCGCAAACCATTGCGTTTTGCCGGGCGATACATACATCCGTGACAACAAGATAATTGACGCGAGGATTGATTGGTGGGTTTTCTGAAGCATCTGGTGCCGAAACGCTTTCGCAAAAAAGAGCTCGTCATACCCGTCGTGCGCATGCAGGGCGCGATCATGGCCGGCGGCAACCAGTTCCGCCCCGCCCTCAATCTCGCCTCCTACGCGCCGCTGCTTGAAAAGGCCTTCGCCGTCAAGGACGCCCCGGCGGTTGCCATCTCGCTGAATTCGCCAGGCGGCTCGCCGGTGCAGGCGCGGATGATCTATAATCGTATCCGCCAGCTTGCCGAGGAAAAGGACAAGAAGGTTCTGATCTTCGTGGAAGACGTGGCTGCCTCCGGCGGCTACATGATTGCGCTTGCTGGCGATGAGATCATCGCCGACCCCACCTCCATCGTCGGTTCGATCGGCGTCGTATCCGGCGGCTTCGGTTTTCCGGAAATGCTGCGGAAGATCGGCGTGGAGCGCCGCGTCTATACCGCTGGCGAAAACAAGGTCATCCTCGATCCGTTCCAGCCGGAAAAGGAAGGCGATATCGATTACCTGAAGTCCTTGCAGGTCGAAATCCACAATGTCTTCATTGATATGGTCAAGATGCGCCGGGGCTCGAAGCTGAAGGGCGACGACGCACTCTTTTCCGGCCTGTTCTGGACCGGCATGCGTGGCCTCGACCTCGGCCTGATTGACGGGCTGGGCGACATGCGCGAGGTTTTGCGCCGCCGTTACGGGACAAAGGTCAAGCTTCAACTCATCAGCGGCGGGCGTTCGCTGTTCGGCAAAAAAGTGCCTGGCGTGAATATGGCGCTCGGCCTCAATGCTGAAAGGCTCGCGGCAGGCGCCGTCTCGGGTCTTGCGGAGGTTGCCGAAGAAAAGGCATTGTGGTCGCGTTTCGGTCTATGATGTCGCAGGAATAAGGCCTTATGGCGCAGCTCATTACAATTCTTCTTCTGCTGGTGGGGTCCATCATCCTCTATCGCCGCTTTGTTCGCGATGCGGAAAAGCTGTCGGCGAAATCGAAACAGCGCGAAAAGGAACGCGAGACCGGCGCCATCGGCACGCTGATCAAGGACCCGGATACCGGCGAATACCGGGTGAAGCGCGAGGATGAGGCGTAAGGCTGCGGCTTTACGCATAAAACCTTGACCCCCACGCCATGCCGTGGCACCAGTCCGCATCCGAAGTAAGTCACTGCTTACTTGTCCTCCTAACGCCGCGATGACTGAAATGACCGATATTCCCGACCATATGAACCCGAAGCGTTCCTTTCAGGCACTGATCCTGACGCTGCACAATTACTGGGCCGACAAGGGCTGCGCGGTGCTGCAGCCCTACGATATGGAAGTGGGTGCGGGCACGTTTCATCCGGCCACGACGCTGCGCGCGCTGGGCCCCAAGCCGTGGAAGGCCGCCTATGTGCAGCCGTCGCGTCGTCCTTCTGACGGTCGTTACGGGGAAAACCCCAACCGGTTGCAGCACTATTACCAGTATCAGGTCATTCTGAAGCCCAACCCGTCCAACCTGCAGGAACTCTATCTCGGCTCGCTGAAGGCGATCGGCCTCGATCCACTGCTGCATGATGTGCGCTTCGTTGAGGACGACTGGGAAAGCCCGACACTCGGCGCCTGGGGTCTTGGCTGGGAATGCTGGTGCGACGGCATGGAAGTGTCGCAATTCACCTATTTCCAGCAGGTCTGCGGCATCGAATGCTCGCCGGTCGCGGGCGAGCTGACCTATGGTCTGGAGCGTCTGGCCATGTATGTTCAGGGCGTCGACAATGTCTACGACTTGAACTTCAACGGTCGCGAGGGCGAAGAGAAGATTTCCTATGGCGACGTCTTCCTACAGGCCGAGCAGGAATATTCCCGTCACAACTTCGAATTTGCCGATACATCAATGCTGCATCGCCATTTCATCGATGCGGAAAAGGAATGCCTGGCGCTTCTCGCTGCCGGCGCGCCTGGTGACAATGATAATCAGCGCCTGCACAAATGCGTGTTTCCGGCCTATGACCAGTGCATCAAGGCCAGCCACATTTTTAATCTTCTCAATGCTCGGGGCGTGATCTCGGTCACGGAGCGTGAGAGGTATATCGCGCGGGTACGTGACTTGGCGAAAGCCTGCGGCGAAGCCTTCCTGCTGACGGATGCCGGCGGGCTGAACTGGAACAGGGCCGCCTGATTTTCGAGGGCAGTTTCACGCCAAAGTTTCAATAAATTTGAAAGGCCGTTCTTGACGGCCTTTTATTTTGTGTTGATTGTTCCAGGGAAAAATCAGCATGGATTTGATTATGAATATTAGAAGCTTACGCTTTTTGCCCGTATTGATGCTCGGATGTCTTCTTAGTAACGCGGCGGCTGCCGAAACAACCGAATGGATGAGCGGCAAGGATGCATTTCCGCGAGCAGATAAGCTGCGGACGTTCGGGATGATCGTTACTCGTATGGATTGCAAGGACAGCGGCCAGCGATCGCTTGATGTCGATAGCGCGCTCGTCCGCATGCACTACACGCGTAACACGAAGATGCTCGACTGGAGAATAGACGGCTGGAACCATCTGCAGGAGAACAAGGACTATTGGGCGGAACGCGGCTAAACGCTTGCCTCTCACACCGTTTTTGTAAGGAAGACATCCGGTCTGCGATTATATTGCGCCGTCTACAATAAATGACGTGGCGCGCTGGTGCGGTTTTCTCTTCCTCGCAAAAAGGGAGAGAATGACCGAAGCCCCATGACTTTGCGGCGATGAGCCGCTATCGTGCGCGCATCGAAGCTGGGAATCGCAATTCATGTTCATCACGCTGGCAATCATCGCGGCAATCGCGCTTTATGTCGTCTTCATCTATAACGGCCTCGTCAAGGCGCGGCAGATGAAGGAAGAGGCGTGGTCGGGCATCGACGTGCAGCTGAAACGCCGCGCCGATCTCATTCCCAACCTCATCGAGACCGTCAAAGGTTATGCCGCGCATGAAAAAACCACCTTCGAGGAGGTGATCGCCATGCGCAACCGGGCGCAGGCCGTGCCGGCGGGTGATGTTGAAGGCCGTGCCCAGGCGGAAGGCCTGCTGTCGCAGGCGCTCGGCAAGCTCTTTGCGCTTGCTGAAGCCTATCCCGATCTGAAAGCCAACACGAACTTTCTGGAATTGCAGCGGTCGCTGGAAACCATCGAAGGCGAACTCCAGATGTCGCGCCGTTATTACAATGGTGCCGCCCGCGATCTCAACGTCAAGGTGGAGAGCTTCCCGTCCAATCTGGTTGCCGGCCAGTTCGGGTTTGCCAAGGCGCCGTATTTCGAGATCGACAACCCGGCCGACCGCGCCGTGCCGACCGTGAAATTCTAAGCACCGGCTCCCAATCTCCCGCCGATATTCCGATAGCCCGGCTCCGTGCCGCATTCTTTGACAAGACGACGATCATGATCGAACTGACCATCACCCCGCCCGGCCACCCGCTTTCCGGCAAGGTGGAGCCGCCCGGCTCCAAATCCATCACCAACCGCGCGCTTCTCTTGGCCGGCCTCGCCAAGGGCAAAAGCCACTTGTCAGGCGCCCTGAAAAGCGACGATACGCTTTATATGGCCGAAGCTCTGCGGGAGATGGGCGTGAAGGTCACCGAGCCTGACGCCACCACCTTCGTGGTGGAGGGAACGGGCGTGCTGCAGCAGCCGGAAAAGCCGCTGTTCCTCGGCAATGCCGGCACCGCCACGCGGTTCCTGACTGCCGCCGGGGCACTTGTCGATGGCGCCGTCATCATCGATGGGGACGAACATATGCGCAAACGCCCGATACTGCCGCTGGTGCAGGCGCTGCGGGCTCTCGGCGTGGAAGCGGATGCGCCAACCGGCTGCCCGCCTGTCACCGTCCGTGGCAAGGGTATGGGTTTTCCAAAGGGCAGCGTCACCATCGACGCCAATCTCTCCAGCCAGTATGTGTCGGCACTGTTGATGGCCGCCGCCTGCGGTGACAAGCCCGTGGATATCATCCTGAAGGGTGAGGAAATCGGCGCGAAGGGCTATATCGACCTCACCACATCCGCCATGGAAGCCTTCGGAGCGAAGGTGGAGCGGGTCAGCAACGCCATCTGGCGCGTGCATCCGACCGGTTACACGGCAACCGATTTCCACATCGAGCCGGATGCCTCCGCCGCCACCTATCTCTGGGGCGCGGAGCTTCTGACCGGCGGTGCTATCGATATCGGCACGCCCGCTGACAAATTCACTCAGCCGGATGCCAAGGCTTATGAGGTCATGGCGCAGTTTCCGCATCTGCCCGCCGAAATCGACGGTTCGCAGATGCAGGACGCCATTCCAACCATCGCGGTTATCGCCGCCTTCAACGAGACGCCGGTGCGTTTCGTCGGCATCGCCAATCTGCGCGTCAAGGAATGCGACCGCATCCGCGCCGTCTCGCTCGGCCTCAACGAAATCCGCGAGGGTCTGGCGCATGAAGAGGGTGACGACCTGATCGTACATGCCGATCCGTCGCTCGCCGGGCAGACGGTCGATGCCTCCATCGATACCTTTGCCGATCACCGCATCGCCATGAGTTTTGCACTGGCGGCGCTCAAGATCGGAGGCATCGCCATCCAGAATCCCGCCTGCGTGGCCAAGACCTATCCGGGCTACTGGAAAGCGCTTGCCTCGCTCGGCGTCGACTATACCGAAAAGGAAAGCGCTGCCGAGCCGCAGCACTGAAGCCATTAGGGAGGGATCACCCGTGAAGACCATCGCCGCAAGACTTCTCGCGCTGTTCGTCTTCCTGGGCGTCGCCTTCCCGGCCTTTGCCGAGGAATTCATCCGCTCCTACCACTCCGTCGTCGAGGTGGCGGCGGATGGCAAGCTGACGGTGACGGAAACCATCACCGCCCGTGCCGAAGGCCAGAACATCAAGCGCGGCATCTTCCGCGATTTCCCGCTTTATGCGCTTGATGCGAATAACCGCCGCACCCGGGTGGATTTCAACGTCGTATCCGTGGAGCGCGATGGTGCGCCGGAGAACTGGCGCACCGAAAATATCGACGGCGGCATCCGCATCTATACGGGCAGCGCCGAGCATTTTCTGCCAACCGGCGAACACATCTTCCAGATCACCTATACCACCGCCCGGCAAATCCGTTTTTTCAGCGATTATGACGAGCTGACCTGGAACGTCACCGGCAATGGCTGGCAGTTTCCGATGGGCGAGATTTCCGCGACCATCACGCTGCCGCGGGGCGTCAAGGCCACCGATACCGCCGTCTTTACCGGTCCGCTGGGCGCGAAAGGCAGGGATGCCCGGATCCTTAGCGAAGGCAATGAAGTCTTTTTCGCCACCACCCGCCCGTTTTCGGTGGGTGAGGGCATGACGGTTGCGGTCAAGCTGCCCAAAGGAGCCATCGCTGCCCCTGATACCTCGCAGGAGGCGGGCTGGTGGCTGCGGGATAATCTCGCCATCCTGCTTTCGGGCGGCGGGCTTTTTGTCGTGCTGCTTTATTACCTCAGGGCCTGGTTCGCGGTGGGCCGCGATCCGGCCAAAGGCGTGGTCGTGCCACGCTGGGATGCGCCGGAGGGTCTTTCACCGGCTCTGGTCAATTATGTCGATAACCGCGGTTTTTCCGGCGCGGGTTGGACGGCGCTCTCCGCCTCCGCACTTGATCTGGCAGTCAAGGGTTATGTCGTTCTGGAGGATCTGAAGAACTCCATCGTCATCCGCCGCACGCAAAAGCAGGCGGGGGCCGAGTTGCCCAGCGGGCAAAAGACGCTGTTGTCCTCCATCGGTAGTCCGGGCGAGACGCTCACCATCGACAAGGCGCATGGAACGGAAGTCGAAAAGGTCGGCAAGCAGTTTCGTGCAGCGATAGAGAAAGAGCACCGCGGCAAATATTATCGCAGCAATGCCGGTTACATCGTTTTCGGCATCCTCCTCAGCATCGCCATCATCGTCGCGACGCTGGTGTTTGGCGACCTCGATGAAAATGCCATTGTCGCCGTCATGGTATTCGGCTTCTTTGGTTTCTTCTTCAGCGTTTTGTCGATCGGCATCGGCCGGCAGTTCTCGCGCGGCGCGTCGTTGAGCAAGCGCATCGGCGGCATCGTCATGCTGGCCTTTGCCGGTTTTGTGGCTTTTTCAGTCATTGGCGGCATCGCCACGCAGATCCTGCTGGATGTAACACACGACACCAAGTCGCTGGCACTGGCGGCCATCGGCGGCATCGTGCTCACCAATGCGCTGTTCCTGTTCCTGATGGGCGCGCCGACGCCGCTCGGCCGCAAGCTGATGGACGGCATCGAAGGCCTCAGAACCTATCTGACGCTGGCGGAAAAGGACCGGATGAATATGGCGGGTGCGCCGGCCATGTCGCCGCAGCATTTTGAAACATTGCTGCCCTATGCCGTGGCGCTTGGCGTTGAAAAACCGTGGAGCCGCACCTTCGAAACCTGGCTTGCGACGGCCGCCGCTGGTGCCGCCGTGGCAAGTTACGCGCCCGGCTGGTATGCGGGCAGCAATTACGGCAGCTTTGGCGACAGGATCGGCGGCTTTTCCACCTCCATGGCCAGTACCATCGCCTCCACCATTCCCCAGCCGGTCAGTTCCTCCGGCTCCAGCTTTTCGGGCGGTGGCGGCGGCGGTTCTTCCGGCTCGGGTGGCGGCGGTGGTGGCGGCGGCGGCTGGTGATGCGCGCCGGCGGTAATTTAACCGAATGCATTGGTGACTTTTGCCGCGTTGCTTGCTAAGCCGACCGCAATCGTCCGACAACAGATAAAGTCCTGATCCCATGCCCGATCTTCTGCTTGAACTCCGCTCCGAGGAAATCCCCGCCCGCATGCAGCGCAAGGCGGCGGGCGATCTGAAGAAACTCGTCACCGACGCTCTGGTGGAGAGAGGGCTGACCTATGAGGGGGCGCGCGAATATTGGACGCCGCGCCGCCTCACGCTGGATATTCGTGGCCTCAACGCCCGCTCCGCCGATGTGCGCGAGGAAAAGAAGGGCCCGCGCACCGATGCCAATGAAAAGGCCATCGAGGGCTTTCTGCGCGGTGCCGGCCTGAACGATATCTCGGAAGCGCAGGTCGTTTCCGATCCGAAGAAGGGCGATTTCTACATCGCCATCATCAACAAGCCCGGCCGCCCGGCGGAAGAGATCATCGCCGAGGTGATGCCCGGCATCATCCGCTCCTTCCCCTGGCCGAAATCCATGCGCTCCGGCCCGGCTTCCATGCCGAAGGGTTCAAGCTATGCCGGCATCGAGGGCAAGGGCTCGGAAAGCCTGCGCTGGGTGCGTCCGCTGCAATCCATCGTCTGCCTGTTCGGCCCCGAACATGACGAAACCCAGGTCATTCCCTTCGTGATCGATGGCATCGTCGCGGGCAACATCACCTATGGTCACCGTTTCCACGCGCCCGGCCCGATCACCGTGCGCCGTTTCGAGGATTATGTCTCGAACCTTGAAAAGGCGAAGGTCATTCTCGATGCCGATCGCCGCAAGGATATCATCCTGCACGATGCCAAGGATCTAGCCTTCGCCAACGGTCTTGAGCTGGTGGAAGACGAAGGCCTGCTGGAAGAAGTCTCTGGCCTCGTCGAATGGCCGCAGGTGCTGATGGGCACTTTCGAGGAGGATTATCTGCAAATCCCGGCGGAAATCATCCGGCTGACCATTAAGACCAACCAGAAGTGTTTCGTTACCCGCAATCAGGGTGCGGAAGAGGGTCTTTCCAACCGCTTCATCCTGATCTCGAACATCGAGGCAAGCGACGGCGGCAAGGAAATCATCCATGGCAACGGCAAGGTCGTGCGCGCGCGTCTTTCGGATGCCCGCCATTTCTGGAACCGCGATCAGGGCGATCTGCCCGATCTGGAAACACTCAAAGATTCGGCCGCAAAATTCGACCTCGATCTGAAAAAGCCGCTCGACCAGCGCATGGCAAAGCTGGATGCGCTGAACGTTACCTTCCATGCCAAGCTCGGCACGCAGGGTGAACGTGTGGCCCGCATCCGCGAACTGGCAAAGGCACTAGCCCCTGTCGTCGGGGCCGATGGAGCGCTGGTAGACCGTGCGGTGGTGCTGGCGAAAGCCGACCTGCGCACGGAGGCAGTCGGAGAATTCCCCGAGCTTCAGGGCCTGATGGGCCGCAAATATGCGGTGCTGCAGGGCGAAAACGAAAGCGTCGCCGCCGCCATTGAAGACCACTATAAGCCGCAGGGTCCCTCCGACCGCCTGCCAGCCGACAAGGTGGCGATCACTGTTGCTCTCGCCGACAAGCTCGATACGCTCGTCGGTTTTTGGGCCATCGATGAGAAGCCGACCGGTTCGAAGGACCCCTTCGCTCTGCGGCGCGCGGCGCTGGGTGTGGTGCGTATTCTGCTCGAGAAGAACGTCCGCCTGCCGCTGCTGAGCGTTGCGCGGGATTCAGACCTTCTCTCCTTCTTCCACGACCGCCTGAAGGTCTACCTGCGCGATCTCGGCGCCCGTTATGACCTGATCGACGCCGTCCTCACACCGGAATCCGATGATCTGCTGATGATCGCCCGCCGGGTCGAGGCGCTCACCGCCTTTATTACCGGTGAAGATGGCAGGAACCTTCTGGCAGGCGCCAAGCGCGCCACGCAGCTTCTGGCCGCCGAGGAAAAGAAGGGCACCGTGGTGGCCGATGGCGTCTCGGAAGAGCTCTTGAAGCTCGACGCCGAAAAGGCGCTTTACGCCGCGATCAAGACCGCCTCTGCCGATGCCGCAAAGGCCGTCGAGGGTGAGGATTTCCGCTCCGCCATGCAGGCGCTTTCGACGCTGCGCGCGCCCGTCGACAAGTTCTTCGAGGATGTGCTCGTGAATGACGAAGATGCGGCCATCCGCGCCAATCGTCTGGCGCTGTTGAAGGCCATTCGCGAGGCGACCGGCACGGTTGCGGATTTCTCGAAGATCACGGGGTGAGGGGTTTGGGGGTAAACGGGCATTGCAGAATGCTGGGTTTCACCCCCCTCTGTCCTGCCGGACATCTCCCCCACAAGGGGGGAGATCGGATCGTTGCTACCGTTCGATCATCTTCAACGTTAAGGATTTGGCGGGGAGTGTCCCGCTTGCCGATCTCCCCCCTTGTGGGGGAGATGCCCGGCAGGGCAGAGGGGGGTATTTCGGCTTCCACGCTTGCCGGCCTCGTTTTAGAATGACCCACACACCTCCCAAAATCCTCATCAGCGCCTGCCTCCTCGGCCAGCCCGTCCGCTATGACGGCAAAGGCAAACCTCTACCCCACCCGGCAATCGAACGCTGGCGGAAGGAGGGCAGGCTGGTGACTATCTGTCCGGAAATGGCGGGCGGCATGCCCGTGCCGCGCCCGCCGGCGGAAATCGAGAAGGGGGCCTCCGGTCTCGATGTGCTGGAAGGCCGCGCCCGGGTGCTGGAAGTGAGCGGCGGCGATGTCACGGCGGAATTTATTGCCGGTGCGGAAAAGGCGCTGGCCCTTGCTGAGGCCAATGGCTGCACCCACGCGCTGCTGATCGACGGCAGTCCGTCCTGCGGATCGGTTGCGATTTACGATGGCTCGTTCTCCGGCATCAAACACGCAGGCAATGGCGTGACGGCGGCGCTGCTCGAAAAAGCCGGTATTGCGGTCTTTTCCCCGGCCGATATCGATCGGCTCGATGCGCTAACCAGTTGAAACAAAAGCGCCGGAGTTTCCCCCGGCGCCGTTGTTGATAGCCTCGGAGCGTATCACCCCGCCATGCGCATCTCGCGCGCCATGCCGTGCAGCTGATGGCCGGAGGAGACGCGGAAGCCGCGGATGAGGTTCAGCAGCTCTTCAGTATCCACCGCCAGCGCTTCCGCCGAAGCCGTGGTCTCTTCCGCCATCGCCGCATTGTGCTGGGTGGCGACATCGAGTTGGTTCAGCGACGTGGAGATCGAACGCAGGGTCGTATCCTGTTCGGCGGCCGAATGGGCGATCTTGCTGACGATCTCGTTGGCGGATTTGATCTGGTCCGAGATGCGTTTCAGCGCGTCGCCAGCCTCGCCGACAAGGCGCACGCCGTTTTCCACCTGGGCCGAAGAGCGGGCGATCTGGTCCTTGATCTCCTTGGCGGCGGCGGCGGATTTCTGCGCCAGTTCGCGCACTTCCTGCGCCACCACGGCAAAACCCTTGCCGGCTTCGCCCGCACGGGCTGCTTCCACGCCGGCATTCAGCGCCAGAAGGTTGGTCTGGAAGGCGATGACGTCGATCACGCCGATAATGTTGGAAATCTGGTCGGAGGATTGTTCGATACCGCTCATCGCCGTGATCGCCTCTTCCACCACCCGGTCGCTGCGCGTCGCTTCCGAGCTGACGGTGGTGACGCGCTTGGCGGCGTCAGCTGCACCTTCCGCCGTCTGGCGCACCGCAACCGTCAGTTCATCGAGAGCCGCGGAGGTTTCCTCCAGATTTGCGGCCTGCCGTTCGGTGCGCTGCGAAAGCTCGTTCGAAGCCTTGCGGATTTCGTCCTTCGAGCCGCCAATATCGATGCTCTTGGTGTTCACCTTGGCCATGGCGGCATCGAGATGCGTCAGAGCCTCGTTGAAATTGTCGCGCAGCGCCGCATAACGGTTGCCGAGATCGCCGCAGCGCACGGTCAGATCACCACCGGCCAGCTTCTCCAGCGCTTCGCCGATCGTGGCGACGACCCGCGCCTGCAATGCGGCCTCGTCGCGCTGCATGTCGAGATTGTTCTGGCGCTCGGCATCGAGCTGCTGCTGCTGCTCTTCCTCACGGCGCTGCATGGCATGGCGCTCGCGCACCTTGTCCTGCAGCGAGGCGGTGGCCTTGGCCATCATGCCCACTTCGTTGGTCAGGCCGGTGTGGGGAATGGCGAGCGAAACGTTCTCATTGGCCACTTCGCCGAGCGCGCGGTGAATGTCGCCGAGCGGTTTCGAAATGCCGCGGATGACGTAGAAGGCGGCGGCAAGCGCCAGCACGAAGATGAGCGCGCCAATGGACAGCGCTTTCATCACCTCACCACGAACCTGCGCATTCAGATCGTCGATGTAAACGCCGGTCACGACCACCACCTGCCAGGGCTCGAAGGCCAGCGCGTAGGAGCTCTTGGCGTAATCATTGCCTTCCATGCCAGGCTTCGGACCGTAGAAATCCGTCTGCCCGCCGCCATTGCGACCAAGCCGCACCAGTTCGTCACGATAGGCAAAGCCCTTGCTGTCGGGCTTACCCTTGTAGTTTTCCCCGACCCGTTTTGTATCGGGATGGAATTTCATCGTCACGTCGTAGTCGTAACCGAAAAGATAGCCATCGGGAGTGAAGCGCATGGCGCTGACGGTCGCGTAAGCCTGTTTCATGGCCTCGTCGCGCGAAAGCGTCCCGGCCTTTTCCTTGTCATGGAAGGATTGCAGGATGGAGATTGCGGATTGCACCTGCGTCCGCAGCATGCCGTAGCGTTCCTCATAGATCGCATCGGTGGCGGATTTCAGCTGGTAGAAGGTCGCCGCGCCGAAGGCGGCCATCAGGGCCACCACGAGAACGATCAGTTGACGGGAAATGGAAAGGTTCTTCATGGGCGCTCGCAAGGTTTGGGATCGCGCGTCGTAAAAACGCCGCGCGGTACCGATGTTTCGGAGAGGGGAGAGGCGCATGATGCGCGATGAAAGGGCCGAAGCGACTGCACGCGCTATGGCCTCTTTCTGTGCTGCATTGCACTATAAATCCACTTAGCGGCCAAAAATTTGAATAAATATTTAATTAGCGAAGGCTTTATCAGGTTGGGCTGACTGAATAAGCGGCGGAGAAAGTAATATTCCCCGCATGGTTGCGGCATTTCTTGGAGAATGCAGCGAAAGCGCGATTATTTGACGTTTGTCGTCAAAAGCGCCGCTGGCGGATCAGTTGCCGCGCAACTGGAAATCCGGGAACTGGGGCGTGTCGATCACCGAGGCGTTGGCCGGCTTGGATGCATTGTCGCTGGAGATTGCGTTGACGGCTGCCGTGGTCGCCGTCACGTCGATGCCGGCCGGCGTTGACGCCGTTTCAGCGGGATGTGCCTCGGGTGCCGCGTCGTCATAGGTTGCGATGACGGTGCCGGAGGGGTCCGTCATCCATGCGGGATTGGTGCTGACGAAGGTGACCGGCGCACCGCCAAGCCAGGCTTCGGTGCGCACCAGCGTGCGTTTGCCATCGACCTCGTGCATTTCAGTGTGCTGCGTGCCTGGCTCGATGGATGGAACGGCATAACCCTGCGCCGCGGGTTTGTTTTTCAGCGGCTGGCAGCCGGCGCAATTCAGGCGAACGAAGCTGCCATTGGTGACTTGCACGTCATTGATATATTCGATGGAGGACGCCATCGCCGACCCGCTGGTCAGCACGACAATCGCTGTCAGAAAAAGACGCTGCATCGAAACCCCCGAAATGACGGCGCGGCCTCGCAATCGAGACACAATGCGCCATGCAATAATGGGGCAAGTATTACCGGTCTTTCGTTTCCATCGGGTCAGCAAACTTGGTAAAAATTGAACGAAATAGTCGCTGCTGAGCCCATCTGCTTTAAGGATCAGGCCTTTTCGCGGGCAATGGCCTGCCAGCCGATATCGCGGCGGCAGAAGCCGTTTTCCCATTCAACCTTGTCGGCCAGCGCATAGGCGCGCGCCTGCGCTTCCGTCACGTTTCTGCCAAAGGCGGTGACATTGAGCACACGGCCGCCGGTCGCAACGAGTTTGCCATCCTTCAGCGCAGTCCCGGCATGGAACACCTTGGCTTCTTCGCTGGCCTCGGGAATATGGGCAATCGGCGTGTTCTTGTCATAAGCGCCGGGATAACCCTTGGAAGCGAGAACCACGGTCAGCGCCGCATCGTCGCGCCATTCCGCCTGCACCTTGTCCAGCGTTCCGGTGGCCGTGGCGTAGAGGATCGGCAAAAGGTCACTCTTGAGGCGCATCATCAGCACCTGGCATTCGGGATCGCCGAAGCGAACATTGTATTCGATCAGTTCCGGACCCTTGGCGGTAATCATCAGGCCGGCGAAGAATACGCCGGAGAAAGGATTCCCATCCTTGGCCATGCCTGAGATCGTCGGCTCGATGATCTCCTTCATGGTGCGCTCCACCATGGCTGGTGTCATGACAGGGGCGGGAGAGTAAGCACCCATGCCGCCGGTATTCGGGCCGGTATCGCCATCGCCGACACGCTTGTGATCCTGCGCGGTGGCGAGCGCCAGCGCCGTTTTACCATCCGAAAGGCAGAAGAAGCTCGCTTCCTCGCCGTCGAGGAAGGCTTCCACCACCACCTCAGTGCCGGCCGTGCCGAAAGCACCGTCGAAACAGTCATCTATGGCGGCAAGCGCTTCGGCTTCGGTCATGGCCACGGTCACGCCCTTGCCGGCGGCAAGCCCATCCGCCTTGATAACGATCGGCGCGCCCTGTGCACGGACATAGTCCTTGGCAGGTTCGGCCGCCTTGAAACGCTCATAAGCCCCGGTCGGAATATCGTAACGGGCGCAAAGGTCCTTCGTGAAGCCCTTGGAACCCTCAAGCTGGGCGGCGGCCTTCGAAGGTCCGAAAGTGGCGATGCCGGCGGCGCGCAGATCGTCCGCCAAACCCGCGACCAGCGGTGCTTCCGGGCCGATGACGACGAAGTCGATTGCTTTTTCCTTCGCGAAAGCGATGACGGCGGCGTGGTCTTCCACGTCGAGCGAAACGAGTGTCGCATGGTCGGCGATGCCGGGATTGCCGGGTGCGGCATAAAGCGCGTCGATGAGGGGAGACTGGGCGATTTTCCACGCCAGCGCATGTTCGCGTCCGCCGGAACCGATCAACAGAACTTTCATGGTCAATACCCCTGCAAATTCGCCAGTAACCTTGTGGCACGGGCGTTAAGGGCAGGGGGGCGAAAGGTCAAGGAGAAAGCGCCGCAAATGCCTGTCTTTCCCTTGAACTCAGCCTTTCCTGTGGAATCGTGGATACCTCTTGTTGTCACGCCACAATCAGACATTATGTTCGCCGCTCCAGACGCCACAGCAGAGAACCCCATGACCGCAGACAATGCCCGCCTCGCCTCGCTCATAGCCTCCGAAATCAATGCCCGCCCCGATCAGGTAAAGGCGGCGGTGGCCTTGCTGGACGAGGGCGCGACCGTGCCCTTCATCGCCCGCTACCGCAAGGAAGTGACCGGCGGTCTCGATGACACCCAGCTTCGAACGCTGGCGGAACGCCTCGTCTATCTGCGCGAACTCAATGCGCGCCGCGCCTCCATCGTCGATTCCATCACCGGCCAAGGCAAGATGACCGACGAGTTGATGGTCAAGATCATGCAGGCGGGCACCAAGGCTGAGCTGGAAGACCTCTATCTGCCCTATAAGCCGAAGCGCCGCACCCGCGCGGAAATCGCCCGCGAACGCGGTCTCGGCCCGCTCGCCGAAGCCATCTGGGAAAACCGCGCTGCCGATCCGGCGAAACTGGCGGAGGCCTATGTCAAGGGTGAGGTGGCCGATGTGAAGGCGGCGCTCGAGGGCGCGCGCGACATCGTTGCCGAGACCATGACGGAAAACGCCGATCTTCTCGGCCGCCTGCGTGATTACATGCGCCGGAACGCCACCTTTCGCGCCAAGGTCGTGGATGGCAAACAGGCGACGGGCGAGAAGTTTTCCGATTATTTCGACCATTCCGAGCGCTGGGCAACGGTGCCGGGCCACCGGGCGCTCGCCATGCTGCGCGGCTGGAACGAGGAAGTGCTGACATTGACGATCGATGTCGATGCGGATGATCCCTCGCCGGTGAAGCCGTCGCAGCGCACCATTGCTGCCGCTTTCGATATCCGCAGCGCCGGACCTGCCGATCAGTGGCTGATGGAGGTGGCGGGCTGGACCTGGCGCGTTAAGCTTTCCATGTCGCTGTCGCTCGATCTGATGCGCGAGTTGCGCGAGCGGGCGGAAGAAGAGGCGATCAATGTCTTTGCCCGCAATCTGAAGGATCTGCTGCTGGCCGCCCCCGCCGGATCCCGCGCCACCATGGGTCTCGACCCCGGCATCCGCACCGGCGTGAAGGTCGCGATCGTGGATGGTACCGGCAAGCTGCTGGATACCAGCACGGTCTATCCCTTCCCGCCCAAGAACGATGTTCGCGGCACGCAGGCCGAACTCGCCTCGCTGATCCGCAAACACAATGTCGAACTCATCGCCATCGGCAACGGCACGGGCAGCCGTGAAACCGAAAAGCTGGTGGCCGATCTTCTGGCCCAGCTGCCGGCTTCCGCTTCCGGCGCAAAGCCCACCAAGGTTATCGTCTCGGAAGCCGGCGCATCCGTCTATTCCGCTTCGGAACGGGCAGCAGCCGAATTCCCCAATCTCGATGTTTCCTTGCGCGGCGCCGTCTCCATCGCCCGGCGTCTTCAGGACCCGTTGGCGGAACTGGTGAAGATCGAGCCGAAATCCATCGGCGTCGGACAATATCAGCACGATGTCGATCAGGGCCGCCTCAGCCGCTCGCTTGATGCCGTGGTGGAAGATGCGGTGAATGCCGTCGGCGTCGATCTCAACACGGCATCGTCGCCGCTTCTGGCGAGGGTCTCCGGTCTTGGCAGCTCCATTGCCGATGCCATCGTTGCCCATCGTGACCAGACCGGCCCTTTCGCAAGCCGCAAGGAATTGCTGAAAGTGCCGCGGCTTGGCCAGCGCACCTTCGAACAATGCGCCGGCTTCCTGCGTATTCCGAACGGCAAGGAACCACTGGATTCCTCTTCGGTGCACCCGGAAGCCTATGGCGTTGCAAAGAAGATCGTGGCCGCCTGCGGCCGTGATCTGCGTTCGCTGATGGGGGATAGCGCCGCGCTGAAAGCGCTTGACCCCAAGCGCTTCATCGACGAGCAGTTCGGCCTGCCGACCGTCAAAGACATCATCGCCGAACTGGAAAAACCCGGTCGCGACCCGCGCCCGAGCTTCAAGACCGCGACCTTTGCAGATGGTGTGGATGAGATCACCGATCTGAAACCTGGCATGCTTCTGGAGGGCACCGTCACCAATGTCGCCGCTTTCGGCGCTTTCGTGGATATCGGCGTGCATCAGGATGGCCTCGTGCATGTCTCGCAGCTCGCCGACCGTTTCGTGAAGGACCCGCATGAGGTCGTCAAGGCGGGCGACGTCGTCAAGGTGCGAGTCGTGGAAGTGGATGTGAAGCGTAAGCGCATCGGGCTGACCATGCGTAAGGATGGCGGTGAGGCAGTGCCGCAGCCGATGCGTGAAAAGAACAATGCGGGCGCCATGCGCCACGCGACAGCCAAGCCGAAAGAACGCAACGAGGGGTCGCAATCCGGTGGTGCTCTCGCCGCCGCTTTGGCCGAAGCCATGAAGCGACGCTGACCTCTGGTTGAATTGTTTTTTGACCAAAAAGCCCCGCCGGACACGCCGGCGGGGCTTTTTGCTTGATGAAATCGTTCAATTTTTTTGAAATAAGACTATCTTGAAACTTGTGCTGAAAGGAATACGGTCAGCAAAATTGATAAGTGAGACTTAGCAATTGGGGGTGCCATGGCGTCGTCTCTGCATGTTCTTCTCGAAAAGATAATCAAGATCGGTGATCTCACCGTCAACAGCCCGGGCGGTAGCCGCACATTTGGCGACGGCACGGGAAAAAAAGTGGTTCTGAATTTTACTGACGAAGCCGCCATGCAGGAGATTGCCGCCGATCCGGCGCTCAAGCTCGCTGAAATGTACATGGAAGGCCGGGCGAAGGTCGCGAAAGGCGACATTTACGATTTCCTGGCGCTGGTGAAGGGCAATACGCTGAGCGAGGCGTTGTCCTTCGGCATGATCTGGCGTGGCATGGCCCGCATCATCGCCGCCCGCATCAAGATGCGTCTGCCGGTCAATCACAACAAGAGCAATGTCGCCCATCACTACGATCTGAGCGCCAAGCTGTTCGATCTCTTCCTCGACGAGGACTGGCAATATTCCTGTGCCTATTTCAATCCGCCTGATATCGGCCTCTATGAGGCGCAGGTTGCGAAAAAGCGGCACATTGCCGCCAAGCTGATGACCGAACCGGGCCAGAGCGTTCTGGAAATCGGCTCCGGCTGGGGTGGCATGGCGATGTATATCGCCGAAAGCGCCGGTGCTGATGTGACCGGCATCACGCTCAGCGAAGAACAGCTGCGCGTCTCGCGCGACCGCGCGGCAAAGCGTGGGCTTGCCGGCAATGTTCGCTTCGAATTGCAGGACTACCGTTACCTGCCGGCCTCGAAGAAATATGACCGCATCGTCTCCGTCGGCATGTTTGAACATGTCGGGCCGACCCATTATCGCGATTATTTCGACAAGGTAGCGGAGGTGCTGGACGACAAGGGCGTGATGGTGCTGCATTCCATCGGCCAACCCTATCCGGCGCTGGCGACCAACCCCTTCATCGAAAAATATATTTTCCCCGGCGGCTATATTCCTTCGCTCGCCGAGGTGCTGCCGGCGATCCAGAAGTCCGGGCTGCTGGTGAAGGATATCGAAATCCTGCCGATGCATTATGCGCATACGCTGCGGCATTGGCGGGAACGTTTCGTGGCGCGCAAGGCAGAGGCGGTCGCGCTTTACGACGAACGGTTCTTTCGCATGTGGGAGTTTTATCTGGCAGGCTCGGAAATGGCCTTCACCCACGAAAACTTCCATATTTTCCAGATTCAGCTCGCCAAGGACCGCGATGCCGTGCCGCATAATCGCGATTATATCGCGCAGAACGAGGCAAAGCTGCTGGAGTTCGAAAAGACGCGCCCGCCACTGGAGAAGGTTTCCTTCTGACGCTGGAGGTATTCCCCTCCGTCCTACCGGCTCAAGGCCGGTAGGACGGAGGGGAGCGCTGTACGTTTCTCCCCACGCTGGTTAATGGAATGGAAAGACAATCCCTCTAATTCTACGGGCACCTGTCTGTATTGCGTTTCTGGGGTTCTTTCATGTTCAAGCCATCAGCGGCCGTTGCCGCCTGTGTCCTGTCGCTTTTTGCTGTGGGTAATGCCCATGCTGAAGGCTGGTTTTCCGGCGACTGGTATCTGAAGCTCGGCGGCGCGGGTTTCACCGCACCGAAATATCAGGGCGACAACAAGAATGAATTCGGCTTTTCGCCCATCATTTCGCTTGGCCGTCAGGGGCAGGGTGCACGTTTCACCTCGCGCAACGACAGCGCCTCGATCTCGCTTCTGGACAATGGCCCGATCAGCATGGGTCTGGCCGGCAAGCTGGTTTCCCCGCGCGACGAAGGCGATTCGGCCGACCTGAAGGGCATGACCCGCATCAAGCGCGGCGGGGAGCTGGGCGGTTTCGCCGAAGCCTATCCGACCGACTGGCTGCGCATTCGCGGCGAAGCCCGTCAGGGCATCCGCAGCCACAGCGGCGTGGTGGCGGATCTCAACGCCGATGTCTTCACCGATATCGCTCCCGGTATTCAGGTGTCCGTCGGCCCGCGCGCGACCTGGGTCAGCAGCAAATATAACGAGCGCTATTATGGCGTCAGCGCCGCCCAGACGGCGGCTGGTGCGCCTTCGCCCTATAGCCCGGGCGGCGGCCTGCATTCCGCCGGCGTTGGCGCAGCCATCACCTGGAAGGTCACCGAAAACGCGGAAGTTGGCTCGTTCGCGGAATATCGCCGCCTGATGGGCGATGCCGCCGACAGCTCGCTGGTGCGCGAACGCGGTTCGAAGAACCAGTTCATCGTCGGCGTTCAGGCCAGCTACAAGTTCAATTTCTCGCTGCCCTGAGGGGACGGGCGATAACCACATGTGAAGCCCCGTTGCGAAGCCGCTGCGGGGCTTTTTTGCATGCGGGCGGGGTGCTGAAATCCATTCCGATTTTTTTGCCAATGCTGTAGAACCATCGCATGGTTCACCACAGCGATTTGTCAGACCGCGTTTCCGACGCGCCATCCAACAACTGGGTCTATCGGATTTTGCCGAGGCCCCTCTGGCCTTATGCGCAGCTGGCACGGTGGGATCGTCCCATTGGCTGGCAATTACTGATGTGGCCGTGTTTCTGGGCCGCAGCCCTCGCGGCCAATGCGGCAGTGGCGACTGGCGGCTTTTCCTGGGGCACGTTGATCTGGCATCTCGTGCTGTTCTTCATCGGATCGGTGGCGATGCGCGGCGCGGGCTGCACCTATAATGATCTCGCCGACCACAAGATCGACATGGCCGTGGCGCGCACCCGCTCGCGGCCGCTGCCATCGGGCCGGGTGAGCCGCGGGCAGGCCAAGCTCTTCATCGTGCTGCAGGCGCTTGCCGGGCTGGTTGTGCTTTTGCAGTTCAACGGTTTCGCTGTTATCACCGGCATAGCCTCGCTGGTCTTCGTGGCGATCTATCCCTTCGCCAAGCGCTTTACCAACTGGCCGCAATTTTTCCTCGGGCTCGCATTTTCCTGGGGTGCGCTGATGGGCTGGGCCGGGCAGTTCGGTTCTCTCGCCTGGCCGGCTGTCCTGCTTTATGTCGGTTCCATCGCCTGGACGATCGGTTATGATACAATCTACGCCCATCAGGACAAGGAAGACGACACGGCCGTGGGCATCGGCTCGACCGCGCTGCTGTTTGGAGAAAACACACATCGCTGGCTGGTTGTCCTTTATGGCACAGCCCTTGTCATGATTTTCCTGTCGTTCTGGACGGCGGGTGTTAACATTATTGCCTATAGTGGCCTTGCCGCTGCCGCCATCATGCTGTTCCGGCAGGTCTGGGTGCTCGATATCGACAACGTCGACCAATGCCTCGTGCTGTTCAAATCCAACAACCGTGTCGGCGTGCTGATTTTTGCCGGTCTCATCCTGCCGCTGCTGCTGGCGTAAGTTGCGGGAATAGGGAATACGAAAAAGCCCGGTCGCGTCATCCGCACCGGGCTTTTATGTTCTGGACTGAAGAAGATCAGCTGCGGGCGATGATTTCCTTGCCCTCGATCTTCATGCTCATGCCGAGCGAGCCGGTGGAGCGGCGAACGAGGAAGCGCGGGCGGCGATCCGCGAAATAGGAATGGCGACGGCGCGGGCGGGTATTCTGGGTTCGTACCTTGCCGAGATGTTCTTCCAGCGGGCGGGCAACGCCATCGGCTTCCACCATCAGCATGGGAATGCGGTAGGCCTCGGACCAGCTGCGCCAGTCGGCGGCGATATCGTAGAGATCATGAGCGACCAGCAGCGGAACGCAGAGGTCCGGATCGTCATGGTGCAGTTCCAGCGTCACGGTGACCTGACCGTCGCCATGGTCGATGGCGCGGGCGGCAACACCCTTGAAGGCGCGGGCTGGCAAAGCGAAGGATAAAGGCAGGCCGGAAGAGGTGAGAACCTTTCTCAGAACGGCGCCCCGTTCATCGAGAGTGACGGCGACATCAGTCGCGCCATTGGCTTTTCCATAGGTGACCTGTTGCGGAAAACGTGCCGGGTCTAACCTGAGTGTGGCGACGGCCCAGTCGGGCTTCAGAACGGTCTTGGTCATGTTTATTCTACCCTTGTTTTACCTGAGAGCCGGTTTCCGGTCTTCTCATTGGGACTTTTCGTCCTCTGATGTCAGGAGAATATCTGCCGCCTGTTCGAGACTGCTTAAAAATCGCGGTTAAGAAAACTTTGCATTCCCAAATGGTTAGCAAAACCCACTTTGGCATGGTTTCGCTTAGGTAAAGCAGATCGAGACAATGCGATTTTTATCGCCGTCAAAACTGTGCTCTTTCAAGCTACGGGCAAGGCGCGTCATGCATAGTCCTGCCAAGGCTTGCCGTGTGTCCGGATGGGCGCGCGCGAGGTGGATTTAAAACCGGAGCTTCTGGTGTCCCGAGGGGATACGCGGCGCTCCAGGGGGCATTAGGATGGTATCGACTTTTCTCAGCTACGACCTCATCAACCGCGATATGAAATCAAGCATTTCGCGCGTGTCGCAGCAGGGGCTCGTGGAGCGGCAGACGAAATATTACAAGGAGAACATCGGCAATGTGAAAAGCGTCGATGAGTTCCTCGGTAACTACCAGCTCTATTCCTATGCCATGGATGCCTTCGGTCTCGGCGAGATGACCTATGCCAAGGCCTTCATGAAAAAGGTGCTGGAAAGCGATCTGAACGACCAGAACAGTTTCGCCAACAAGCTGACCGACGAACGGTATCGCGAATTTGCCGCCTCCTTCAACTTCACGGCGTCGACGAAGACGGTCCAGACGGATGCGCAGCTCGACAAGATGATCGGTCTTTATGATACGTCGATCACCAATTTGAACGGCAGCCTTGCGGAAGAGACGCGTTATTACAAGGCGATCATTGGCACGGTGACGAATGCCGATCAGCTGCTGCGCAACGATCGGACGCGCGCCTATATCTTCCAGGTCTTCAACATCGATGAGAAGACCTATTCCTACGCCCATATCAAGGGATTGATGACGAGTGACGTCAACGATCCCAATAGCTACATCAACCAGAACTACGGCGCGGCCTATAATGACGCGGTCGAAAAGCTGACGATGAAGGGCAATATCGAACTGCATGCGCAGGTCACGGCCCGCATTACGGCGATTGATACCGACCTTGCCGGCACCGGTCTGACGGCCGAGGAGCGCACGAAGCTCGAGGCGGAAAAGGTGACCCGCCAGAACCAGCTGACCCAGCTTGAGGCCGTTCTGCCGCCAAAGGATCAATGGGACGCGAAGCTCGCGGCGATCAAGGCGGAGCAGACAACGCTGTCGAACGCCGTCACGCAATATAACAAGATGGCGCAGATCGCCAATGCTTTCGAATTCAAGAATGACGGTACGGTGGATGCCGGCGGGGCGCAGACGGCGGACAAACTGAAAGCCATCACGGACTCCTATATTGGCAGCGCACCGCGTGTGACACCGACCGTCGCCACGCTGAACCGCGATTATTTCGAATCGAAGATTGGTTCCATCACGACGGTAGAGGAACTGATGTCGGACGCGCGGCTTCTCAATTATGTCAGAACGGCCTTCGACCTGAATGACCTCACTATCGTGCCCGCAACGATCAAGAACATCCTCACCAGCGATCTCAGCGATCCGAACAATTACATCGCGACCATGGGCAAGAACGACAAACGTTACCTCGCCCTGAAAAACGCATTCAATTTTCTCCCAGATGGAACGCTTGCGGCCGGCACGACGCCGCAGACGACGACCCAGACCGCCACGACCACCAGCGGTTACATGACCCATTACAACGATGCGGACGACGCTGCAGACGCAAAGGCGCTTTCACTGTTCAAGAGCAGCATAAGCAAGGTCACGAGCGTCAATGATTTCCTCGGAACCAACGCCGTCTATACCTATGCGCTGAGAGCCGTCGGTCTCGATCCCGCCAAGGTCAACATCTCCGATATCCAGAGAGTGCTGACCAGCGACCTGCAGGATAAAAAGAGCTATGTTTATACGCTGAAGGACGACCGATACGTGAAGCTCGCCGAACTCTTCAACTTCACGAAGGACGGTTCGGTAGGTTCACCCATTCTGGCGCAGTCGGAAATCGAGCTGCAGACCATGTCGGCCGACTACATCAAGAAGAAATCGGCTTTCGGTACCGAAAAGGACAAAGAAGCCGCCCAGACTGAGGCGAAGTATTTCTCAGGCGAGATGCAGAAGATCAAGACGCTCAGTGAATTTCTGGCCAATGACCGCCTGACCAAATTCGCGATGGAATCGCTCGGTATCGACCCCAAGAGCGTCACCAAAGAGCAGCTGCAGAAAATCTTCACCTCGAACCTTGATGACAAGAACAGCTACGTCAACAAGGAGATGGACCCGGTCTTCCGTCGCCTTGTCACCGCCTTCAATTTCGACACGGAAGGCAAGCTCCTTCATGAAGACCGCAGTGCGATCCAGACCCGGCGCGGTCTCTATGAAACGCTCGACAATTATCTGACCCAGACCCTGGAATCGCAGGCCGGCGAAGAAAACGCCGGTGTGCGACTGGCGCTCTATTTCAAGCGCATGGCGGCCGGGACGACGTCCTATTATTCGATCCTTGCCGATACCGCGATCCAGAACTTCATCAAGACCACCTTCGGTATTCCGGACGAACTCGGCAACGCCAATGTCGATACGCAGGTGGCTATGATGAAGAAATACTTCGATATCAAGGATTTTCAGGATCCGGATAAGGTCAAGAAGCTGATTGCCCGTTTCACCATCATGTATGACAACAAGCAGAACGTCGCCGATCCGATCATGACGCTGTTTAATGGCAGCGGCTCGGCGGGTATCAGCGGCGACACGCTGCTGGCGGTCGCAACGTTGCGGGCACGATAAGCCGACAACAGAAAGGCCGGGCTATCCGGCCTTAGGCATCTCACCATCCCGGCAGCATATGCCCGGCGCGCAGGCGCGGCATCTTGGGGTAGGTCTTCACATCACTGTCCATCTCGTCGACAACGCTCATCGGCGAGATATTATCGAGGCAGGCGGTGATGTGGTCGGTAATGGCGTTCACCAGCGAAGGCGAGAGACCGGGGCGCTTCATCAGGCCGATCTGCACCGGCGGCAGCGGTGGGAAACCATCGGCGGCGGTCAGCACCTTCATGCCGGTGCGCAGCGCCGATTCCGGCAGCACCGAAACGGCCATGCCCGCCAGCACCGCGGCGGCGACCACGGTGGAAGACCAGCTTGTGAACAGAACCTGATAATCCCGCCCGTCGGCATCGAGCGCCGAACAGGCAAGCTGGCGCCAGTGGCAATCGCGCCGCCCGACGGCGAGCGGCACCGGCGCGTCGTCCTTCAGCGGATGGTTGGCGGAGGCGACCCAGCAGAGCGGCTCGGTTCGCACCACATCGGAGGAGCGTGCACGGGGATTATGGGTAACGAGCGCGATATCCAGTTCGCCGCGCGCCATTTTTTCGGCAAGGCTGACCGAAGGTTCGCAGACGATATAAAGCTCGACATTCGGATGGGTCTTGGCGAAACGCCCGATGATTTCAGGCATGTAGCGGTCGGCATAGTCATCAGGGGTGCCGATGCGCAGCGTGCCTTCCAGCCGGTTGTCATCGAAGGCGGCGATCGCCTCATTGTTGAGGCGGATGATGCGGCGGGCATAATTCATCAGCTTTTCGCCCTCCGCGGTCAGGCGATTGCCTCGGCCGTCTTTTGCAAAGAGCTGTTTGCCGATGCGTTCTTCAAGTCGCCGCATCTGCATGGAGACGGCGGATTGCGTCTTGAAAACGCGGTCAGCGGCTTTGGTAAAGCTGCCCGTATCGATGATGGCGATGAAGGTATGCAGCTGGTCGATGTCGAGAGGTGCGGACATGGAGTGTCATCCATCAGAATGATTGATGTCTCACATTAGAAACATTCGTTGGACTGATCAATAGTCTTGCGACATTTTGACACCAAGCAAATCAGTATCAACCTGGGCCGACGAGACGTCGGGCCACCAACCCAAGGCAGCTTCTCGCGCGCGGTGCGTCGGGGGCGGTGCCGCATCGTGCCGTTACGGAAGGATAAGTATCATGCGCACGGCAGAACGGAGAATGGAACTGGAACTTGTAACCGCACGGCCGGGGGACGCCTGGCGTCGCGCCGCTGTACTGGGTGTATCCGGCGTTAAAACGTTCGTGCAGCGCATCTACAATCGTATCGTGGCCAATGGTCTCACGGAACTTGATGACCGCCTTCTTGCCGATATCGGTCTGGTGCGGTCTGACGTCAGCGATGCTCTCAATACCGGCCTGTTGGAAGATCCGACGTCCCATCTCACCCGCGCTGCGCGCAAACGCGCGGTCACGCGTTTCAAGACGCTTTGAAATTCCGCCTCCGGTAGACCTCCAGCTGCCGGACGTGGCTTCCAGCCGCAAGGTTTTCCCCGCAGGGTGATTTGCCAATAGCCCTGCCTTTGCCCGGTGTCAGGCCCCTCGGCCGCGCCGGGCTTTTTTATGGCCCGGCTTTACCTCACCGGCGCAGCTTACCGGCAATGCCTCAATACTGATATTCCTCGAACACCGGCACCACCGAACCGCCCCAGCGGCCGTTATAAAGTGCAAGCAGGTCTTCGGCGAGCGTGGTCTTCTTGGCCAGAACCTCGTCTAGCGATGACAGGAACACGGTCTCGTCCTGACCTTCGCCATTCAGCCGCTTGCGGTTTTTCAGGCCGGTACGGGAAATGTCGAGCACCTGGCGGGCAATGCCGAGAAGCGGCTTGCCGGCAATCTCGGCCGCCAGCCCCTTCGCTGGCACGGCGTTGCGCAGTGCGATCACCTCATCGAAGCTCCAATCGGCGGTCAGCGCATCGGCAGCGTCGAGGGCCTCCTGATTATAGAGAAGGCCGACCCAGAAGGCGGGCAGGGCGCAGATGCGCCGCCACGGGCCGCCATCGGCGCCGCGCATTTCGAGGAAACGCTTCAGGCGCACATCGGGGAACAGCGTGGAGAGGTGGTTCGTCCAGTCGCCCATGGTCGGTTCCCATGCGGCGATTTCACCCTTCAGCGCCCCGTTCATGAACTGGCGGAAGGTGACATGGGTGCAATCGTGATATTTGCCGTCGCGCACGATGAAATACATCGGCACATCAAGCGCCCATTCGACATAATCCTTGAAGCCGAAATCGTCACTGAAGGTGAAGGGCAGCACGCCGGAGCGGCGATTGTCGGTATCGCGCCAGATATCGCCGCGCCAGGACAGAAGACCGTTAGGCTTGCCCTCGGTAAAGGGCGAAGAGGCAAAGAGCGCCGTCGCCAGCGATTGCAACTTCATGGAAACGCGCATCTTCTGGCGCATGTCCGCTTCGGAGGAGAAGTCGAGGTTAACCTGGATGGTGCAGGTGCGGTACATCATGTCGAGACCCTTGGTCCCGACTTTCGGCATGTAGCGCGTCATGATCGCGTAGCGCGATTTCGGCATGCGCGGGGTCTCGTCGGAAGTCCACAGCGGGCTGCCGCCGATGCCGAGGAAACGGATGCCCATCGGCTCGGCCACTTCCCGCAGGGTTGCCAGATGCTGGTTGGATTCCTTGCAGGTCTGGTGCAGGTTTTCGAGCGGCGCGCCAGACAGTTCGAACTGGCCGCCCGGCTCGATGGAGATGGCGCCCATGCCGTGCTGTTCGCCAAGGCCGATGATGTTTTCACCGTCCATGATCGGCTCCCAGCCGAGCTTTTCCTGCATGCCCTTCAGCAGTGCCGAAATGCTGGCCTCGCCGAAATAGGGAACAGGGCTGTTATCCTTGCGGAAAAAGGCGAATTTCTCATGTTCGGTGCCGATGCGGAAATCCGCTTCAGCCCTGCAACCGGCCGCCAGATAGTCGGTAAGCTCCGTGACGGAGGAGAGGGGTGTCTGGTCGGTCGTGTCGCGTGCCATGGCTTACCTTGTTATGACGTCAATGTTGCCGCGAGGCATATGATTGGCAGATAGGGCCGGATCGTATCCGGTGGCAAATGAATTTCTTTTAAAGATGCATGAAGCGCAATGGTGCCCCTCAGTTCCAGTCGCCGATAACAGCCTGAATGACGGCGAGTGCGGCGACGGCGGCCGTGTCGGCCCGCAATATGCGCGGCCCGAGCGGGATCGGGGTGACGAAGGCAAGGCTGCGCAGCAACGCCCGTTCCTCCTCGGAAAAACCGCCTTCCGGGCCGACCAGCAGCGCGATTTTGCGTTCCTTGACGGCCTGCAGGATCGGCAGCGGATTTTGGCCCGCATCGCCTTCGTCGCAATAGATGATGCGACGGTCTTCCGGCCAGGTCTCCAGCATCTCTTTCAGCTTCACCGGCTCTGCCACTTCGGGCAGGGACAGAATGCCGCATTGTTCGGCGGCCTCGATGGCATTGGCGCGCAGTTTTTCGCTATTGTGGATCTTGCCCTGAACATGCTGCGTCATCACCGGCTGCAACAGGCCAGCACCCATCTCCACCGCCTTCTGCACCAGATAATCCATGCGCCCGACTTTCAGCGGGGCGAAGAGATAATGCAGCTCCGCGGCATCCGGTTGCGGCCGCGTCTGTTCGAGCGGAACGAGGCTAATCTTCTTGCGGCTCGGAAAGGAGAGCTTCGCTTTCCATTCGCCGTCGCGGCCGTTGAACAGCAGGATTTCCGCGCCGTCGGTCATGCGCAGCACATTGGCGAGATAGTTGAACTGTTCGCCCGTCGCCTCCTGCGCCACACCCTCGGAAAGGGAGGCTTCGATGAACAGGCGTTGCATCCGGAAATTTGCGCGCATGGGATTTCGGTTTCAGCGTCAGAGGAAAAGGAAGGACAGGAGCCAGTAGAGCAGCGCCGCAAGTGTTGCGCTTGCGGGAACGGTGACCACCCAGGCGGCGATGATCGTCATGAAATGCGAGCGCCGGACAAGATAACGGCGGCGCACCTCGGAGGGATTGTCCAGATATCTAGGGGTGCGGCGGGGTTCGCCCGTGCCTGACTGGACGAGTTCCTGCCGCCGCCTTGACGCCTGTGTGTACCATTCGCGGAAGAAGCCGACGCCGAACACCGCGCCGATTGCCGTATGGGTGGTGCTAACAGGCAGACCAAAACGCGAGGCGACGAGAACGGTCAGCGCCGTTGCCACGGAAACGCAAAAGGCGCGCATCGGATTGAGCTTGGTGATCTGTTCACCGACAAGGCGGATGAGGCGCGGGCCATAGAGAAGAATGCCGCAGGACAGCCCGAAGGCACCGACAAGCATCACCCAGAGCGGCGCGCGCGCGGATGTCTGCACCGCTTCATCGTGCAGGGCCCGCACGATGGCGACGACAGGACCGATGGCGTTCGACACGTCATTTGCCCCATGGGCAAAGGACATCAGGCCGGCGGCGAGAACGAGCGGCCACTGGAACAGTATCCGAAGCGACTGGTTGCGGTTTTCCAGTCCTTCCGACTGTTTGCGGATGATCGGCACGCAGAGCCGCCAGGCGAGAAGGCCGGTCACCAGCCCTATGATACTGGCATGACCAAGCGAGACATGCATCAGCTGGCGCAATCCGACCCAGATGAGATAGGCCATGAAAACGCCAGCCATCAGGCCAATGAGAACCGGAACCCACCGTCGCGCGGCGTCGATCTTGTCGTCGCGGTAAACGATGAATTCCTTGATGAAAGTAAGGATGGCGATGGCGATGGCGGCACTGATGAAGGGCGCGAGCACCCAGGCAAAGGCGATACTGCCCAGCGACAGCCATTCGACCGCTTTTGCCCCATAGGCGGCCATGCCCGCCCCGGCAACCCCGCCGACCACCGTGTGCGTGGTGGAAATCGGCGCCCGGGTCCAGGTCGATATGTTGACGAGAAGGCCGGCAGCAAGAAGCGCCGAAAGCATCGCCCAGGAAAATGCAGTCCTGTCGGGAATAGTCTCAACGTTGATGATGCCGCTCGAAATCGTCTCGACGACATTGCCGCCGGTGATCAGCGCGCCGGCGATCTCGCAGATGGCGGCGACGATGAGCGCGACCGCTAGCGGCATCGCCTTGGCGCCGACCGCAGGGCCGACATTGTTCGTCACGTCATTTGCGCCGATGTTGATGGCCATATAGGCGCCAAGGGCAACGGCCGCGATGATGATTACCGAGCCCGCGGTGCCGGTGACGAAAGCACCGGCGAAGACGGCCGCGAGCACAACGAACATGAACCCCGCGCCAAGGCCGGCAAGCTGCTGCGTGACATGCAGCGTCGCTTCTTCGACACGGGTAATCTTGTCGAGATCCTTGTCGAGCGTCGGCTTCATGTTCGATGGCGGCTTCGTTGCCATTCACACCTCGTTTGCCAGCATTCCCTTTCGTCCGGCAGCGTCGCAGGTTGAAGGCAATTTACAGAAAGACTGTTACATCGCGCACATCTTTCCAAAAGAAAAGACGGGAAGAGCAGATGTCGGAGAACCAAACTCCACATTGCCACTCTTCGGGCGACGGCGCTATTGCGAATGCGCCATCCGCTTGTCGAAAGCGAGCATCAGCGCTTTCAGTTCCGGCTCGTTGACGCGTTTTCCGGCTTCCCTGGGACTGACCCATTCCAGCCGTCGCGCGTCCTTTTCCGGAAAGCTGTCGCGCATTTCCGAAACTTCGAGCAGATGCACCTGAACCTTGCATGGCACGTTGATGCCGCTGTTCAGCTTCTTCTCATATTCGTAATAACCGAAAGGCGCCTTTTCAACCGTGCCTTTGACACCGGCTTCTTCATAGGCTTCCTGTTCGGCCACCGCATGGGCCTTTTTGTTGGCCATCGGCCAGCCCTTGGGAATGACCCACCGTCCGGTGTCACGGCTGGTCAGCAGCAGCACTTCCGGCTCCGGATTGCTCTTGGACAATCGATAGCACAGCGCCGCATATTGCTGTCGCGGCGGTCTGCGCAACATCAAGCCAACATCTGTCGCCAATCGATTCAAAATCTTCAATCCGAATAAATCCTCTTCGTCGGGTAGTGATAATTGCTAATATAGAGACGCTGCAAGTTACGCCAATCCCCCTTTACCCATAACCCACTACTGTCTTCATGCTGATGAAGCATTTGGGCAAGGGATGTGGGCGATTTGCGAACAAAGTTGCGACCGGGTGGTTCCCCGGCCGGACAGCCCGATGCGGTAACGCGCTCTCTGCCTGCCTTCAAGCCATTCAGAATGCAAATCCGCTATGAATTATGGCCGGTACTGCTTTAGCGGGGGTTCAGTCCCCAGTGCCGCAGGCCTTCGATCACGCCATCCGCTTCTTTCGCGGTCGAGTGAAAAAAGCGATTGTCCTGATGCGCCAGCGAGACAAGCTCAGGCAGGGCATTGCCCACGATCACGCCGCGGATAGTCTTCAACTCAAACATCGCACGGTCATTGCCAGTATCACCCGAGACCACTGATTCGTCGAGGCCGATGCGCAATTGTCCACACAACCATGCAAGTGCCGCGCCTTTGTCGGCGGCCTTCGGCAATATGTCGAGGTCGCGATCGCTGGAATAAACGATACGAGCGTCAATATCGGCGGCCAGAAGCGCGGCCTCGATCTCGCCGAGCGCGGCGGCATCGGCGTCATGCAGGAACCAGCTCGATTTCAGGCCGTGCTGATAACGCTCCTCCTGCATCGTCACGCCCGCAATGCGGTTCATGACATCGGCAATCTTCCGCGGGTCAAAACCGGTGCCGAGCGACTGTGTATAGGCGGTTTCCAGTTCGCTGCGTTTTTTTGCATGCAGCATGGTGCCGACACCGCCGATGATGTAGTCCGGCTGCGGCAGCGGCACCTCTTCCAAAAGGGCAAGCTGATCGTCGATCAACCGGCCGCTGTTGAAGACCAGAACCGGGCGAAGATCATCCGGCAGTGCGTGCCAGAAATCGCGGAACCGCCGCGTGGCGTCATTATCGCCGACGACGGTTCCGTCAAGATCGGTGGAAAGAAGACGAAGCGGTTTCAATCGCCGTCATTCCATGGTTCGGCCCAGTCGGCTTCTTCCAGAACCGGCATCATGGTCCTGCCTTCCACGAGCGCGAGAAGTTGCTGGGCAATTCCGGTCCATGTGAACAGGCTGCGTGCCTTGTGGGCTCCCATGCGCGAAAGCCGCCCGTAGAGCCGTTCATGCTTGAACGGCTTCATCATGGTAATGCCGAGATCTTCCTTGTCGAAAGGATCGGCAAACAGCGCATGTCGCCCATAGCTGATGGCGCGGAACAGCCCGCCATGGATGGTGACGACGGTCGGCGTGCCGCTCGCCATGGCCTCGATGGCGGTCATGCCGAAGGGCTCGTAGCGGCTGGAAAGCACGAAGAGATCGGCAGCCCGATAGATATCCGGCAAATCCTCGTCCGCGACATAACCAGAGAAAGCCACCTTGTCTTCCAGCCCGAGCGATTTCACCCGCTCCTTCAGCTGGTTGAGAATGGTGGTTTCCTGCTCGTCCATATTCTCGCCGCCGACGGCCAGATGCAGGCGGGCTTCCGGCTCGCGCTCGGCAAGCACGGAAAAGCCGTCGATCAGCAGGTCGTAGCCCTTGTTGGTGGCGAGCCGACCGAGTGCCAGCACCACTTTGCCTTCAAAACCGAAACGCTGCCGGATCATCTGACGCGTCGCATCCGAGACGGGGAAGAAGCGGTTGTCGTCATAACCCGGCGGGATCATGTGGATATGTTTGCGCTTCAGGCCATAATCTTCGATCAGCACGTCCAGCTGCACCGGCGTGGTGGCGATCACCATGTCGCAGCTGCGATAGATGATCAGCTCGTGCTGGATGCGCTCCTTGAAGTTGAACTCAAGCTCGAACGTATCGGCCTTTTCCGGATAATCGGTCTCCATCTGGCGCTTCTTCCAGATGCCGAGCGAGTGCGGCGTGTGCAGATGGGGGATTTTCAGTGCTTCGGAGAGCCGCTGCCCGGCCACGCCGGCATCCCAGTAGTGGCTGTTGATGAAGGAGTAATTGAGGTCGTTTTTTTTGATGAAGCGTAGCGCGTTCTCGCACCATTCCATCAGGTGCCGGTGCAGATATTCCTTGGGAATGAAATCGCGCCCGCCGCAGGGAATGCGCACCACACGGACGCGCTCATCGACCTCGTCGAATTCCGGCTGGTCTTCGAAGCGTCGGGTGTAAAGATCGACGGTATAACCGAGTTGGCCGAGTTTTCGTGCAAGCTCAAGCACATAAACCACCTGCCCCCCGGTATCGGCAGCGCCCAGGGGCGGGTGTGCGGCGACATAGCCATGCGTCGATATGAGAGCTATCCGCGGATAGCGTTCAGTTTCGCTCGTGGTTGTCATGGGTCCCATCTTGGTAAATTTTTCCAATTAACCCGGTAAAAAGACCGAAGAGCACAAAAGGTTCCATAAAAACCGGAATAAAATGGATTGCAGATTTCGCCGGAGGGCGTTTTCAGCTGCTGCGTTGCTGCTGTCGCAGGCGGGAAATCCGGTCCCATTCGCGCGCCTGATGCGCTCTCGATGTCGTCTCCATGATGAAGTCGATATGGGCTTCCGCCGCCGCCCTTGCCGCTGCCGGATCGCCGGTGGCGATGGCGTCATGGATGGCGATGTGCTGCCGCAACACCTCATCATGGGCGCCGGCGATGGTGAAAATGAGGTGACGATTATAGAAGATGTCGTCGCTCAGGAGCCGGTAGCAGGATCGTAGCGTATGCATCAGCACGATATTATGCGCCGCCTCGCCGATGGCGTTGTGGAATTCCACATCGCCCGAGAGCTCCTCTTCGAAGCGGCCCGCCTCATGCGCTTCGCGCATTCTCTCGACGATGGCCGCAAGGTTGCGCCTGTCCGGTTCCGTTGCCCGCTGGGCGGCGAGTTCGGCGGTCATGCCTTCAATGTAGCGGCGGTATTCGAGAAAATCCCGCGTCGCCCGGCTGTGGCGGGTGATCAGTGCACTTAATGGGTCGGAAAACACCGGGCCGACAATATCGGCCACATAGGTGCCGCCGCCATGCCGGCTGGTGAGAAGACCGCGGTTTTCGAGTTCCTTCAGCGCTTCCCGAAGGATCGGGCGTGATACATCCAGCTTCTGCGCCAGTTCCCGCTCGCCAGGCAACCGGTCGCCATCGCGCAATATGCCGTCGAGGATCAGTTCCTCGAAACGTAAGATCACCTCCCGCGATGTGCGGCTGTGTTCGATGCGCGCAAAAAGCGTTTCGTCCATCGCAGAACTCTCCGGCGAAATGCCGCCCCGTATGTGATGAGCGGCAAATTATCAGCGAAGCATCGTACTGGTCAATTATTCTATCCAGTTCCCCCTCGCTTGGTGCCGTGCCTGCGGCAACGCGGCATCTGCCTTTTCGAATTGGCTTTTGTTAAAGCAGAGTCGGACAGGGTGATGATGGTGGATTTTTCTGCCAGGTGGATCAAAACAATTACATCGGCTTCGATTGCGATGTTTTCATTGCAATCGATGTTTTAGAAATCCGGCGACAATAGCGGGGACGGTATCGCAATGGCCAAGGGTAGATTTGCATTCGCGAGCGCGCCGGAGAGATCGCTGGCTCTGGGCGAGGTTCATGCGCGGCCGACCGTGCTGCTTGCCCCGTCGCGCATCATCGTCCAGCTTGCCTTCATGATGGATGGCGGCTCGGCCGTGCACCATTCGGTCATTGCGGAAATGTCGCGCAGCCGCGGTGTCGCGCCGCCGGAACGTGATGCCCGCCACCACGCCATGCCCTGGGGGCAGGGGACGCTGCGCTGGGAGCGGCACACGGAATTCTCGACCTGGTTCTGGGACGGCCCCGCGCCGGAAAAGTTTGGCGGCGAGATTGCCGGCGACCCTTTCGGCGACAGCTTTTCGCCGCCGGGCTCGCTGATCTCGGGGGTACGGCTGGAAATCCGCCCGGAAAACGGTGTCACCTCCCAGGCGCAGGCGATGTTCGAGCCGACCAGCCTCTGTCATAGCGATGTGCGCGATGGGCAGGCGGCGATCCTCACCGATTTCCGTCAGGATCGCGATGGGCTGACGCAGATATTGGTGATCGACCGGGGCTTGAGTGATTACAGCCGCGGCGCGCTGGTGCAGCGGCTGCTCGATATCGAGACCTATCGCACGCTCGCCATGCTCGGCCTGCCGATGGCGCAGACGCTGTCGCCGGAAATTCGCCGCATCGAAGATGGCCTCACCGGCATCACCCAGCGAATGAAGAGCGACGCGCGCGACGAGGCGGATGCGCTGCTGGCCGAAATGACCCGGCTCGCCGCCGAGCTGGAGGCCAATGCCGCGCTCAGCCTTTATCGTTTCGGCGCGAGCCGCGCTTATGACGGCATCGTGCGCGAACGCATCCGGGCGCTCGCGGAAACGCCCGTTCAGGGCCATGAGACCATGGGCAGCTTTCTGGAACGGCGCATGGCGCCGGCCATGCGCACCTGCCAGTCGGTGGAGGAGCGGCAGGCCAACCTGTCGCGCAAGCTCTATCGCGCCACTGCGCTCGTCAGAAGCTGGATCGACGTGGAACTGGAGCGGCAGAATACCGTGCTGCTCAACACCATGAACAAGCGCGCCGCCATGCAGCTTCGCCTGCAACAGACGGTGGAAGGCCTGTCAGTCGCGGCGATCTCCTATTATGTCGTCGGGCTCATCGGTTATCTCACCAAGGCGATCAGCCATGACGTGCTGCCGGTCGATCCGGCCGTCGTCACCGGCATTTCCGTTCCCTTCGCGGTGCTTGGTGTCTGGTGGGTCGTGCGCCGCATCCGCCGCTCCCATGCGGAAGGTGGACATTGAACGACGCCCTACCTCCCTCATTCCTGTGCTTGTCACAGGAAACCAGTCGACGCGCGTCTGCGCAGAGGGAAGACTCTTTTCAGCCCAAGGACTTGGGCTGGCTGGATCCCTGTGACGAGCACAGGGATGAGGGAAGATTGGTGGTGACGGCGCGACTTAACCGCCTTAGCCCTGTTCCCAGTAGGGCGACGGCCCATAAAGCCCGGCGAGATAATCGATGAACAACCGCACCTTGGCAGGCAGGAACTGCCGGCTCGGATAGACCGCAGACAGCGTCACGTTGCGCGACCCCTCATAACCGGGCAGCACCTGTACCAGTTTCCCGCTGCGCAATTCATGGCCGATATCCCATGTCGAACGCAGCGCGATACCAAGCCCTGATATCACCGCCTCGCGGATCACCTCGCTCGAATTGGTGACCAGCATGCCCTCCGGGCGAATGCTGAGCGCGCCGCCCGGTCCCTCCAGTCGCCAGATGTCATTATTGTGCGCCGGCAGGCAGCGGTGTTTCTTCAGATCCTCGATTGTCGCGGGCATACCGTGCGCGACAACATAATCAGCCGAGGCGCAGAGCACACGCCGCACCGGCGCCAGCCTGCGGGCGACGAGGCTTGAGGAATTGAGATCGGCAATGCGGATCGCCAGATCGTAACCGCCTTCGATAATATCGATGAACTCGTCGCTGAGCACCAGATTGACCGAGAGGTCAGGATGCCGCTCCATGAAACCCTTCAGATGTGGCGCGATATGCATGCGCCCGAAGGAGGTGGGGGCGGAAACCTTCAGCGTGCCGTTGACGGTGTTGGCCCGGCCGGACACAAAGTCCTCGGCTTCTTCAAGCCCCGCCAGCACGGCCAGCACCCGCTCGTAAAATCCCTGCCCGGCTTCGGTCAAAGAGATTTGCCGCGTTGTGCGCTGGAAAAGCCGTGCGCCGAGCTTTTCTTCCAGCCGCTTGATGCGTTTGGAAATCACGGCGGGCGAATAGCCAAGCTCCTTGGCGGCCAGCGACATGCTGCCGGAGGCGGCAACGCTTGCGAAGACTTCCAGATCACCCAGATTTGCCATAGTTGCCTCCGATTATTTCCAGAATGGAAAAAATCCATAACATTTGATTGCGCCGTTTCAAAGTGGTAAAGAAAGAATACCAGTTGGAGGAACGTGCATGGAGGAGGGGCGGTGACTCAGCCGATCAAGTTTCTGGAGCCGCGCGCCAAGGTCGTCGCGAGCCGCGACCGCATCATCGCCGACCTTAAGGATATCCTGCCGGAGGACTGTCTTGTGCACGAGCCGCGCGAGCTCGTGCCTTTCGAAACCGATGCCTTCGTCTCCTATCGCCGCCTGCCGCTGGCCGTAGCACTGCCGAAAACGACGGAAGAAGTGGCGGCAGTGATGAGATATTGCCACCGTTACGGCATTCCCGTCGTGCCGCGCGGCGCCGGCACCTCGCTGTCCGGTGGCGCTATTCCGCAAGAGGATGCTGTCGTGATCGGCCTCTCGAAGATGAGCGCGATCCTCGATCTTGATTTTTACAATCGCACGGCGCGGGTGCAGGCGGGTGTCACCAATCTTTCCATTTCCGATGCGGCCGGGGCTGAGGGTTTTTTTTATGCGCCCGATCCCAGCTCGCAGCTCGCCTGCACCATTGGCGGCAATATCGGCATGAATTCCGGTGGTGCGCATTGTCTGAAATATGGTGTCACCACCAATAATCTGCTTGGCGTGAAAATGGTGCTGGTGGATGGCACGGTGCTGGAACTGGGCGGCAATCACCTCGATGCCGCAGGCTACGATCTTCTCGCTCTCGTCTGCGGTTCGGAAGGCCAGCTCGGCATCGTCACGGAAGCGACGGTGCGGCTGATCGCCAGGCCGGAAGGGGCGCGGCCCGTGCTGTTCGGTTTCGAGACCTCTGAAGAAGCGGGCTCCTGCGTAGCCGATATCATCGGCGCCGGCATCATCCCTGTTGCAATCGAATTCATGGACAAACCGGCCATCGAGATTTGCGAGGCCTTCGCCAAGGCGGGCTATCCACTTGACGTCGGTGCGCTTCTGATCATCGAGGTCGAAGGCTCCGAGGCGGAAATGGACGCCATGCTGGCCGATATCGTCACCATTGCCAGAAAACACGGTGTGAAGACGGTGAAAGAATGTCAGTCGGCTATGGAGGCTGCGGCCATCTGGAAGGGCCGCAAATCCGCCTTCGGCGCAACCGGCCGTATCGCGGATTACATCTGCATGGATGGCACGGTGCCGCTTTCCCAGCTTTCCTATGTGCTGAAAAAGACCAGCGAAATTACCGACCGTCTCGGCCTGCGCGTTGCCAATGTCTTCCATGCCGGCGATGGCAACATGCACCCGCTCATCCTGTTCAACGCCAATGACCCTGACGATGCGGCCCGCGCGGAAGAGGCTGGCAATGAAATATTGAAGCTCTGCGTCGATGCCGGCGGCTGTCTCACCGGTGAACACGGTGTAGGCATCGAAAAACGCGACCTGATGCGCCACCAATATGGCGAGGCCGATCTTGCCCAGCAGATGGCGGTGCGGGCGGCCTTTGACGAGGGCTGGCTGATGAACCCTTCCAAGGTGTTTCCGCTGGAGGGGAGAGGGTGATGGGAGTGGGATTTGTGACGCTTGCGGGTGTGGCTTACCCCCCTCTGCCCTGCCGGGCATCTCCCCCACAAGGAGGGAGATCGGCAAGATGCGCTCGCGTCGCTCTATCTCGACCGCAGAGAAACGCGCGGCGTCGCCGCGAGTCGATCTCCCCACCTGTGGGGGAGATGCCCGGCAGGGCAGAGGGGGGTATCGCTTGCGCAAACCTCGCTATCTCTTGCTCGGAGCGCACCCCATGCTGACCCCCTACGCAGAAATCCAGGTCGCCGACATCATCCGCGACCACGCGACCCGAAAAACCCCGCTGAAAATCATCGGCGGCAACACCCGCTCCGGTTTCGGCAATGCGGTGGCCGCAGCTGAAGCGCTCTCCTCCCGCGCAATGGCTGGCATCGTCGCCTACAACGCGGCCGAAATGGTCATGACCGTCAGGGCCGGCACACCGCTCGCCGCTGTCGAGGCGGCGCTGGCGGAAAACCGGCAGATGATGGCGTTCGAGCCGATGGACCACCGTCCGATCATGGCAACCGAAGGCGAGCCGACCATCGGCGGTGTCTTTGCCGCGAATGTTTCCGGTCCGCGCCGCTACGTGGCCGGTGCGGCGCGTGACAGCCTGCTCGGTATCCGTTTCGTCAATGGCAGCGGCGAGATCATCAAGGCCGGCGGCCGGGTGATGAAGAATGTCACCGGTCTCGACCTTTCGAAGTTCCTCGCTGGTTCCTTCGGCACGCTCGGTTTCCTCACCGAAGTGACCTTCCGCGTATTGCCGAAACCGCCGGCGGAAAAAACCGTCGTCGTATCCGGGCTGGATGACGAGGCGGCGACACGCATCATGGCGGCGGCGATGGCGATGAGCGTCGAGGTCTCTGGCGCGGCGCACCTGCCGGAAAGCGTGCGTTCCCACTTCATCGATGGCGCCCTGCCGGAAGGCCCGGCAACCATTCTGCGGCTGGAAGGGCTCGCCGCCTCGGTGGAAGCGCGCGCGGCCAAACTTCTGTCGGTCATGGATCGGGTCGGTCCATGGACTTTGCTGGAGGGCGAGGACAGCAGGCTTTTGTGGCGGCAGGTGCGTGACGTCGCACCCTATGCCGGGCAGGGTGCCAAACCGCTCTGGAAAGTCTCGGTCGCACCCGCCGCCGGCCACCGGCTGGTCGCGGCGCTGCGCATGGAAGCGGGCATCGACGCCTTTTACGACTGGCAGGGCGGCCTCGTCTGGATGCAGATGGAAGCGGACCCCGAGGCGGATTTGCTGCGCGGTGCTATCCGGGCGCTGGGCGGTGGCCATGCAACCTTGTTGAGGGCGAGCGACGCCGTGCGCGCCTCGGTCGCCGCTTTCGAACCGCGGCCTGCGGCAGAAGCGCTGCTTTCGGCGCGTATCAGGGAGAAGCTCGATCCGGCGGGCATCTTCAACCCCGGCAAGATGGCTGTAACGGTATAAGGGGCGGTCTGAACCATGCAAACATCCTTCACATCAGAACAGCTGGCCGATCCGCATGTGGCGGAATCCGAAAAAATCCTGCGCAAATGTGTGCATTGCGGTTTCTGCACTGCCACCTGTCCCACCTATGTCACGCTTGGCAATGAGCTGGACAGCCCGCGCGGCCGCATCTACCTCATCAAGGACATGCTGGAAAACAGCCGCCCGGCCGACCGCGAAGTGGTCACCCATATCGACCGCTGTCTCTCCTGCCTTGCCTGCACCACTACCTGTCCCTCCGGCGTGGATTATATGCATCTGGTGGATCACGCGCGCGCCCACATCGAACAGACATACAAGCGCCCCTCCATGGACCGGCTGATCCGCAATCTTCTGGTTGCCGTCCTGCCGCATCCCGGCCGCTTCCGGCTGGCTCTGCATCTGGCAAGGCTGGCGCGGCCCTTCTCGGGTCTGCTTGCCAAGTCTCCGGCGCTGAAGCCGCTGCAATCCATGCTCGCTCTTGCCCCCGCTGCGGTGCCGCCGGCCTCCGCATCCGCCCGTCCGGGCGCACGCCCAGCGGAAGGCGAAAAGCGCGGGCGCGTTGCCCTCCTCACCGGCTGCGCCCAGCCGGTGCTCGACCCTGGAATCAACGAGGCGACGCTGCGTCTGCTCGCCCGGCTCGGCATCGAGGTCGTGGTGCCAAGAGGCGAGGGCTGCTGCGGTTCGCTGGTGCATCACATGGGCCGTGAGGAAGAGGCACTCGCCTCCGCCCGGCGGAATGTCGATGTCTGGATGCGGGAGATGGAAGAGGGCGGTCTCGACGCCATCATCATCACCGCGTCCGGCTGCGGCACCACCATCAAGGATTATGGCCATATGCTGCGGCTCGATCCAGCCTATGCCGAAAAAGCCGCGCGTGTCTCGGCGCTTGCGAAGGACATCACCGAATATCTCGCCAGCCTCGATCTGCCGCAAAGGCAGAGCCAAGGGCTGACGGTCGCCTATCATTCCGCCTGCTCCATGCAGCATGGCCAGAAGATTACGCTGGCGCCGAAACAGCTCTTGAAAGCGGCAGGTTTCACGGTGCGTGATCCGGCGGAAGGGCATCTGTGCTGCGGCTCGGCTGGAACCTACAACATCCTGCAGCCGGAAATTTCGAGCAAGCTCAAGGCGCGCAAGGTGAAAAATATCGAAGCCACAAGGGCGGATGTCATTGCGACAGGCAATATCGGCTGCATCACGCAGATCGGAACCGGTACGGATATGCCGATCCTGCACACGGTGGAACTGCTGGACTGGGCTTATGGCGGGCCGAAGCCGGCGAGGCTTTTGGTTTAAAACTTATACGCCACGCCGAAATTCACCGCATTGGTGATGACGTCGGTCTTCAACGAGCCGCCATTGTCGATATCCACGTCGATAAAGGAATAGGTGCCCTTATATTCCACGAAGGTCGACCAGCTGTCGGTGATGCGGTAGCTGAGCCCGGCCTGTGCCTGCAGGGTGGCGCCGCCGAACTGGTATTCGAAGGTCTTGCCTGACGGGCGGTACACTTCCACATGCGGCACGTTAATGCCGACGCCGGCGCCCACATAAGGGGTGATCGGCAGGGATTCCAGCGGGAAGCGATAGAGTGCATTCAGCGTCAGAAGGTTCAGGCCGTCGGTAAATTCGAAATGCGACCAGCCGGAACGGGCAAGCGTCTCGTCGTCCGCATAGACCTTGTCATGGGTGAAATCGAGCGAGATACCGAAATTCCGCAGCTGGCCCTCATCGAACCAGTAGGTGCCACGCACGCCCCAATAGGGCGGGTTGGAGAAGGACTTGCCTTCCCATCCGGCGCGGAAATCCGGCCCGTCGGACACCGTCACATCGCTGTGTGGCGCGCTTTGCCAGCCGCCATAACCGGAAATTTCAAATTCGCCTGCGGTTGCGGCGGAGAAGGAGACGCCGCTGAAGAGCAGGGCGCAAACAAGTAAAGTATGGCGCGACATTTAAGAGAATCCGAATTGATATCAGAAATGCACCAAACCGTTTTTTGATAACAGTTGAATGACAGAAACGAAAAACGGGCGGTCAGCTGACCACCCGTCTTAAGGCCGTTCCATCATCCCCCCGGAGAGGTCCGGCGCCTGGCGTCCCCCGCCAAGTTCGTTTAATTCAAGTGAGGATTGTACCGCTGCGAGACAGCAATTCAAGCGGATAAGACCTTATGCCGGCCTTACTACGTCCGGAATGGCCGAACCGTTGCTGTCATATCACTATGACCCTGGTTCCGACGTTGACGCGCTCGTAAAGATCGGTGACATCCTCGTTGCGCATGCGGATGCAGCCGGAGGAATTGTTGCTGCCGATCGTCCAGGGCTGGTTGGTGCCGTGGATGCGGTAAAGCGTCGAGCCGAGATACATGGCGCGTGCGCCCATGGGGTTGGCCGGGCCGCCTTCCATGAAGGCCGGCAGGTAGTGTCCCTTGGTCGCCTCGCGGCTGATCATTTCCTTCGGTGGGGTCCAGCTTGGCCATTCTGCCTTGCGGGTCACTTTGTGGGTTCCGGCCCATTCAAAGCCGGGCTTGCCGACGCCGACGCCGTAACGCCGGGCCTTGCCATCGGCGAGGACGAGATAGAGGAAGCGGTTCGGCGTATCGATGACGATGGTGCCGGGTTTTTCGGCGGTCTGATAGCTGACGATCTGCGGCAGGAATTGCGGCGCGATCTGAGTGCGCATCGGTGCGTTGGGGCGCACGGCGGCATTCTGCACCCGCGCCGGACGCTGCGATGTGACGCCGGAACTGGGGCGCTGCGGCATGGCGACCTGACGCTGCTGGAACAGCGGCTGGCGGGCGGCAGGCGCGCGCGGATAAACCACGGGGCGCACATTGCTGCGGCCGCCAAGCTGGGTAACCCAGGGGGCGGAAAGGTCCGGGCTGACGACGACGGGCGGGCGCTCGCGATACCGCTCATTGGCCATCGCGGCCGGGACGGCGAGGGTGGAAACGAGGCTCAGCGCCAGAAAAACGGACTTCATCGGCATCGGGTGGACTCTCTCTGCGGGATGTCGCAACAATGGAAATCGCGGGATCATTCACCCGCTTTGCCGGATACGTTCGCACCTCCACGCCAGCGAATCGTAAATGGCTGTTCATTAAAAAGCGCTTGGTTAAGGAAAGCTGGATTTAAGGTTAGCGCCCGGTTTTGAAACGTGGTGAATGAGTGGTAAGCGCGTTGTTCAAACCGGTTGCGGGCAGAAGTGGAAAAGGGTGGTCGCGGGAATGATTGAAGCGGGACTTGAGACGGGTGCGGATGGCCGCGTGCGGTGTTTCTGGCAGCAGGGGCTGGACGACTACAGCCGCTATCACGATGAGGAATGGGGTTATCCCGTGACCGATGATCGCCGCCTGTTCGAGAAGATTTGCCTCGAAGGTTTCCAGTCCGGGCTTTCCTGGCTCACTGTCCTGCGCAAGCGCGAGGCGTTCCGGCTTGCCTTTGCCAATTTCGAATTCGAAAAAGTGGCGGAGTTCGGTGACGCCGATATCGAGCGCTGCCTTGCCGACAAGGGCATCATCCGCCATCGCGGCAAGATCGTTTCCACCATCAATAATGCCCGCCGTGCCATGGCGCTACGCGATGAATTCGGTTCGCTCGCGCGTTATTTCTGGGGTTTCGAACCCGCCGCCGCAGAAAGGCCGCAAAGGCTGGACTATGCGACGTTAAGGGCCAACCCCACCAGCGCCGCCTCCATCCGCCTTTCCAAGGATTTAAAAAAGCGGGGCTGGACCTTCGTCGGCCCGACGACCGTCTATGCATTCATGCAGGCCATGGGTATGGTCAACGACCATATCGAAGGCTGTCATTGCCGCCAGCCGATAGAGGTCATGCGGCGGGAGTTTGTACGTCCATGAAGGTAACCTCCCTTCTTCTGGCGCTCACCATGGCCGCCGCCGCCGTGCCGCATCCATCCTTGGCGGAAAGCCGCAATGTCGATGGCATCTGGCTCGATGACGGTGAAAGCCTGAAGGAAGTGGCCCTGCCTCCGGCGGGACCGCTGACGCTGGATGGCTGGACGCGGCGCGGGCGTGGCGATGTCTATCGGCTGAAGGTGAAGGCGGGGCAGACGGTGAAGATCGAGCTTGCAGCCTCCAGCGAATTTGTGCTGATGGCTGTCTTCGATTTTTCGACGCCGGATGAGGACGCGATCTTCTTCAGCGATTCCCAGGGCAAGGTTGCAACCCTGACGCCGAAGGCGGATACGGAGTGGCTGATCCGCCCGACGTTGATCCTGGGTTCTCCGCGGCGTGGGCTCGGCGCGCATTACATATTGACGGTCAGCACCGGTAAATAAAGCTCAGCAGCAAGACCTAGGCTGCTCAGGCCGCCTGCGTCAGCAGGATCAGGCCGAAGCTCAGAACACCCAGCAACACGAGCGACAGGCTGGCGGCAATGATGACCTTGCCACCGGCATGGCGAAGACTGCGAATATCGACCGATAGTCCGAGAGCCGCCATCGACATGATGGTGAGGATGTTGGAGAGCGAGGCTACGGGGGAAAGCAGCGCCTCGGGGATGAGGCCGAAGGAGCGCGCCATGATCATCAGCACGAAACCGATGATGAACCACGGAACCATCTGTTGCAGCTTCAGGCGTCCCTTGCCGGACTGACCGTGGATGACGGAGAGAGTGGCGATGACCGGACCCAGCATCAGCACGCGGATGAGCTTGACGATGGTGCCCGTCTGCACGGCCACGGCTCCAAGCGGTGCGGTGGCGGCCAGAACTTGGGGCACGGCATAGACCGTGAGGCCGGCGAAGATGCCATATTGGGTCGCATCAAGGCCAAGCAGCTGCGGTAGAAAAGGCATCAGCAACACGGCGACAACGCCGAGAACCGCGGTGAAGGCGATCGAGGCGGCGACATCTTCCGGCTTGGCGCCGATGGCGGGCGCAGCAGCAGCAATGGCGGAATTGCCGCAGATGGAATTGCCGCAGGCGATCAGCGTCGCAAGCTTGGGCGGCAGGCCTAGCATCCGCCCGGCGGCATAGCTGAAGACCAGCGACAGCGCCACGATCAGCGCGATGCCGCCAATCAGTAAGCCGCCAGCGCCCTTGAGAATGGAAAGACTCAAGGATGCGCCGAGAAGCGCCACCGCGATTTCAAGCAGGGTCTTGGCACTGAACTTTATACCCGCCGACGCGACTACAGGCAGCGACACCAACGAACGCAAAAGCGTACCGATCAGGATGGCAAGCACCAGATCGCCAAGCCAGGCGTGACCCGCAATCCGCACCTGAAAACGCTCTGCCAGAATGGCGGCGCAGCTAACTGCCGCGCAGATGAGAATGCCCGGCAGAAGCGGGCTGAGCCAGCGGAGCGAAAACTGAAACGGATGAGCGAGGGTGCGATGTTGTGCCATGGGCCGACAATGCCGTAGTCGCCTGTTTTATTCTATCAAATAATATGGCATATATCGTTCGATAAAATCGAATGAAACGCAATGACCTTCGAACAACTCCGTATTTTCATCGCCGTCGCCGAACGCGAACATCTGACCCGCGCCGCCGAAGCCATCGGCCTCACGGCTTCCGCCGTCAGTTCCGCCATCAAGAATCTCGAGGCCTTTTATAATGTCGAGCTGTTCCACCGCGTCGGCCGCAACATCGAGTTGACCGAAAGCGGCCGGGCCTTTCTGGGCGAGGCCAAGGCGACGCTGGCGCGTGTGCGCAATGCCGAATTGATTCTCTCTGAGATGGGCGGCCTGACGCGCGGCGAAATTACCGTGTGCGCCAGCCAGACCATTGCAAGCTACTGGCTGCCGCCGATCCTGATGCAGTTCAAGAAACTCTATCCCGGCGTGACGGTCCGGCTGGATATCGGCAATACCAAGACGGTAACGCAGGCGGTGCTGGATGGTCTGGCGGAGGTTGGTTTCATCGAAGGCAAGATTGACGAGCCGGCATTGATGGTGCAGCCGGTCGTGTCAGACAAGCTTCTGGTCGTCACCGGTTCGGCCCATCCTTTCGCTGACGGCCGTTATCTGACCGCGCTCGATATGCTTTACGGCACATCCTGGGTTCTGCGCGAACAGGGCTCCGGCACGCGTTCCGCCTTCGAAGCAGCGGTGCGGCAGATGGGGGTGGATCCGGCTGAGCTGTCCGTCATGCTCGAATTGCCATCCAATGAGGCGGTGGTGATGGCGGCCCGCTCCGGTGGCGCTGCCACCGCCGTCTCCGCTTCCGTTGCGTCGCTTTTTCTGCGGCAGGGCCTGCTGGTCCGCGCCGGCATCGATCTGCCGGCACGCAATTTTGCTCTGTTGCGCCACAAGGAGCGCCATACCAGCCGCGCGGCGATGGAACTGGAGCGCCTCAGCCGGGCGGCGTCGGAGGATTACAAGGCGGGTCTTGCGGGGTTGTAGGCCGAAGACGCAAGGCGCGTGACGATCACGTCATTTCCCGCGCAATGACGTGATGCACGATGCGATAATCCCGGCTTTCCTCCCCGAAGGGCGCGAGCGGCCAGTCCCATGCGGCGGCAGGCGAGGCAATCTCGATGCCATGCAGCAGGTCTTCATGCTGCTGCACGCTACCATCCTTGCCAATGACGTCGAAGGCGGTGTCCGTCACCAGACAGACCTTGCAGGGCAGGCCGGCCAGCGCATCGAGATGTGTCTGAATGAGTTTTGGCAAAAGATCACCAGGCACATTCGCAATTTTCTCCCGTTCCAGCCGATGCTGTGCCCCGGTGCCGATCTGCGACAGGAGGTTGGCCGAGACAACGAAATCGAGATAGGGCACGCGCCGCAGGAAATCGAGCGGTTCCGCGGGCCGGCCGGCCAAAAGGTCATCGAAGCCGGAAAGGTCGCGATTGGCGATGCGGACGTTCTTTTTGGCATTGAGCCGCAGCTTCGCCTGCACGCTGGCAAGGTGCACCAGATCGACCATAACGACGGTATCGAACATCGCCACCAGCGCATCATGGGGCACATCCCGCAACAGGCCGGACCCCAGCACGACAGCCGTCCGTCGCTGCTTCAGCTTTTTCGCCGATTGCAGCACGAATTGCCGGCTGTTGTTCTCATGCTCCGCCCAGGCTTTCGCGCACCGATTGGCGCGCGCCCAGAGGTTGACGGAATAGCGGACATGCGGCCGGAATTCTTTCGGCGTGACCGCACGGGTGGCGGCATATTGCAGGGCTTCGAGGATCATGAATGCCTAACGGTAAATTTCACGGCGATGGCCGATTTCGACCACCAGAACGACCAGCTTTTGGTCCTGTATATCGCAGATGATGCGGTAATCGCCCACCCGGTAACGCCAGAAATTTCCGAGTTCGGAACCTTGCAGTGTAGCGCCGATCTGGCGCGGGTCGTCCAGTGCGGCCAGCCTTTCATGGAGAAAACTGCGGATGCGCCGGCGCACTTCCGGATTTATTTTGCGCATCTCTTTCTGCACAAGCGTGTGATATTCAATTGTCCAGATCACGCCAGAACTCCTCGGCGCTTATAATCTTCGATTCTCCGCGCTGAATGCGCCGCGTCGCCTCTTCGGCAAGATAGAGGTCTTCCATATCCTCGATATGCTTCTCGATCGCCTCGCGGATATAATAGGCGGATGTGCGGCCGGTCCGCTCAGACAGCGCCTTCAGCCGCTCATAGGTCTCGTCCGGCAGGCGAATGGCCGTCTGTTTGCTCATTGCTTGCGTCCTTTCCGACTAAAATGGGATACATGCATCCCATATAGCATGGCTTGCCCTGCGCTGCCAGTAAAACCAAAGCCTTTGCGGCTTGCCGCACAGGGCTTCATCCTCTAATACACCGGCATAATTTCAGGAAAATATCGGATCGGCATCATGAGCGAAAAAGCAAAAAAGCCTCAGAAACTGAAAGCCCGCCTGCCGCGCGGCTTCGTGGATCGTTCGGCTGCCGATATCCATGCCACCAATGAGATGGTCGACAAGATCCGTAGGGTCTACGAGCTTTACGGCTTCGATCCGATCGAGACCCCTCTGTTCGAATATACCGATGCGCTCGGCAAGTTCCTGCCCGATAGCGACCGCCCGAACGAAGGCGTGTTTTCGCTGCAGGACGACGACGACCAATGGATGAGCCTGCGGTACGATCTGACCGCGCCGCTCGCCCGTCATGTTGCGGAAAATTTCAACGAAATACAGCTGCCCTACCGCACCTATCGCGCCGGTTACGTCTTCCGCAATGAAAAGCCCGGCCCCGGCCGCTTCCGGCAATTCATGCAGTTCGATGCCGATACGGTGGGTGCTGCCGGTGTGCAGGCCGATGCCGAAATGTGCATGATGATGGCCGATACCATGGAAGCGCTCGGTATCGCGCGCGGCGACTATGTCATCCGCGTCAACAACCGCAAGGTGCTCGACGGCGTCATGGAAGCCATCGGTCTCGGCGGAGAGGACAATGCCGGTCGCCGCCTGAATGTGCTGCGCGCCATCGACAAGCTCGACAAGTTCGGCCCGGAAGGCGTGAAGCTGCTGCTCGGGCCTGGCCGCAAGGATGAATCCGGTGATTTCACCAAGGGTGCGGGTCTTGGCGATGAACAGATCGAAAAAGTGCTGTTCTTCGTTGGTATCAAGGATTATGCGGCAAGCGCTGATGATCTCGCAAAACTGGTTGCGGGCACATCCAAAGGCGAGGAAGGCGTTGATGAACTGAACACCATAGGCGCTCTGGTTTCCGGTGCCGGTTATGACGCAACACGCATCAAGATCGATCCCTCTGTCGTTCGCGGTCTCGAATATTACACCGGCCCGGTCTATGAGGCTGAGCTGACCTTCGACGTCACCAATGAAAAGGGCGAAAAGGTCGTGTTCGGCTCGGTCGGCGGTGGCGGTCGTTACGATGGTCTCGTCTCGCGCTTCATGGGTCAGCCGGTTCCAGCCACGGGCTTCTCCATCGGTGTCTCGCGCCTGATGACGGCGCTGAAGAACCTCGGCAAGCTTGGGCAGGTCAAGCCGCTCGCACCCGTCCTCATCACCGTCATGGACGGCGATGTGGAGAGCATGGGCCGTTACCAGCGCTTCACCCAGGCGCTGCGCGCCGAGGGCATCCGCGCCGAAATGTACCAGGGCAACTGGAAGAAATTCGGCAACCAGCTGAAATATGCCGATCGCCTCGGCTCTCCCATCGCCATCATCCAGGGCGGTGACGAGCGCGCCGAAGGCGTCGTGCAGATCAAGGATCTGATCGAAGGCAAGCGCCTCTCCGGCGAAATCGAGGACAATGCGAGCTGGCGCGAGGCGCGTGTGGCACAGGTCAGCGTGCCGGAAGCCGAGCTGGTGGCGAAGGTCCGCGAGATTCTGGAGCATCAGGCAGAGGACGTTCGCCGCGCCGCCGAAGGGCGCTGAAGCCATGGCGATCCTCGCGCTCGATCATGTTCAACTGGCGATGCCGGCGGGCCGCGAAGAAGAAGCGCGCCGGTTTTACGGTGACCTGCTCGGTTTCGCGGAGCAGGCAAAACCCGCAAATCTAGCCATGCGCGGCGGCTGCTGGTTCATCTGCGGCCTGATGAAACTGCATCTTGGCGTCGAGCAGGATTTCCGCCCGGCGCGGAAAGCCCATCCGGCCTTTCTGGTCGATGATCTGGTGAGCCTGCGAAAAACACTTGAAACAGCGGGCTGCCATGTGGTTGAGGATGAGCCGCTTGAAGGATATCACCGGTTTTATGTCCATGATCCCTTCGGAAACCGCATCGAAATGATGCAGCCGCTCGAACCGTGACGAAAAGTAACGTTCCATGCCCCTGATCGACATGCCGGAATTTGCCGGAGAGCTACTGGAAGAATTCGCCGCGCGCCGCACAAGCCGCGTGAACACGCCTGTGATCCAGCCCGCCGAACCGTTTCTGGATATGGCCGGCGAGGATTTGCGCCGCCGTATCTTCATGACGGAGAGCGAAACGGGTGAGAGCCTCTGCCTGCGCCCCGAATTCACCATCCCCGTCTGCCTGCGCCATATCGAGACCGCGACCGGCACGCCGAAGCGTTATTCCTATCTCGGTGAAGTCTTCCGCCAGCGCCGTGAGGGTGCGAGCGAGTTTTATCAGGCCGGCATCGAAGACCTCGGCGATACCGATATTGCCGCCGCCGATGCCCGTGTCGTCATCGACGCGACCGCCATTCTGCAGCGTCTGCTGCCCGGCCGCTCGCTTGCCGTCACGCTGGGCGACCAGCAGGTGTTTGAAGCCGTTGTCGCAGCGCTTGGCCTGCCGCTCGGCTGGCAGAAACGGCTGGTGCAGGCTTTCGGCGACATGGCGCAGCTCGACGCGCTGCTGGAAAGCCTCGTGCATCCCAAGCCGATGACGGGGCTGGACGCCCGGGTCGCCGGCCTTCTGGCGACGGGCGACGAGGCGGTGCTGGTCGATTATCTCGATACGGTGATGCAGGAAACCGGCTATTCCACCAATGCCAGCCGCTCACCGCTCGAAATCGCCCGCCGTCTGCGGGAGAAGCTCGCGCTCGCGGCGACGCGCCTGCCGGATGAGAGCTTCGAACTGCTCAAACAGTTCCTGGCCTTGCAGGCGCCCCTGCCGCAGGCCTCGCAGGTTCTTGGCGATTTCGCCGCAAGGGCGAAGCTGAAGCTGGACGGCGCGCTTTCCGCTTTCGATAAACGCGTTGCGGCCCTTGCCAATGCCGGTGTCGATCTTGAAACCGTCACCTATGGTGCCGCCTTTGGCCGCCC